>CAZPWA010000001.1:0-79443 GCA_964590665.1 Microcaldota archaeon
TTCCAGGAGATACTACCGTACTGTCTCGCGACGTACTGAACCCAGCTCATGTGGGACTTTAATGGATGAACAACCCAACCCTTGGCCGCTCCTACACGACCAGGATGTCCCAAGCCGACAGCGATGTACCAAACCGCGGGGTCGATGTGTACTCTCACCCGCGACGAGCCTGTTACCTCCAGGGTAGCTTGTCTGACAGATTGTGCCCCTATCAACAAGGCAACAATGTTCGTTATACCCGACTTTCGTCTCTGCATTCCACGCTTTTCGGAATACAGTCAGCCCAGCATTTGTTATTAACCCTCTACTTCCGATTTCTGACCGGAATGAGCTGAACATTGGGCGCCCTTGTTTCCTTATCGAGGGCGTACCGCCCCAGCCAAACTATCCACCTGACGCTGTTCCCTTTCGGGTAAGCAATACAAAATCTACTAAGTGGTGTAACACTTTCGCCTATTTGCAACCCGGAAGCTGCAACATAACGGCTCCCACTTACGCTTGGTAGCAAATCTCGTATTACAACATCAGGCTATAGTAAAGCTCCATGGAGTCTTCGTTTCCCTCTGGAATTTACCGGCATCTTCACCGGCAAGTGAGTTCACCAGGTCCCAAGTAGGGACAGTGGGAGTGTCGTTACGTCATTCATGCAAGCCGCCAATTAAGCGGCGAGGTATTACGCTACCTTAAGAGGGTCAGAGTTACCCCCGCTCTTTACCAGCCCTTCTCCAGGTTGAACCCCGTTTTCAGGTACTGGCAGTGAGCAGACGTCAGCCACCATACGCAGCCTTTCGGCTCTGCGGTGACCTGTGTTTTTGGTAAACAGTCGCACTCCCCTTGTTACTGAGATCTCCGTATTACTCATACGAAGACATCCTTTATCCCTAAGTTACAGGACTAACTTGCCGAGTTCCCTTGCCTAGGTTCTCCTACCACATCTTAGCCTTTTCAGCTAGAGCACCTGTACCAGTTCTCGGTACGGATATGCAGAATCGTACGACCTCTTTTTTCATGGGCCTCCGGAATTGATGAAATTACCTCTAAGAACTTCACCTGCTTCTCCTCACAATGAGACTCCGCAGGTTTATATTCATCAAACGGCTTGCTGCCGCTTCACCTATCCAAAAGCGTTAAGAAGATCGATCAAACCTATCTGCATAGGAGCAGAATATTAACTGCTTTCCCTAATTTCGGATTTCAGGAGTTACCATCATCCTTAGGACCGCCTAACCCTCAGCTGACGAACGTTGCTGAGGAAACCTTGCTCTATTAGATGTATGGAATTCTCATCCATATACGCTGCTACTTACACCAGGATATTCGTAACAGAACACTCCATGTGATGTCACCACCACACTTCGCAGTGATCCGTTCGCCCCCTTACTCAATGTTTTTTACATTGGAGAGGTATCGGAAGCTAGTTTGAGCCCCGTGAATTTTCAGAATCTGTACTCTAGACCGGTCCGCTATTACGCGTTGTTTAAAGGATGGCTGCTTCTGAGCCTACCTCCCGGTTGTTTTTGAATAGAGACGCTTTTCAGATTTGCACTTAACTAGCATTTAGGGCCCTTAACCTCTCGTACGGTCGTTCCCGTAAGGGACACCAGACTTACTCCGGCGCCCCGACTGCCCGCTTCTCAGAAGATATAGCATTCGGAGTTTGAGAAGATGGCGACCCCTCTCGGGGCCAATCCACCTAATCGGTGCTCTACCACTATATCCTTCTCCACGGACGCTGTCCTGAGAGACATTTCAGAGGGAACCCGCTATCGCCAAGTTCGACAGGACTATCACCCCTACGCCCAACTCACCTAAGGGGAATATACCACCAATAGTTGCGAGCCTCCATCAATCGTCAGATTGACTTCGCTCTGGTCGGGTGTAGTTCACAATGGCTTCGGGTCTACAAAGAGTGACTAATCGCGAATTACCACGATATCCCTCGTACATCAAGTGTACTGCGGATTCTTGCTTTCGCTTCGATTCTCATCTCGCCACGCCTAATAACTCCCTGGCTCTTGCTTCGAGAAGAAAGATAAAACGCTGCTATAATATGTCGATCCAAACCTTTCGATTTCTCACTTCCATACTACTAAGCTTTTACGCCTTACCATTCTGTAACCATATAGTTTCAGGTACTTTTCACACTGCTTCCGCAGTGCTTTTCAGCATTCGCTCGCGCTACTGTTTCGCTATCGGTCTTATGCCCCATATTTAGATTTAGATCTTGATAGACCCATATTCATGCCCCTAACCCAAAGGACACTACTCTTATTGGATCGCTCCCTCTTCCTTCACCTACGAGGCTATTACTCGCTATGGCACTACTTTCCAGAAGACTTCGGTTCAAAAGAAGGATACTCCCCGCTACATCTACCGTCTAATTACTTAAACGGAATTCAGCGTGATCTGACCGGCTTTCACTCGCTGTTACTAACCGGATCTCAATTGATTTCTTTTCCACCCCCTACTAAGATGCTTCATTTCGGGGGGTTGCTGCGCACTACTGCGCACCACCAGATCCACGGATCAAAGACTGCGTGCGTCTACCCGTGGCGTTTCGCCGCTTACCGCGTGGTCGTGCGGGCACAAGCCAAGCCATCCACTATATGGCGTGTAGCATACATATGGTTTTCATTCTAGTGAATCAAATTTTAATCTTTACAGATGTGAAATTTGATTTTTACTATCGCTCGATATGTATCTTACTCTTGTCATCACTTCACACGCATGAATTTCTCTGAGATCAGAGAAGTTTGGTCTTGCGACCTACAAATCTCGCGAAACCGATAAACGGATTCGCTCATAGAATAAGCTTTCTTATAAGTGGAGCAAAGGGTTTATAAAGCTTCTTTCACTTCGTCGAAGAAAATTAAATTTTTTCAACTTTTCAAAAACAGCTGTTTTAATGGCTGTTTTTTTGTGATAAAAGTTTTTCCATTTGCGCTTATAATCAAAGCAGGATGAATAAGTATTTAATATTTATAAACGTTTCTGTTACTCGTCGATATTTTTTATCTTTCTTTTAGTCTCGTCACTCGTTTTCTCTTGTTTTGGTTATACTTTTTTGCAAAATTAGTCGATTTTTGTCTTTAAAATTAAAAGATTATTGACTTGGACAACGATCTCCATTACTTCGGGTTTCTAGTCCTTCTTGCTCTGTCATAACTCTCACCGCAACCGTGTTTCTGCTACAAAGAGTCGCAGCTATTCTAATTGTGCTACTTCCCCTTGGAGTTATTTCTGTTGTTGCAACGTTCCCATTCAGCTGTTGTTCGGGTATTATGACTTCTGCCGTTCCTGATGGCGCAATCTGGAAAGTAATTAAAACTTCTCTTATGGGTCCACATCTTGAGCCCCAGGTTCTGGTGGGGTTCACTGCCAAAATCTCAGCTACTACTTCTTCGTTTTGCCTTATTCTGATTGGTCTATCTGTAGTTGTAATTGTTCTCTCTCTGCAAATGTCCTGTGCTTCTTCACTAGGTCTGATTTCTTCGTGAGTTGGAGCTCTATTCTGAGCCCAATTGATGTGATAATTTTGTCTGCCAAAATCTGATGTTTGGGGTGCTCTTTGGGGTGCGCAACCGATTGCGCCTATTAGGATTATTTTTTTGAGTTTCATTTGATCGACCTATTAATACACTTTATTACTTTTAATACAACTCATTAAAATCTTTTGCTACTTATGATAAAAAACTTCTGTAAGTTTGATGGCCTTTGAATTAATTCTTTCTAACTTTTTAGTCTTAGATATTTTGTCAAGTCTCTCTCGTCTTTTGGAACAAATGCGCCATGTTTCCTTGCCATTTCTTCCTTAAATCTCTCTTCTGCCATAAACGAAACTATGAAGCTTCCTCTCTTTAGAATTGGGGCAATTGCAGCATCATCTTCACAATCCCCCATATATACTATATTATCTAGTTGTATGTGGTTTTCTCTTGCAAACTTCTCCATCTCTTCCCTTTTGCTTCCATAAATTCGGCTAGTTACTCCCAAAACTACCTCTCCTTCACTTATGAGTTGGTTTGCAATGATTGTATCAAACAATTCTCCTGCATCAAGTATCTCAAGCATTTTTCTTATTGAAACATCTATGGATGCTGAGAGAATTGCAACTACTTCATCCTGCCATCTTGTCTCTTTTATTGCTCCAAGTACTCTTTGATCGACATTTTTTGCACATTTTTGTGCGTATCTTTCAATTACTTTCTCTACTGTTTCTGTTTTTTGTCCGCAGATAAATCTTCTATTATATATACTATTTAGTTCTTCGAGTGTTATTTTTCCTATTTTGAATCTTCGAAGTGCGCTTGTCAGTTCTATTGTTCCAACTCCAAGTTCCATTGTTCTTAGCGCTCGATTATATGGTGGTTTTTGTCCATCGGTTATTGTTTCAAGAAGTATTTTTCTTCCTAATTGAGCGTGGAGCTGGATGTCTGTCTTGTCCGGATGGATTGTTCTATTCCAATCAAATACTTTTGCTCTTTTTACCACATTTGATTGGTATCTCTATTAATTTATATTATGTGTCTTTTCGTGTTTTCTCTTAAATTCATTTAAATATTTTTTCTTAATACTCTAAGTTCACTATATGTATTGATCGAATTGGTTGATTATTATGAAAATTTTTATTGCATCTTTGATTTTGCTAGGTCTTTTAGCCGGTATTTCTTTTTCTGTTTCTTATTCAGGAAATGGAAATTACAACTTGTATGTAAATGATACTGTTGACGTTCCCTCCGGTCTTCTTGTTAAACTTTCTTCCGTTGGTTTTCGCTACACTCAAACCCAAGCTGTTGAACTGACAAATGCAACTTTCCAGATTTTTCGATCTGGCGATTTAGTTGGGACTTATGTTCTCACTCCAGAAAATCGTTTTACTCATACGTATAATGGCTCTTCCGGGATAAGAAATGTGACTGTTCGATTGGATTCGCTTGATCTTAATTCTTCCGTTGCATCTGCGTATTATTCTCCCTCTCGTCCATATGCTTCAGTACGTCTTACCTCTGCATACAGCGAATCTACCGAACCAACAAATTTCGTTCGTGTTTTGAGCATCCATGCAAACCCTTCTTACTTCTACATTGATGTGGATTTGGAAACAAATGTTTCTTCCAATTTAACTCTATATTATAGAAATTCAACCGGAACGAAGATTATGAGTTATTCGAATCTTCTTTCTTCTAGGAACATCCGAATTGATAATCTAAGATCCTATACTAATTATACTCTCTGGGCTCAGGTGTGCACGTCAAACTCTTGCAACTATTCCTCAAACATTAGTGTCAGAACTCTTCCTGTAATTCCAGAAATTAGTGGTGTCAATTCAACTGATGTGGCCGATGTTTCTGCAAGAATAATTTGGAATACTGATGTTAGTTCTACGTCAGTTGTTTATTATCGGGCACAAGGAGAAACCTCGTGGACTCAGGTTCCTCCACCCTCCACTCATCGATTTGAAGACATTCTAACTTATTATACTATCCGTCCTTTTGTCCCTTCCCCAGATCCAGTTTCTCGAGGGCAAATAGATATTATTTCTAATCCAAGCTCCCCAGCAATAACTCCTGTCATCAATGCTCCATCCGCGCGTACAAAAGGCGCATCAACTGCCCAGTTTTTCTCATCTGCTATGGTTGGAAGTGCCATTTCTTCTTCTCAATACTCTGTAACTGGAGATCTTTTCCAAACTTTTGCTGATCTGGACTATTCCAATATTGCTGCACTTCTCAAATTTTCCCATTCTGTGAATTTGGATGATTTGAATGATGATACAACCTATCAGTACAAAGTTTCAAGTTGCGCAGATCTTTGCAACAATTCATCAATATATAACTTTAAAACAAAGTTGACTATCTACACCCCAAGTGTATACTTTACTGCTCCTGCAGGAACCTCAATAAAACATGGCACTAGTGCTGTTTTCAACATCAAGGCATCAAGTCAAAATCCCGGCGGTTCTATTAAATCTGCTCGTCTTTCTTGGTCTGATGCGGGTGTAAATCATAATCTCGATTTAAAATTTGGAGGAAATTCACGTTCGCCTCTTCCAAATTCAAAGTCTGACTATTCTATTGCAAGCATAACCTTTACTGATCCTGGGACACATGTTGTTACTTTGACTGTTGAAGATACTTACAATTTAACCAGTGTAAGAACTCTCAATATAAACGTTGCATCAAAAGCACAGTGTACTGCAACTTCGACAATCTACTATCCATCTGATACTGTGTGCAATAATAAATGGCCAAGTGGCGGCGGCTCAGGTTTGAATTACAATAATGGTATTGGCGCATGCAATGCCGTTGAAGTTTGCGATGAAAATTTAGATTATTTGAATCGTGATGCCGAACTTTGTTGCAACGGTGTTGTTGATTCATTTTCTCCAAATCCATCTAAAAATCGAGGCTATGATTATTCAAAAACCGGAGCATGCGATCAGGCAATTGCAGATACTCGTGCCAAAAGTCCTCTGTCTCTAATTGGTACGGATTCTACAATGAAGTTCTGCAAGGCAGCTTATTTAGTTAGAAGTCTTGGTTCTTCTGCTGTTTATATGAAAGACTACTACACTGCTGAAGCGTGTTGCAAGGATGCTTCTTTCTGTGATGGTAGTGTTTATCCTCATTTCCAGGCGTACAATCCTTGGCCTATGGCAAATATAAAATTCAATCAATTGTGGTGTTATTACACTGATTGGGGAATATTTGGAAAATCTGCAAAAGATGGATGGTATAATAGCGATACCAATCCTCAGGACAACAACAATGCTTTGGCTGATATTCCGACTCATGCATCAATCAATACTCTGAATACTGGAACCTGTGTTGATTATTCTTTTGCAGTTACTACTGCATTAAGAAAATCTGGTTTTAAGAAAAACGAAATCCTTTCGATGCGCACTCCTGGACATCTTTACAATGTGGTCTGGCTTCCAGGTGATTCAAAGTATTCCTTTATTGATACTGTTGGAAATACTGGCGGAGACTTTTTCACTGGTCCTGGATGGAGTTGGAAATCCGGCGGGAAACAAGTTAATCATTGCAGTTACAATTCTGATCGTTGCTCCAACGATAATGGTCAGGTAAATTGTCCTTCCAAGAGTGATGTAAGCGGGTGTTAATTATGAATTTTTTAAAGTCTTTTATCTCTGCATTGTTTATTTTTGTATTTTTGTTTTCAGTTTCATTTGCAACAACTGCCAATAGTTCTTGCTCAGCTCCTGTTTCTGGGGGCGATTCAGTTTTTGAAGTTGAAAAATCGGTTTCATCCTTAGTTGTGAATTTGGATTCTCCATTTACTGTTACGATCACAATAAAGAATTTAGGTTCATCCGAATCTTCATTTTTGATTCGTGAATCTGCCTCAAACTTTGAAATGGTTGATCCTCTTCCAAAAGAGTATTCAACTCCAAGTGATGATGTTCTTGCAGTTAGGCCTCCAAGTTATGATTGGACCATTTCAATTCCTGCAAATTCTGAAAAATCCGTTACATACCGCGCAAAAGCAAAAACTGTTGGTTCCTTTACAATTGGCCCAACCGAGGTTTTTTCATCATCTAAAAAGGTTCTTTCAAATGCACTTATTTTGACTGTTGCATGCTCCTTGTCAACTTCCTGTGATGAATCGTTAGGCGAAAATCGTTTTACTTGCCCTCAAAAATGCGGTGCTCAAAATATTTCTGAAAATGATTCGATTCCTCAGGCTCCTGACCTTGTACCTATTGCATCTCCCGCTGCAAATGATTCAATTCCGACTTCAACAAGATTAAGTGAAAATACTCCCATTCCACCCGAGCGCATTTTGCCTTTTGTTTTAGGTGCAGTAGTTTTGGTTGCATTGGCACTTGCAATCTATTTTTTTGTAATCAAGAAAAAATAATTTTTTATTTTTCTTTTTGTTATTTTTTCTATTTATGCTCCTTAAAATAATCTATTACCTGCTCCTGAAATGCTCTATTGCTTGCAATCCCTAGTTCATTTTTTACCTTAAGCAAATATGGATGCGGTGCAAAATGAGGAACTGTAATGACATAGCCCTCCAAGTCCATTGAAGCAACTTTTTTTGCTGCATTTACCGGACCATTTGATTTTTGGCCATAAACCCCACTAAATAATGTTGAATTTGCAACTTGTGATTTCTGGATAAATTTTCCATCCAAATTTTCATGTGAAAAAGAAAACGCTATTTCAAACTCTTTTATCTCCCCATTTAAGAGATTTTTTGCTTTTGATCTTTTTTTTGCGCTAAGTTTTAGTTGTTTTTCTCCAACTTCTAATTCGTATTCTCCTTTTTCAAAATTAACTGCCAAATATGATGTATAAAATTCTCCAACTCCGCCTATGTTAAGTGATTTTGAAATTAGTATCATTCTCCCCGAATTAAAAAATACTGATCTGGTGCTTTTATTTGTGAACGAATTCCCTAATTTTTCTCCATTTAGAAAAATATTTTGAAAATAATTATTTGGTGCACAAAACCCGACTCTTGGTTCAAATAATGGCACCTTTACTTTAAATGGAAAATTTATCGTCGTCAAAAAATTATTTGATATTCCCTTCATCTCATCTATTTTGCCTTTTGTATTTTCGAGTATTTGCAAATCTTCCTCAAACGTTTTTTCAAATATCTGCTGATAGTTTGCTAGGTTTGTTGTTTTTTCGCATAGCTGGCACATAAATAAGCTACTGATAACATCTATAAATTTATTTGCAGAACACTATTTGCGCAAAGGCGCGCGACCAGGGGTAAGAAAATGTCAAATGAGTATGTAATGGGCTGTCCTGAATGCTGTATGAGTTACGGTATGCATGCACCCCTTTCAAAAAAAGAAGGGGCTCTATTGTGCACTAATAATCCAACTCACAAATTCACTCGGGACAATAATGGATTTTTGAAATCTGTGCTTTAACTTTTTCCTTTTTATCTATTTTTAATTTTCCTCTATTAATCTGTCACAAATTCCAATTATATTTGAGTAAATCCTATTTTGTGTTTTTGGTATTAAATCCTTGTTTGTATTGATGCATCCTCTGAGCATTTTATTTGAATAATTCACTCTGTAATTTTCCTGCGAATCAAGTGCGCTTGTGCTTTCATTAAACAAAAATGAGTTGTATATTCTAATTACTATTCCGTTATTGTCTTTGAAAACTACATTTGCAAATCCAATCATTCTGCTGTCTTTGGCCCCATTTATCTGCGGCATAATATCGACATAATTGCCAAATGTAATTGAATTTTGCGGATCGATTTGATCAGGAACAATCGTGTATGTAGTTTGACTAAAAATTCCAGAACTATATCTTGAGTAAAAATCATTTTTTATTCTACTTATGCTATCGTTCATTATCTGCTCTATGTTTCTTTGATCAAGTGTTTGGTTAATCTGACCGACGCTCAAATTCTGTTCTTGCGTAATTGTGGGTGTTTCTTGGGTTACATCGCAAACAAATTGGCAAACGCATTCTCCCCTCACTCTTTGAGATTCCCATCTTCCGGTGCATGCTGGTCGTTCTACTCCTTCACATGTGTTTGAGCAGCTGATGTTTTCCGAAACATTTGTTTGGTTTATTTGAGTAATGTTTTCTTGAATTTTTTCCGTATTTTGATTTATCTGTGCCTGGTTTTGACCTACGCAGCCAAAAGCCAATATGAACAAGATTGCCAATGCGATTAGTTTTTGCATAACTTTGCTTTGAGTCAAAAGGGTTTTAAACGATTAATGTGTATCCATATTCTCAATTATATGTTGAGGTGTTCTCATGCCCGCATGTCCCGATTGTCATATTTTCAAAGGTCTTTGGTCCGAACTTAAGGAAGAAAAATCCGTTTTTGTCTGCAGAATAAACCCTGCCCACAAATACACTCGCGATTCTGACGGAAATTTCCACTCTACAACAAAATCGAAATAATTTTTGCGTGGTTGGCTTCAATGGAAGTTTATGAGCGTCTTAAACCTCATTTATCTGAACTGGAAACTCATCTTCAGTCTGTTTTAAACTCCGAAGATAAACGAGTTTATTCTCTCCTTGGTCCTTATTTATCTAGAGGTGGAAAACGCGTTAGGCCTCTTCTGGTTTTTCTTTCCTACTTCCTAACTAAACCCAAACCAACTCAAAAGGAAAACTCTCTTTTAATTGAAGTTGCTTCCATAATCGAATTTTTCCACAACTTTACTCTTATTCACGATGATATTGAAGATGACTCTCAATTTAGACGCGGTGTTCCAACTCTCCACATCTCCCATGGGCTTGCAATGGCTCTTAATTCTGGAGATGCTCTCTACACGCTTCTTCTAAAAAGACTTGTAAATCTCAATCTTCCTGCTGATCGTCAAATCATATTCCAAAAACTTGCCCTCGAATCCTTCAAGGAAGTTGTTGATGGTCAAGGGAAAGAAATTTTCTGGATAAAGGAAAATCAATTTGATGTTTCTGAATCTGAATATCTATCGATGATCGGAGGAAAAACTGCCGCTCTTGTTGGCTTTTCCATGCGAGCTGGAAGCTTTCTCGCCTCCAATGATGAAAAAACCCAGCAAAAGCTTGAATTATTTGGCAGAAAAATAGGCCTTGCCTTTCAAATCCATGACGACATCTTAAACCTGATTGGTGATTTTGAAAAATACAAAAAAGAAATTGGCGGAGACATTAGTGAAGGCAAAAGAACCTTGATGGTTGTCCACTCTCTTTCAAAAGCATCAAAAGAGGATCGAAGTAAACTTATTTCAATTCTTTCTTCTCATACAAAAGATTCTGCTCAGATAAAAACTGCAATTGCTATTATGAAAAAAACCGGATCAATTGATTATGCAATCGCCTTTTCAAGAAAACTTATTACTGATGCAAAAACTCAGCTTGATTCTCTTTCCGATTCCCAATACAAAAAAGATTTGCTTCTTCTTGCAGATTATTTTGTTTCCAGGGAGCAATAAAATTCTATTCCTCTATTAACTATTGTGAACTACAAACAACATTTCCTCATTGGAATATTATTTTCCCTTGCCGCCCTTTTTCTTTTGGGCCACCCATTTCTAAGTTTCTCCTCATTTTTTCTTATCTTAATCTGTGCTATTTTTGCTCTACTTCCCGATGTTGATCATGATCTTTCAAAAGGCAAACAACTTCTTGATTATTCATCCATTGCGTTTTCCCTCTTAATTTCTTACTCTGCTTCCTGCAGTTCTGTTTGCTCCATAACTGTTTCTTTGTTCATTGATATTGTGAAAAATGCCTTGGTTCTAATTGGCTGCTATTTTGTTTTCATTCGTTTTTTTAAGCCAAAACATCGAGGAATAACTCATTCATTAACATTTTCTGCTCTTTTGGGCGTTTTGCTCTATTTTTTATTTGGTTTTGAGTTTTCCTTTTTTGCAACTCTTGGATATGTTTCTCATTTAATTGCTGACAATCATCTTCGCCTTTTCTAAAAGTTTTTTAGATATGCTTTAAATTCTTATTTTCGATGATTATCCATGATTCCTGAGTCAAAATACATTCTTAATGAAACTGTGATCCGAGATCTTTCTCTAAATGACGATGTTCTTGTTACCAAAAAATCAACCATTCGATGGCTTGCCCTTTCCCTCGGACTAATCAATCCAAATGAATCAAGAAAACAGGTTTTTGACCTTCTTGAAACCTTGATTGATTTTCATTATGATTCTGTTGCACCAACAACCTCACAAATTCTTGAAAAAATGGATATTGACCCCTCTTCATCAAATCGGCACAAGGCAATCTATTATCATCTTTCACGCCTGCAAAGTTCTGGACTTATAAATCGAAAAAAAGGGAAATACTATTTTTCCTCCGAGATAGATGATTTTAGGCCACTCGATCTAATTTTAAAGGAACTTTACCTTAAAAGAATAGATGCAATTTTTTCAAAAATCTCAACTGCGTCTAAAAAAATTTCAAAAGGGGTTTAATTCATGAATTCTTTTTCCGGTTACTTCAAATTATCTGTCGATGAACGACTTTCTGTCTTAAAAAAAGTCCGCAACCTTAACGATCAAGAAATTTCAATTCTCAAAAATGGAGGTTCGATGGATTTAGCTTCTGCTGATAAAATCGTTGAGAATGTCATTGGAGTTTATCACTTACCTATCGGTCTTGCAACAAATTTTAAAATAAATTCAAAAGACTATGTGATTCCTCTTGCAGTCGAAGAGCCTTCTGTTGTTGCAGCCGCTTCAAAAGGTGCAAAACTTTGCCTTCCAAAAGGTTTTAGTGCAAAATCCGATCCACCTTTGATGATTGGTCAAATACAAATCATGAATCCAACAAACTCCAAAGATGCCATTTCAAAAATCTCTTCTCACAAATCTTCTCTTCTATCTGCAGCAAACGAATTTCTAAAACCAAAAGAAAAATACGGGATTAAAGCAACTGATCTATCTGCAACTGTTGTTTCAAGTTCCCGAGGTCCAATTTTCATTGCAAATATTACTGTAAATGTTGGCAATGCCCAAGGCGCAAACATGATAAATTCACTCATGGAATTTCTTGCTCCAAAAATTCATTCTCTTATCGGAGGAAAAATCCGGCTTAGAATCTTGACAAACCTTGCAACAAAAAGAAAAACCTATGCATGTGCTACTTGGAGCAAGGAAAACTTAACTTCCTCTGAAATCGAGGGTGTTTTGGACGCCTATGCTTTTGCAGAATCTGATGTTTATCGTTGCGCAACCCACAATAAAGGCATCATGAACGGAATAAGTTCTGCTGTAGTTGCTTCCGGAAATGATTGGAGGTCTGCAGAGGCTGCCGCCCACGCATATGCTGCAATGAGTGGAAAATATTCTCCTCTTACTCGATACTCTCTTCTTCCAAATGGGGATTTGTTTGGAGAAATAGAACTTCCTCTTGCTCTTGCAACTGTTGGTCCTGCTGTAAATTCTTCTCCAATTGCAAAAATAACTCAGAAAATTCTTGGTGTTTCTTCTTCCGGTGAATTGGCGCAGGCTATTGCATGTGTGGGTCTTGCAAATAACTTCTCTGCCCTTCTTGCTCTTTCCGGCGAAGGAATTCAAAAAGGACACATGAAACTACACGGACGCTCTGTTGCATCATTTGTTGGTGCAAGCGATTCTGAAGTTGATGAACTTGCAAAAATTCTTTCCGATTCTTCTGATTATTCCGAATCATTTGCAAAATCTTCGCTTGAAAAAATGCGCAAATCCAAAAAATCGTGATTTTTATGGAATTTTTATTCATTTTGATTATCGGAATCATTTCCGCAATTCTTTCCTATGTTGCAACTTATTTTCTGCGTCCTAAACTTATTGCAAGTGGGATGTTTGGAAATGATATTAATAAGCCTGATAAACCTCAGGTTGCTGAGATGGGGGGTCTTGGAATTTTAACTGGTTTCACTTTTGGGGTTTTGATAGTTATTTTCATAAGTACTTTTTACACTCATAATCTCAATCTTGTTTTTGTGCTTGCAAGTCTTCTTACAATAATTCTTGTCGGTTTGATTGGCCTTGTAGATGACTTGATTGATATGCCCCAAATGGTTAAGGCATTTTTACCTCTTTTTGCAGCGATTCCTCTAGTGGTTGTAAATTTTTCTGGTGATACTTCAATCCTGCTGCCATTTATCGGTATCGTCGATTTTGGTCCGATTTACTTATTTCTCCTAATTCCTCTGGCTGTTGCCGTTTGCTCTAATCTCACAAATATGCTTGCTGGTTTCAATGGAATGGAAGCTGGGATGGGTTTTGTAATGTTTGCGTTTTTGAGTTTTTTTGCAGTTACTAATTCGAAATTTGATATGCTTGCAATTTCTCTTCCTATGATGGGTGCTCTTTTTGGGTTTTTGCTCTTAAATCGCTACCCCTCTAAAATTTTTCCTGGCGATGTTGGCACTCTTTCTATTGGAGCGGCTCTTGCATGCGCTGTGATAATTGGAAATTTTGAAGCTCTGGGTTTCGTACTTATTCTTCCCTATCTCTTAGATTTTGCAATAAAGCTCCTCAATCGTTTTCCTTCCAAGGGTTGGGCGGGAATTTTTCAAGAGGGCAAATTATTTTCTCCTGAAAAACCCATTTCTCTCTCGCAATACATCATGAAATTTTCTGGCGGAGTAAGCGAGCCTAATCTGGTTTCATTTTTTGTGTTTCTTGAATTTTTCTTTGGCTTACTAACCCTCTTTATTTTTTATCTAAGGTGATTTTGCATGTCATTGCCTACTCATAGTTATTTAGTGACTGGAGGTGCCGGTTTTATTGGTTCGCACCTTTGCGATTTTCTTGTTTCAAAAGGTCATATGGTCTATGTTATTGATGATCTTTCAAATGGCTCTCTGGCAAATTTACCAAAGCATGAAAATCTGGAGTTTTTTGATCTATCGATTTTAGATGATCTTTCTTCAATTTCTCCCCTGAGCAAAATTGATTGTGCTTTCCACCTTGCCGCGCAGGTTTCTGTTCAAAATTCAATTGAAGATCCCCAAAAAACTTATCTTATTAATAAAGAAGGAACAAAAAACGTTCTAAATTTTTGCAAAAATTTTAAAATTCCTAAGGCAGTTTTGGCTTCCTCTGCTGCAGTTTATGGCGATGCACCAGTTCCAATTTCCGAAACTCAAGAACTCTGCCCTCTTTCTCCCTATGCTAAATCAAAAATCGATATGGAAAATATTGCCCATGATTTTTCTGATCATTCTTTTCAAACTACGTGCCTGCGTTTCTTTAATGTTTTTGGTCCAAGGCAAAACCCATCCTCATCGTATTCAGGTGTCATTACTAAATTTTTTAATTCATTAAAAAACAATTCCCCTATAACTGTTTTTGGAGATGGAAGTCAGACTCGGGATTTCATATATGTTTCCGATGTTGTTTCTGCTCTCTTTTGTGCTGCAACCAATTCTTCCCGCAATTCTTCTCCGATCTACAATGTCGGAAGCGGAACTCAAACCTCAATTAATTCTCTAATTGGACAGGTTAATTCCATCTCGGGCACTTCTGTTCCTGTTGTTTATTCTCCTGCGCGTAAGGGAGACATTCTTCACTCTGTCGCATCCATTTCAAAAATTAAAAAAGAGCTCGGTTTTTCTCCTTCTGTTAGTTTATTTAGTGGTTTAAAGAGTACTTGGGAATGGTTTAAAAAAAATGATTAAATTTTTCCTTCAACATCTCTGAAGAACTTTATCACACTGAAAAGTTCGACTAGTCTGTCGTAGTCTGCAACTCTTCCTATATCAAACCAGACATCATCAAATGGATAAGCACCTATTTTTTCTTTCTTTGAAAGAATCTTAGGAAAAACGTTTTTTGCAAAATCGTCTCCATCTTCAACGAAATCCAGGGCTTCTGCTTCAAAAAGATAAATCCCCGTATTAAATTCGTGCTCTAGAAGTGGTTTTTCAACAAATCCACTTATGTATTCATCCTTTCTCGTTGCAACTCCGAAATCAATTTGCGTTCTGCTTTTAAAGAGTGCAATCGTTGCAATTGATTGACTTTTTTTATGACTTTGGTGCATTTTTTTCAAATCTATGTTTGTTATATGATCTCCCATCAAAACAAAAAAGGGCTCTTTTATTTTTCCTTTTAAATCAGAAAGCGCCCCAGCCGTTCCTCTGTATTTCTTCTCTATTATATAATCTATTTTGACTCCGAATTTGCTTCCATCTCCAAAATGGTCTATTATTTGCTGGTGAAGATATCCGACGGTGATGGTTATGTTCTTTATTTCACACCTGCGCAAATTTTCAATCACATATTCTAAAATTGGTTTTCCGCCAAGTCTTAGCATTGGCTTTGGTGTAGAATATGTATATGGTCTTAATCTCGTTCCTTCTCCGCCTGCTATAATGAATGCTCTCATTTGTTTTCACCTATTTTATTAAGAACCCTAAAAGAGCCCCTGCAATTGATCCAAGTATGTTTGTCGTGTCCTTTGTTCCAAGTCCTCTTTCTTCAAAAAATCCAAAGAATGTATCTATTAATGATCCGCCTAAGCCGGCAAGGCTTACGATCACTGCTTTCTCGGGTGTTATTCCAAATAGGAATATTGCTCCAAGTCCAATTAGTGCTCCTGCGCCCATCGATGCAACTGTTCCCATTTTGCTTATTGCCCCGCTGGTTCCAGGTTTCACTTTTTTGAAGCTTATTATAGAAATCGGGTCTTCTTTGTCTAATACTCCAACCTCTGAACCAAATTTGTCGGCCGTTACTGCTGCCATCGATGCAATAAATGGCATTGCTCCGATTTGAGGAGATAAGTATGCAAGTATTACTGGCACCAGGCCATTTGAGAAAACATTTTCCCAACTTCTTTCATGTTCATAAAGTCCAAGTTCTTTTTTTGTTTCGTATTCATATCTGGTTACAATTATTGCAAGAACAAAAAACCAGAGCATCAGAATTAGGTAATTTGGACCTCCGAAAAAAATTAATAAAAAACCAAAAATGAGTGCGAGGACAACACCCTTAGTATCTAAAATTCCCTTCAAGATCTTGCACCGTAATAATTATTTTGCAATAATTATTTCAATTGCAGATACTTTGCTCTTTGAGCCATCTTCTGAAGTCAATTCTTCAGTTGAAATGTTTATTTTCTTGAGGTTTATTGTTGGCATGAACCGGTTTTTAAAAATTTCAACTACATCAACTGCCTTTGAAATTAGCTTTCCTCTTGCCTTAACTACTACTTCCGGCGTTCCATTGTTGAACTGCGTCACAACTGCCAAAACATAGCCCATTGTGCCTTTTTTACCAATGAAGATAGTGTTTCCATCCATTTTTTTTGGTACCATAGTTTCTTCGTCGTTTTCCATGTCATTTTCGTCTGTTTGCATGTTTCCACCTCGAAATAGTTTAGTCGACCGTGTGTCGTAATAATTCACATTAGCCTAATTCTTGAATGTATTTAAACCTTTTGTTCTTTTCCTTTTGCTTCCTTTTGGCTTCTTCCTTCTTAGATTAATACTTTTAAACTTCGCTCTTCAAATTCATACTGATGGTAACTAGAGTTGCAGTGATCGATAGGGATCTATGCATAAAGGAAAAATGCGGCTACGTATGCGCAAAGGTCTGTCCTCCTAATCGAATGGGCGATGAATGTATAGTCGTAGAGCCGGATACATCTTTTCCTGCAATCTCCGAACCTCTTTGCATTGGCTGCGGTCTTTGCGTTAAAAAGTGTCCTGTCTCCTGCATCGACATAATAAATATTGCAAAAGAACTTGATGAGCCTATTTACCAATATGGAATAAACACTTTCCGGCTTTATGGACTTCCTCTTCCTGAAAAAGGAGCCTCTTCGATCGTTGGAAAAAACGGAATTGGTAAAAGTTCTGCAATAAAACTTCTAACTAGGCAAATTAAGCCAAACTTTGCTATTTTCGATAAAAACCTCACTGATTCAGAAATACTCCTTAAGCTTCCTCTTGAAACAAGGCGTTATTTCCAAAGCGGATCAAATAATCGCTTTAGTCTTAAACCTCAACATGTTGATAAATTAAAAATCGCATTCACCGGAACTGTTCGTGAGCTGCTTTCTGCGGTTGCAGGTTCCGTTTCCGCCCAAAAAATTTCTGAGCTCTTTGCAATCGGAAAAATACTGGATCGAAAAGTTGCCCATCTTTCAGGAGGAGAGCTTCAAAAAGTTGCAATTGCAACTGCCTATCTAAAAGATGCTGACATTTACTATTTTGATGAAGTTACAAACTATCTCGATATTGAAGAGCGGCTTCGTGCTGCAGTCATTTTAAAATCCCTTTCGGAAACAAAGTCTGTTTTACTTGCTGAGCATGATCTTTCTATCTTGGACTATGTCAGCGATTATGTTTATCTTGTCTATGGACAAGAAAATGTTTACGGGGTTGTTTCCCACTTGAAAAATGTCCGAAGCGGAATCAATGAGTATATTGAGGGATATTTAAAAGATGAAAATGTGCGCTTTAGAGATTATCCTATTTCATTTACCCGGCACAGTGAAGATGCTCTAAAATCAAAACCTCTTCTCTCTTATTCGGCATTTTCAAAGTCTTTTGGCGAATTTACTTTTTCCAGTGATAGCGGCGAAATTAAAAAAGGGGAAATTTTGGGCCTAGTTGGGAAAAATGCTCTTGGAAAATCCCTTTTTGTAAAGCTTCTTTCAAATTTGGAAAAAGGAGATTCTGGCGCTGCAATTGAACTTAAGCTTTCCTACAAACCCCAATACATAGAGGCTTCAAAGCAAACTGTTTCTGAAATGCTTTCCGATTCCTCAATCAACCAAGCATTTTTGGAAGAGTGCAAAAGAAAACTTAATCTCAATTCTCTTATGGACAAGTCTCTAGATACCTTATCTGGAGGGGAATTACAGCGGGTTTTCCTTTCAAAAGCGCTTGCAACTGAAGCTGAAGTTTATCTTTTTGATGAACCAACTGCATTTTTAGACATTGAACAAAGATTTGAATTTGCATCTCTTTTAAGAAGAAGAATCAGCGAATCTGAAAAATGCGCATTTGTTGTGGATCATGATGTGGTCTTTATTGATGCAATCTCCAATCGTTTGGTTGTCTTTGAAGGTGAAAGTTCTGTTTCGGGTCATGCCACAACCCCTCTTCTAAAAAAGGAAGGTATGAACAAGTTCCTCAAAATAACTGGCATTACTATGCGTCGTGATCATGAAAATTTCCGACCTAGGATAAATAAGCCTGATTCTGCTTTGGATTCAGAGCAAAAATCTTCCGGAAATTATTTCCTTTATGAAAAATGATTTCCAATTCTCTTTTAAATTTTCTCTGTTTTTTAATTTTGATGCAAACCCCTAATTACAAAATCTGGATGGATGGCAAGTTCGTTCCTTGGAAAAATGCAAATGTTCACGTTTTGACGCATGCTCTTCACTATGGAACGGCAATTTTTGAGGGAATGCGTGCCTATTCAACTCCCCAAGGCCCAGCAATTTTTAGGATGAAGGATCATTATCAGCGTCTTCTTATGGGTGTCAAGTCATATTCATTTAAGTGCAATTATACTATTGATGAACTTTGCAGTGCAACAAAAAAACTAGTTCGGATGAATAAGCTTGATAGTTGCTATTTGCGCCCTATTTGTTTTGCGGGATACAAGGGAATTGGTCTAAATATTTCCGACGCTCCATTTCAATTTGCAATCATTCCATACCCACTTGGAAAATTTTTTGGAAAAGATGCACAAAAGGGGATCGACTGCCAGATTTCAAGCTGGAGAAGAATTGATTCAACTACTCTTTCTCCTCATGTTAAAGCGAGCGCCAATTATCTTAATTCAACTCTTGCAAAAATGGAAGCTATAAATGGTGGCTATCATGAAGCAATTATGCTTTCTGAAGATGGGCATGTAAGTGAGGGGAGCGGTGAGAATCTTTTCATTGTGCGGGATGGAGTTCTTATGACTCCACCTATTTATGACGGTGTTCTATCTGGGATTACTCGAGATACAATAATTTCATTTTCAAAAGAACTTGGAATACCATTTAAGGAAACTTCTATCCTGAGGGATGAACTTTACACTGCTGATGAAGTTTTTCTTTGCGGAACTGCAGCTGAAATAACTCCGGTGCGTTCTGTTGATCGCAGGGTGATCAATTCCTCCCCTGGAAAAATAACATTGGATTTGATGGATACTTTTTCAAATGTTGTTTGTGCCAAGGATGAACGTTTTATCCGTTATCTGGACTTTGCAAATTCTCCCTGATCTGGCCCTATGCGCATTTTAATGTTTGCTTCCCATATTTTTTTCAATGAAACAAAAAATATTTCTTTTACTATTTTTGGTCCTCTGTGCTGGGGGTTTTTTGCTATTAAATGAGAAAATTCTTGATTTTCCTCACTTGATTTTCAGAACTTTTTTGAGGATGCTTCTTGCCTACGCACTTTCAATTATTTTTTCTGTTTCTTTGGGCTTGTTCATGGTCCATAATCCCAAATGGTTTAGGACTCTCTTTCCTGTTTTGGATGTTTTGCAATCCGTTCCTATTCTTGGTTTCCTTCCATTTGCAGTTATTTTTATCATCAACATCATCCCTATTTTTGGGGCTGAGATTTCGACTATTTTTCTCATTTTTACCTGCATGACTTGGTCTATAATTTTCAATGTAATTGAAAGTGTTCGTGCAATTCCTTCTGAACTCAAAGATGCGTCCCGCCTAAATTCAATTGGCGGTTCAGATTATTTGACCCACGTTCTTTTTCCATCTCTTTTTCCTGCTCTTATTTCAGGCAGTGTTTCGGGATGGGGTGGCGGCTGGTACTTTTTAGTTGCGGGCGAGTATGTTTCTTTTGGTGAAGCTCCTCCCTACTCCTTGCCCGGAGTTGGTTCCTTCATTGCTCATTCCGCTTTTGATGGAAATCTCACATTTTCCCTTTTTGGGCTTGCCGTCTTATCTCTGATGGTTCTTTTTATGAATTTTTTCATATGGAATCCTCTTCTCTCTCGCTCTTCTAGATACTCCTATTCACAAACACAATCCCAGTCTTCCTATGTTCGTGTTGAAAATAATATTTTTACTAATTTTTTAGATTCGATTTACTCAAAAATAAAATCTGCTTTTTCCAAGTCTTCTTTTATCTTATCAATTACTAAAAAATTCAATATTTCTCCAACCTCTGTTGATTTTAGTTCTCTTAATTCCAGTTCTCTTAATCTGGGGATTGCCTCCCTCATCCTTTTTGTTGCTCTTTTATTTATTTTTGGGAGGGATCTTAACTCAATCCCTACGTTTTTCCTTTCTCTCCTATTTTCATTTTTGCGAATATTGGTTGCTTTTGTTTTTGTTACTCTATGGACCGTTCCAGTTGCAATTTTTCTTGGGCGAAATAGAAAAATTGCTGAATCATTGCTTCCCTTTTTCGATGTCTGCCAATCCATTCCGGCTATTGCGGTTTTTCCTATAATTTTAGTTTCTGTAATCAATCTTATCGGCGGGAATCTTGGACTTGAAATTTCATCTATTTTGCTTCTCATGACTGGCATGCAATGGTATCTCTTATTCAATCTTTTGCGTGCAGTTTCCTCAATCCCCAACGACTTAATCGAAGCTTCCTCTATGCTTCGATTCTCAAAACTGCAAAAACTTTATCACTTGTATCTGCCTGCAATTGTTCCCTCTTTTGTTATTGGGAGCATTCAAGCGTTTGGCGGGGGCTGGAACGCATTAATTGTCGGTGAGCATATTAAATTTAACAATCAGATATTTTCAACTTACGGAATCGGTTCCTTACTTGTAAATTTTGCCAATCTGGGAGATACTCTTGGAATAATTCTTTCTATTCTGGTTTTAATTTTTGCAATAGTAATGATTAATAGCTTTGTTTGGAAAAAAGCCTTAAAAACATGTGAGAACTTTAAGATTTAGTGATTTTCATGACATTGGAACTTGTGCTCAAAAACGTAACTAAACGATACTCTATCGAAGGGAGCGAAGTTCTTGCTGTTGAAAATATTTCCTTTTCTGTTAAAAAACGAGAATCCATTGCTCTTGTTGGTCCATCTGGCTGTGGAAAATCTACTCTGATTCGTATGATTTCCGGATTGGAAAATCCTTCCTCTGGTCAAATTCTTTTTCAGGGAAATCCCATCACGTCTCCAATTTCCGACATTAATATGGTTTTTCAATCGTTTGCGCTGTTTCCTTGGAAAACCGTTCTTGAAAATGTTGAGATGGGTATTTTAGATAAACCTCAAGATCAAAGACGTGCAATTGCACAAAAATTTGTTGATTTGGTTGGGCTTGGCGGTTTTGAATCCAGTTATCCTAAAGAACTTAGTGGAGGGATGAAACAAAGGGTTGGGATTGCGCGTGCAGTTTCAAAAGAACCCCAAATTCTTCTTTTAGATGAGCCTTTTTCTGCTTTGGATGCTTTGACTGCAAACAACCTTCGAAATGAAGTTTTGCGCTTTTATCTTAGTCGAAAAAATAAGCCTGATGTTCTAATTATGATAACCCACAGCATCGAGGAAGCTGTTTATATGGCAAATCGGGTTATTGTTCTTTCAAAAAGGCCTGGAAGGTTAGTTGCTGATATTAAAATTGATCTTCCCTTCCCAAGAAACAAATCCGACCCTCGTTTTTCTTCATATGTTGATCAGATAACTTCCCTAATTAGCATCTAATTTTATTCTTCTCCTTCTTCATCTGCCGTTTCAGTTATCTCTTGAGGTTTTGGTATTGTGAATCTTTGTCTTTTTCCATCGTATTCTATGATCTCTGCATATCCGCACCAAGATAAAAATAGCTTGTGAAATCTTGAAACATCGTCTATTATGTGATTTACTCTCAGGTGATCTATTATCTTTTTCTCATCTGCTTCTTTCTCTTTTTTGATAAGTGCTATTACTGTTTTAAATGGTTCAACATTGAGAAGCTGTTTTCTAAGTATCCTTTTTTTGTCATCTATTGTTCCTAAATTTAGTGCTTCTCCAAAAACTGAAAGTTGGATTATTCCATTTTTTACTTTAACTAAACATAGAAGCTCGGCCATGTCAACGACATCTCCTAAGTCGTCCAGTTCCATTCTAAGTTCTTCTGCAATAAAGGAAATTTTGCTTTTTCCCCCATATGCATAAATTATTTCAACTAATCCTAAAACTTCTCCGACATTTGCATCCGGAAAAGGAAGTAACTTATGTTTCCCCATTTTTCATCTCTCTTCTATATTCCCTATTTGTGTAGGTCTTATAAATACACGTATTTACCTGTGGTATTTTTGCTTTATATGCGTTTAATGTTGTGGTTTTTTATGATTTTTTTGATGTCAAATTTACCTGCTCTTGGTCCATTATAGTATATTATGAGCATTGTAACCAATGTTCCGATTCCTGCTTCTTTCCACATTTCAATTCCTACTAGAACCCCTATCGCTGCAGTTACCCAAACCCCAGCTGCTGTTGTCAGTCCTCTTGGTTTTCCACTTGATTGTCCCTTCCAAATTACTCCAAGTCCTAAAAATCCTATTCCACTAACTATCTGCCCAATGACTCTTGTTGGGTCGCTAGTTTCAACTCCAAAATTCATTATTGAAATTGATGCAAAAATGCAACTTCCAAGACAAATTAGTGCAAATGTTCTTTCTCCTGCCGGATTTTTCTTTCTTGTTAGCCCAATCAAAAATCCTATTATTGCTGCTAGGGTGTATTTTGCAAACATCAGTTCATCTGGGCTCATATTTAAGAATTTAAATTAACCTTAATATATGTTTCGGGACCATGGGCTAACCTGGTAGACTGAAGCCTTCGGGTAAACTTTTGGGAAAAGTTTAATCAAAAATTTTCTCTTTAATTGTTTAGGATCAGGCTTTGATCTGAGTTCAAATCTCAGTGGTCCCATCTCCTTTTTAATCTAATTGCAGTTATTCGTCTGATGAAAATCGAAGAAGGCTCCATTTACTTATATTATCTATTCGATATTGCAAATGAAATTCGACTGGAAAAAGTGGAAAAAGTTTTTGGAAAAAAGCCTGTCGAATCGAGTTTCACTTATAATCGAGTCACTCCAAAGCAGGTCTCTTATTCCCAAGCTCCTCTTTTGGTTAAATTGGGAAATCGCTCAAAAGAACTTGCTGGAAAAAAATATGATTACAAACTAAGTGCCAAAATATATGATTTTGGCGCAATAAGCTTCCGACTTTCATTTCCTCTTGGCGGAGATTTTTCCACTTTGGTTTCGATAAGCGAACTTCTCAATGAAAATTCTGAGATTGAAAAAGATTTGAGAAAGGAGCTTGAAAAATTAAAGAGTGAACTTAAAGAATCCATCATCGCCCCTGCTCCCGAGCCTCTTTCCGAGGATTATCTTATTTTCCACATAAAAAAATCCGATGAAGCTTCTGTTTCATCGTTCTTTGAAAATAATCGTTCTTTATTTGCAAAAATCCTCCGCTCTGACTCTGGTCCTTTGAGCAATTCCCTGGTTTCTGATTCTTTGAAAAACTGCCTTTCTTATTTTTCTAGTGATTTGACTATTATTGATTGGAACTGCTGTATTATACTTGATGAGAATGACGTTTCTGATGTTTTGGAAATAATTGAATTTGCAAATATTGAATTACTTGAACTTAGAAATTATGATTTATTTTTGGAAAAAGAATTGGTTGAAGTTTATCAGTCCATCGATTCCCAAAATTCTCGGCCATGGTTTATTCCGACCATCTCCCCATTTTCCAATGTTTTGAAAAAACTTGAAAAAACCCGCTTGGATGTTTTGGAGCTTATTGAAAAAGTTGAAAATACTGTTAAGCTTTCTGGAGACCCGTATCTTGTTAAAATTTACCGAACATCTTCGGAGTGCTTTAGGATTAAGGAGTGGAAATCAAATGTTTCCTCCAAATTAGAAATTATGGAAGATTTTTACCAAACCTTCACTGACCGGCTTCAAAATGATCGGCTTCTTTTATTGGAATTTTTGATGCTTCTAATTTTTTTAGTTGAATTCATACTAATTATAATTTCTTTCATAAGCGGTGATGGTTCTGGAGTGCTCTAATTTGTCTCCAAAAACATTTCGTTTCAAAACCGGCACAAAACTTGCTCTTCCCTCCTGGATAAAAATTAAGTATTCCGAAAATGCTGATTTTCACAAAATTGCCCAACTTGGATCTGCCTTTTCTCTTCACTCGGTGTGTCAAAGTGCACACTGTCCTAATCGTTCTGAATGCTGGAGTCAAGGAACTGCAACATTTATGGTCATGGGGGAAATTTGCACTCGCGGATGTCGCTTTTGTGCAATTAAAACTTCTCTAACTCCTCCTGCGCTTGATTCCAATGAGCCTGAAAACCTATCTCGCGCAATCAAATCTCTTAATCTTAAATACGTTGTAATTACTAGTGTTGCCCGGGATGATCTTTCTGATGAGGGTTCTTTGCATATTGCACAGTGCATAAGGGCAATAAAGAAATATTGTCCTTCTCTTTTGGTTGAAGTTTTAGTTCCTGATTTTAAATCCAAATCCCACTTGATTCAAAATGTTGTTGATGCAAAGCCGGATGTGGTTTCTCATAATCTAGAAACTGTTTCTCGGCTTACGCCTCTGGTTCGTGATCAGAGGGCAAAATATTTTCAGTCCTTAGATGCCTTAAACCTTTATCGAAAACTTTCAAATGAAAAGATAATCACAAAATCCGGACTCATGGTTGGTTTTGGGGAAAAAGAATCTGAAATTGAGCAATCTATGTTCGATTTGCTTAATGTTGGTGTTGAGATTCTGACTATTGGCCAATATCTTTCTCCATCTAATTCCCCCCGACATCTTCCAGTTTCTGAATATGTTTCTCCGGATCAATTTAAAAAATATGAAAAAATGGCTTATGATTTAGGCTTCAAATATGTCGCATCCGGTCCTCTAGTTAGAAGTTCGTATAAGGCAGCTGAGCCATTTATTCAAAAAATTCTTGCCACTCGATCCAACTAGTCCATCTCATTTATATTTCTACTTTCAGTATCGCTACATATGCCAATAACCAAGGCCTTTGAGGGTAAAATTGATTATGTTCAAATTCTAGATAAAGAGGGGAATATTGATCCTGATTTAGATCCCAAACTTGCCGATGAACTTCTCGATAAAATGTATCGCTTTTTGGTTTTAGCAAGAACTTGGGATAAAAAATGCCTTGCTCTTCAGAGAACTGGAAGAATGTATACTTATGCCCCTTTAGAGGGTCAGGAGGCAATTTGCGTGGGTGCTGCTCTTGCCCTTGCAAATGATGATTGGGTTTTTCCAACTTATCGTGAAACCTTCCTTTATCATATTAGGGGCGCTCCTCTTTGGAAAGTCAATTTAGGTTGGATGGGTATGGAAGATGGCCTTAAATTAGATAAGTCTCTTCACTCGTTTCCCCTGGCTATTCCAATTGCAACGCAATATCCTCATTCTGTTGGTGCTGCATATGCTCTCAAATATAATAAAATAAAATCTGCCACCTTGGCTTTTGGCGGAGATGGCAGTACTAGCGAGGGGGATTTTCACGATGCCCTTAACTTTGCCGCAGTCCTAAATACTCCTTCTGTTTTTTTGGTTTCAAATAATGGTTTTGCAATTTCTGTTCCAAGAAAATGGCAAACAAAATCCGAAACCATCGCCCAAAAATCCCTTGCCTATGGAATCAGGGGAGTTCAGATTGATGGAAATGATATTCTTTGTGTTTATTCAACAGTAAAAAAAGCATTGGAGATGGCAAGAGAGGGCAAAGGCCAAATGCTTATCGAAGCAATAACCTATCGGATGGGCCCCCACACAACTGCTGATGATCCAAAAAAATATCGCTCTGAAGAGGAAGTTGCCTACTGGAAAGACCGCGATCCAATCAAACGTTTCCAACTATATTTGAAACAAAAAGGTTTGTGGAGTCGAGAATATGAGCAGCGGGTTTTAGATGAATCTTCAAAAATTGTTGAAGATGCTGTTGCAAAAGCTGAAGAATATTCTCCTGATCCAAAAGAAATCTTCAAACATGTTTTTGCCAACTTGACTCCCGATTTAGAGGAGCAGATGCAAGAGTGTTTTGAAAAAAGGTGACTGTTTATGCGCATTAACATGGTTGAAGCGATCAATTCTGCACTCATGCAGGAAATGGAGCGCGACAAATCGATTGTAGTTATGGGTGAAGATGTAGGGGTTGATGGCGGAGTTTTTCGTGTCACCGATGGCTTATATTCTAAATTTGGGCGAGATCGTGTAATCGATTCTCCTTTATCTGAATCCGGAATTATTGGCGTTGCAACTGGAATGGCTGCTTTGGGTTTAAGACCTGTTGCAGAAATCCAGTTCCAGGGTTTTGAGTATGTGGCATATCATCATTTTAATCAGCATATGGCAAGACTAAGAAATCGAACTAGAAGTTCCATAACCGTTCCAATGGTCGTTCGCCTCCCTTATAGTGGAGGAATCAAAGCACTTGAGCACCACAGCGAATCCCTTGAATCGATCTATATTCATGTTCCTGGTCTAAAAGTAGTCGCTCCTTCTTCTCCGTATGAGGCAAAGGGATTACTTGCCTCAGCCTTAATTGATGCAGATTCTGTTTTGTATTTTGAGCCAAAACGACTCTATCGTGCATTTAAGGAAGATGTTCCTGATGAGCGCTATGAAATTCCTCTTGGAAAAGCAAATGTTCTTATTGAGGGAAATGATGTTACTCTAGTTTCCTGGGGCGCTTACACTCATGTTTGCAAGGAAGTTATTGCTGATGCTCAAAAACAGGGTGTTTCAGTTGAGCACATAGACTTGAGGACCCTTTCCCCCTGTGATTGGGAAACTATTATTAAATCTGTTCAAAAAACCGGTCGTTGTGTAGTGGTTCATGAGGCAACAAAAACATTGGGCTTTGGGGCTGAAATATCTGCTCGGATTATGGAAAAAGCATTTTTGCATTTAGAAGCTCCCGTTAAGCGAATCACTGCATGGGACATAACTATTCCATATCCAAAACTAGAAGACTACTACTTCCCTGATAAAAAACGAATATTGAATGGAATTTTGGAGACTGCGAGGTTTTAATTTATGCCAAAAGATTTTATTTTTCCTGATGTAGGCGAAGGAATTCACGAAGGCAAAATTGTCAAATGGCACGCTAAAGTCGGCGATTTTGTCAAAGCAGATTCAACCATTGTTGAAGTTGAAACCGATAAGGCAATCGTTGAACTTCCTTCTCCTGCAACTGGTACTGTTTTAAAAATTAATCATTCTGCAGGAGAAACTGTCAAAGTTGGTGAAGTTTTGGTTGTTATTGGCTCAAAAGATGAATCTCTTCAATCTGATTTAAAATCCGATTCTCAAGTCTCTCAAACTGTTCTCCCTAAACCTGATCTGTCGTCGATTGCTACTATCGCCTCCTCTGGTCCCACTCTTTTAGTTCTTGCAACTCCTTCGACAAGAAAGCTTGCAAGGGATCTTGGGATTGATCTTACCAAAATTAAGGGAAGCGGTCCAAATGGAAGAATAATTCCCGATGATCTTAAGCAGGCCCCTGGGCACACAATTTCTTCTGTTTCTTCTCAAAATTCTGATTCTCTAAAAATGCCCATTTCCCAGCTCAATATTGCTGATCAAAGAATTCCTCTTAGTGGAATTAGAAAAGTTATTTCTGATCGTATGCTCTATTCCAAAACCCATATTCCTCACGCTTGCGGAATGGATTTCATAGATGTAACTAAACTTGTTCAATTAAGGGAATCTGAGAAAAAAACTCTTGAAGAAAAAGGAATAAAACTAACGTACCTGCCTTTTGTAATTAAATCCTGTGCGTTGGTTTTGAGAAAATTTCCTTATCTCAATTCAAATTTTGATGATTCAAAGAATGAAATTATTCTTAAATCTTCAATAAACATCGGAATTGCTGTTGATACTGCTGAAGGCCTGATGGTTCCAACTATTAAAAATGCTGATCAAAAATCAGTTGTTCAAATTGCAAAAGAAATCGAATCTCTTGCTTCTTTGGCAAAAGAGCGCAAACTAAAACTTGAGGATATGAAAGATGGTACTTTCACAATAACCAACATCGGAAGCGTTGGTGGATTTTTTTCAACTCCAATAATTAATCCTCCTGAAGTTGGGATTTTGGGAGTTCATAGGATAAAAGATATGGCCCTTGTAATTGATGGAAAAGTTGAAGCAAGGAAAGTTTTGGGCCTTTCTCTCTGTTTTGATCATAGGGTTATTGACGGCGCCATGGCAACTTTGTTCATGAATGCAGTTAAGGAATATTTGGAAGATCCAAACCTAATGCTCCTTAGTATGATTTAGGTGTTCTTATGGTAATGGGTCAACTTTCAACTGAAACTGATGTGGCGATAATTGGTGCTGGGCCAGGCGGATACACTGCAGCAATCCGAGCCTCTCAACTGGGTTTAGAAGTCGTTCTTATTGAAAAAGACAAATTAGGCGGAACTTGCACCAATGTTGGTTGCATCCCTGCAAAATCTTTGATTCATGTTGCAGATGTAAAGCATGCAAGTGAATCAAATTCATCCAAAGAAATCGGTGTGTCGTGCACTGTTGATTTTGATTTGGAAAAAGCACAAAAGTGGAAAGATGGTGTGGTTTCTTCATTGGTTGGCGGAATTGAAAATCTGTGCAAATTCCGGGGAATCGAAGTCATAAAAGGACGCGCGTTTTTCAACTCATCAACTTCTATTTCCGTTGAAACTGAAAGTGGACTTAGGACCATCAATTTCAAGAAAGCTATCATTGCAACTGGTACAAAGATACGAAACCATCCAAAAATACAAACTGATCATAAAAAAATCCTAAATTCAACCGATGTTTTTTCTGTTACAAAAGTTCCAAAAAATCTCATTGTGATTGGCGGAGGATACATTGGAGTTGAAATGTCCAATATGTTCATGAAATTTGGATCGAGCGTTTCCATTGTCCACCGCGGAGACAAACTTCTTAAAAATCTGGAGCCTGAAATAACTCAAATTCTTAATTCAAAAATGCAATCCTACGGAACAAAAATCTATTTTAAAAGTGAAGTTGAGCAGATTGATGGAAACAAGGCTCTAATCAAAGGAGATGGAATTGAAAAATGGGTTCCATTTGACAATATAATTCTTGCAATTGGAAGAGATCCTAATCTGGATGGCTTGAATCTGGAAAAAACAAAAGTTCAAGTCAATTCTGAGGGTTTAATTCCTGTCTCTTCAAGCATGCAAACTGCTGATGAAAATATCTACGCAATTGGAGATGTCACTCCAGGCCCTCAACTTGCCCATAAGGCGTTTAGGGAAGGCAAAATTGCCGCTGAATCCATTGCCGGTCTAAAGAGTGCCTTTGATAATTTAGCAATGCCGATGGTTGTTTTTTCTGATCCTGAAATTGCAACCGTTGGGTTAACTGAGGCAGAAGCTATTTCAAAAGGCCACAAGGTCAAAATTGGAAAAATGCCTTTTAGTGCAATCGGAAAAGCAAAAGCAATGAACAATACTGAAGGTTTTGTCAAAGTTGTTGCAAATGAGCAGGGTACTGTTTTGGGCGTCCATATAGTTGGAATTACTGCAGGAAGCTTAATTGGCGAGGGGGCATTAGCTGTTGAAAATTGTCTGAATCTTGAAGATTTGGCCCTCACAATTCATCCGCATCCAACGTTGCCTGAAGCTTTAGGTGAAGCTGCTGAGGATGCTCTTGGTACAGTGATTCATCTTTATCGAAATAAAAAATCCTAATTTTTCTTTTATTTTTTGCGGATTTTCGCTATCTCAAATATGTAAATTGAATGTTATTATTAACTATGAAAAAAATTAGTTTTCGCTATATGCGCATCCTGACTTTTGGGCAAGATCCTGTGGTTTCAATTCTCCTGATGCCCTAACTCCATTTGGAAATTCCCATGTTGGATATCCATCTATTCCAGCATCCTTACAAACCTGAAGCTGTCCCTTTCCATCTGGCGTTGAACATTCCACATACTGAATTTTTGAAAATGAATTTCCAAACATCTTTTTCTGCTCATTGCAGTGTGGACACCAAAACGCACCATACATCTTGACTCCCTTTGCGCCAAGACATGTGGCTAATTCATCCATTTTCTTTTGATTAGGGGTGCTTGTTGATAAAAGCAAATACCCCACGATCAAGATTCCTATTCCTAAAACAAGATACAAATGTAAATTTTTCATCGTTTTCTCCCCTTAAGGTTCAATTACAACCTTCATTCCCTCTCTTTTATTTAGGATTTCAAATCCTTTTTCTATTTCTGATAATTTAAATTTATGTGTGACTAGTTTTTCGAGTTTTATCTTTCCGCTATTTACAAATGAACTGGTTTTGTACCAAGTGTCAAACATTTTTCGACCGTTTATGCCGTTAAGTTTTATCCCCTTAAAAACAATATTTGTTGTGACATCTATTTCAAATGGCTTTGAAAAGACTCCTAAAATCGATGCTCTTCCGCCTGCTCTTAATGTGTCAAGTCCCATATTAAATGCATCTGGGCTTCCCGCCATTTCAAGAAATACATCCGCTCCTTTACCCTCTGTTTCATCCATGATGGTTTTTTTAGCGTCTTTTTCTTCTTCTGTATTGACAATCACATCTGCTCCAAATTCTTTTGCGAATTTGAGTCTTTGCTTGTGTCTATCAACTGCAATTATTTTTTCTGCACCTGCAACTTTACAAAGTCCAACTGCACATATTCCTATTGGCCCCATTCCAAAAATAGTCACGGTTTTTCCCGCAATTTCTCCATCAAATACTGTGTGTACTGCATTGCCCAGTGGTTCCTGTGCTGTTGCAACCCAATGTGGAATTTTTTTGCTGTTTTTCCATGCGTTTCTTGCTGGAAGCTTTACATATTCGGCAAATGTTCCATTTGTGTCAACGCCCAAGATCTTCACATTTTCGCAGATGTGCTCATTTCCTGTTTTACATTGAAAACAGTGCCCGCAGGAAATATGTGTTTCTGCTGAAACATGGTCTCCTTCGGCCAATCCCTTTACTCCCTTCCCTAATTCTACAACTTCTCCAGACATTTCATGTCCAAAAATGTAAGGAATGTTTTTTCCGATTCTTTTTTGGGCCCACTGGTCCCAGTTATATATGTGCAAATCCGTTCCGCATATTGAAGTCGCTTTGACTTTTACCAAAACTTCATCGTCTCCTATTTTTGGCATCTGTGCTTCTTTAATTTCAAGTCCAACTTGAGGTTTTGTTTTCCATACTGCCTTCATAAGAATCAATATTCTTGCTTCTTCCTTATTTATAAAACGTCTCTTTTCTCTTCTCATGTGTTCGCTTTTTGGCGAATTTCCGCATTATGCTTTTTTATTCTTACTTATCTTCACTTATCTTAAGGTGTTTTTATGAATCAAACTCTTGAGTCTGATCTAAAAAGCGAACTTGACTCTCTGGAATCTTCGAATCTTTTGTGGAACCCAAAAACTCTTGGCGGCCCAAACTGCGCTCGCGCTACTGTTGATGGAAAAAACGTTGTGATGCTTTGCTCCAACAACTACCTGGGTCTTTCAAATCACCGTCTTCTAAAAAAGGCTGCTCTTGATGCTACAAAAAAATACGGAGTTGGTAGTGGTTCTGTTCGTGCAATTGCCGGAACAATGGATTTACATGTGGACCTTGAAAAGCTTATTGCAAAATTCAAACACACTGAAGATGCGATCTATTATAATTCGGGCTTTACCGCAAATAGCGGTGCACTCCCCGCTCTTCTTCGAGAAGGAGACGTTGTAATTTCTGATGAACTAAATCACGGCTCAATAATTGATGGTCTTCGTTTAACTAAAGCGACTAGATACGTTTATTCTCACAACGATATGGATTCTCTTGAAAAGAAACTTCAGGAAGCAAGATCTCAAAATCCAAAGCGCATCATGATTGTTAGTGATGGTGTCTTCTCAATGGATGGCGACATTGCCCCCTTAAAAGAAATTGTTGATCTTGCCTACAAATATGATGCAGTCACCTATGTTGATGATGCTCATGGGGATGGAGTTTTGGGTGAAAATGGCCGTGGAATTGTAAATCACTTTAAATTAGAAGGAAAAGTGGATTTTGAAATGGGTACTTTTTCAAAAGCCTTTGGGACAATGGGCGGACTTATTGCAACTTCTTCAATTGCAAAAAAATATCTTCTCAATAAATCGCGAACTTGGCTCTTAACTGGCTCTCATGGACCTGCAACTGTTGCCGCTTCAATTGCTTCATTGTCTCTTTTGGAAAAAGATGATAAATTAGTCAAAAAGCTTTGGAAAAATACCAAATACTATAAGAAAAAACTTTCCTCATTAGGCTTTGATTTAGGAAAAAGCGAAACCCCAATTACTCCTATCATGACATATGATTCTGCAAAAGCCCAGCAAATGAGCAAGCGTCTCTTTGAAGAAGGCGTTTATGCTCTTCCGATTGTCTTTCCCATGGTCGCAAAGGATAAGGCGAGAATCCGCACAATGATTACTGCCGAACACAAGAAGGAAGATTTGGATTTTGCAATTGAAAAAATAGAAAAAATTGGAAAAGAATTATCCCTAATTTAATTTTTTTTATTTCTCTTTATTCCATTCATCTTTGCTGTATTTTATTTGGGACAGTTCTTGTGCCCTTTTTATTTCTTTTTCTGTCAAACTATCAAATTCGATTTCTTTGTTTTGTGTGAATCCAAAAACCAATGCCCTATAAAGTTCATCTTTAGAAATTTGCTTTTGCTCATAAACACTAGTTACCCTTTCCTTCACAGTACTTATCATTTTGTCTTTGATTTTTTCATCAGAAACCTTCAAAAGTGAAAACATTTTTTCAACATCTACCTTATACAAAATTGTTCCGTGCTGGAGTAAAATTCCATTGCGTCGGGTTTGTGCATTTCCTGAGATCTTTTTTTCATTTACTATTATGTCGTTTATTGGTTTGAATTGTGCATTAATTCCAATTTTTGATAATGAGTCTATAATACTTTGACAAATCAGTTTATACGAGTCTATTATCCCCTTGGGAAAATTTTCTTCTTTTGCAATTATGCTGTAGGTTATTTCTCCCTCTGCATCATGGTATACTGCGCCGCCACCTGTTCTTCTGCGAACAAATTCGACTCCCATTTCTTTGCATTTTTTCAAATCCACTTCCTTTTCCAAGCTTTGAAAATACCCTATTGAAATGGCACTTGGCCTCCACCCATAGAATCTGATTGTTGGTCTTTGTCCATCTAAAACCGATTCGCAAACTGCTTCATCTATTGCCATGTTCATTGAAGCATTATTTTGAGTGTATTCAATTATTCGCCACTTCATTGGTTTCTTCCCCTCTTAATTATTTTTGCTATGTCTTTGGCACTAAATCCGGCAAATTCGCAGTTTTGCAATTCCTCTTCTATTAATTTTTCTAATTCGCTTTCGCTTTTATCTAGATCAAATTCCGCCACTTTGCTCTCTATCTTTTTTATTTTCTCTTCAGGATGCAAAAAAAAGTCCCCGCATATTCTTATTTTTCCTATTTTTTTTGGGTTTTGCATATCTAAAAAATAAATATAAACAAGTTTACCTCCGCTTATTTTTTCCTCAATCATATGAATATTTTTTTCTTTTTCCACAATTGCTTTTTCTACGCTAACAAATATTAATCTTTAATTGAAAATTCATCTTGATATGGAAAATCCTCCTTCGGTTCGTTTTGTTACTATAAAAGATTCAATCTACAAAGTCCTCTACTTTGAAAAAAAAGCCAAGCGTGCACGTTCAACCCTTAAGACTTCAAATGAGCTTCACATAAAAATTCCTCTTCACTGGAAAGATTCAATAAAAAACAAAGTGTATTTGGAGCTTCTTGAAAAAAGCATAAAATCCATTGAAAATGGAAAGTGGTCTGCCCCTATAAATTCTACTTATTCCTTTTTCGATGGTCAAAAAATTGTCATTTTAGGCAATGATCACATGATTTCCATCCGTCACTCTCCTGGTCAAAAACGAGCAGCTTTCGGTGATTTGGGTACAGTTTTGGATTTTGTATTTCCCGCTGATTTTGATCAATCACGCATTTCAAAATTTATTGATAAAAAGATTGAGGAAAAATTTCTCCCTCTTTTATCCAATCGGATAAATTCCTTAAATTTTAATTTAGGCTTCAACAAATCCATTTCACGGCTTATAATCCGTAATAATAGATCAACGTGGGGAAGCTGCTCCAGAAAAGGTACAATAACCATAAACTTCAAGCTATTTTTTCTTCCCTTGAAAATTCTTGACTATGTAATAATTCATGAACTTTCCCACTTTGATCATCCTCACCATGGCAAATCCTTCTGGAACTGTGTGAAAAATGCATGTCCTGAATATAAGGATGCCTCCATCTGGCTCAAAAAAGAATCTTCCCGTTACCTTTTTTCTATTTTTTCAAGACAAACCTAAAAAAACAAATATAAATATTGACCTCTTATTAGTTTTGATGTCCTTTATAAAAAAATCTCTTTTGATTGTTTTGTTGCTATTTGGCCTCTTTAGTGCTGCAAATCTAAGTTCTTTTTTATATTCAAATGAATCTGCTTCAAATCTCACTTATCAAAATTTCACAAAAAACGGTACCTCTTATTCTCTTGTTCTTATTTCCTCCAATCCGACTTTCCTTCTTGTTAATGGAGAGCTTTCTGTAAATAGAAGTGAAATCCAATCCACTGTTCGTGAGTATTACTTAAACAATTTTTATCCAAATTCTTCCGAACTTGACAATCTTAAAAATTTAATTGATCGCTTCAATAAAAGTCGAAATGATGGTTTTAATGGTACTTCATTTGCAAATAAAGAGGAATATGTTTGCCGAAATGAAGTTCTTGCCTCAAATGGCCGAGTTACTATCCTCGGAGAACCTTTAGTTTGCAAAGATCAAGCATCTTGTCAGCGAATTGCCCAAATGCTTTTTGGTGTTTGGAATGAAGCGGGACTTCGTTTAGGTTCCCCAACTGTTATTTACGATGGACTTATTCTTTTCACTCCATCCAGTCTTGCCATGGATTCGCTTTTGTCCAATTTCACTACTCGCCTTTCTAGTTCCAATGAAAATAATATTTATGATAATCTTGAATATATTAGGTCAAATGCTGATCTTTTAACCGGCTATACGGATAAAATTGAAAAAACTGTTTTTAGAACTCCTCGTCCAAATGATCAGGCTGATCGGACTGCCTGCATTGGTAGATGTTACGGTCTTTGTCCTGCTATGGACCTAGATCAGGCTCTTATTCCACAAATCAAAAACGCTGCTGCAAACATTTCTGCAAAAGCCCGTTTCCTTAAAAATTATGATCTTTATTCTAATCTCGTATTTAATGAAACCTTGAATCGAATTTCATTCAGCAATAATGAATCTGCGGCCAAGCAATATATTGCGGCTTTTAACAGCATCAATTCCTCTTCTAGGGAACTTGTTCGAAAAAATGGCCAGCTTCTTCAACTTGTTGATTCTCCTCCTCTTGAATCAACCTACAATCGATATTTGAGCCTCTCTTCATCAATTCCAACCCAAATAAACTCGCGAAACTTCACTCAGATAGATTCAAAACTCTCTGAAATGCAAGCTGCTTCAGATGATTTGGTTCAACTATATCAAAATATCTCATATTCGTTTGAACTGACCAAAAACGCTTCTCGTGATGCAAATAAACAAATCCTTTTCCTCTCTTCAAAAGATCTGGATCCTTCAACTTCTGCTTCGTTGGACCTTCTTAAGGAACGGGTCAACTCATTAAATTCCCGATTTGGGTCTAAAGTTCCTGCCTCCTCTTTAGGATCTATGGAAGCAAACTACTCTCAACTTCTAAATGAATCGACTGCTATTTTGGAGTCGGATACTGAAGTTCCTACTTCCAAAGCAACCAATCTTCTACGTTCTTTATCAAAGAAAACTAATTATGGTTTGCTTGATTTTATTTCGCAAACCCACATGAATGTTGCGCCTGACAACTTGTTCATCATTCTTTCCGTTCTGCTCTTTTTGGGCTTCTCCTCTCTTTTTGCCTTGATTTTCTTCTATTCTGTTCTTTCACTTAGGGCAATTTCAAGTCAATTTAGACAAGTGATGATGTTTGTATTTATTGCGGTAATGGTCGGTTTGCTTTTCTTTTCAACCACTTCGTTTGTGTTTTTCAAAAAGACCTCGACGGATTCAAACGTCGCCGAGTATTTGTCTGATTTCAAATCTAAAAATTCCGTTGCAATCGTTGTTGATGGCGGATCCAACGTGCAAGTTTCCCCGGCTATGCTCTCGTGTGCGCAAATGATCTCAAATTCTCTTTCTTCCCAAAATAAGAGCGTCTGGGTTTATTCTTTAAAATCTGATTCGTGCAGCATCTCTTCTATTTCTGGAAACAGTTCGGATACCTTATCTGCCTGCAATTCCTCAATCTCCAGGTCCGATTCTAAAATTTTCTTAAAAGCTGATTCTTCTGGAGCTTTGGTTGACCCTATGTTTTCAGCTATCTACGACAATCATGCAACGTATTTGGGAAATGCGCAGTACTTTAATTACTGCTATCCATTAAATCTTTATTCGTGATTATATGTTATCTGACCGAAACAAAACTCTCGTAGTTGTCTTTCTTGGGATTCTTTGCGTGGTATTAACGTATTTTCTTTTATTTTCCAAATCCCTTTCCTTCACTCCTTCTTCTCAAATAACCTCCAGCGAATTTGCCTCTGTTTTTCAAAACAGCTCAAAAGTCGTAATTTTAATGGATGTTCGATCCGTCTCTGATGATACTTTGCGCTCAAATATTCTTCAGTGCGGAGTTGATTTTGCCGGAAGCTCTGGTTTTGGCGGAAAAAGCGTTTCTTATCGGTCAATTGATGATTCTGAATGTGTGACTGATCTTGGAAGATTCGATCGCTCATTTTGTTTTTCAGATCTTTCTTCTTCCCTAACGATCTACATTCAACAAGGTAACTCTACTTCTTTCTATTCTAATGGGATGGTTGTTGGGGTTGGAAAATCATATCCTGTTGGATCATGTGCAATTCATGCAACCCGATCCTAATTTTTATTAACTTCTACGTAATAAATTGTGTTTGAAAGATAAAATTTTTAGAATTTGGCAAAATCAAATGGATCGTTCACATCTTGAATGCTCTCATCTGCTTTTATATCTTAAAAATGCCCCAAGTCCGCCAAATCCGCTTAGAAATTGAGCTCCTTCTACTGTTTCAGTTGAAATTATTTCAATTGGTATTTCTAGTTGGTGTGCCAAAGTACTCAAGTCATCAATTAGTGGTTGTTCCACATCTTTTTTCATGCTTGCCTTGCAGTTTTTGCATTCTAAAACGTCCGGCAATTTTTCCCTCGATGCTTTTGTTTCTGTGCTTGAGCATTCAGGACAAATGTAATTTGCGCTGTTATAGTTTAGTCCTTCTGAAATAAGTATTTTCTCTGCCTGTTTTGTTGTTATTGCATCTCTTACTTGTTTTTCGCCATATATTGCAAGTCCATCGCTAACAACTTCTTTTATGAATCTATCAACAAGTATTTTTTCCTTTACTGCTTCTTGTTTTTCAAGTATTGCTTCGCTTTTTGCCAAAACTTCACGAATTCCATATTCATCCGTGTATCCAGTATCAACTACTCCCATTACTTTAATTTGGTAATTGAACGGAGACATTTTCATGAAAAAATCCTTTGTTGGTCCAGGTCCGCCAACAACTACTCCTTTAACTCTATTTACATATGCTTCATCCATCGCTTCTCCTACTCGTTTGTAGTAAAGCTCAATGGATTCTTCAATAAGTCTTTCATAACGCCTAGCACTTTGTCCTCCTTTTCTGATTTTTGCGTGCGCAGTTGAGTTTAATTTTTTAATGATTTGAACGTTGGTTCCACGAACAATTGCAACTGTGGCTTCTCGTCCATCTAAAACGACCACTCCGTATGATTCAGTGTTTTCTGTAAGGTTTTTAAGAGGGTCCAAAAAGAATTTGCTATCGCACCTATAAGCTCCAATTGAAAGAGGCTCTGGCGGCTCAAGTGCAAAGAGTTCTATGTCTATTTTTGCAGGATTGTCTGAAATGTTTCCACAAAATATCGCAAGTCCGTTTTTAGGGGGCTTGTTTCCGTAGATTTTGAAATGGTTCATAATTCGCTCTAATGCGCCAAGAACATTGGTTTTTGTTGATTTTGATTTAATGTTGCTTGCCTGGCTCATTTCTTCTCTTAACTTGTTTCCCATTTCATGAATTGCAGATCCTGCTGCAATATAAACAGTAATCAACTCGGTACCGCTACCGCGCATACTCTCGAGTTTTCTAAGTTCTTTTTTAAGTTTATACATTTTTTCGCTATCAATCATTCTAAGTACACCTAACTTTCTGACCAATATATCTCATTTCTTGCTTTTATTGCTTTCTCTAAGGCATTTTCACCCAAAATTGTGATGTGGCCCATCTTTCTTTTGTTTTTTGCCTCTCCTTTATCATATAAATGAAGATAAAATTCCTTGCCTAATTTTTCCGTCCCCCGAAGTTTATTCCCTTTGGATTGACCAAGAATATTTATCATTGCTGCATTTTTTACTAATTTTATTTCTTTCATTTCCAAGTTACAAACTGCTCTTAATTGCGCTTCAAACTGCGAGCAATTTGCTGCCTCTATTGTGAGGTGCCCTGAATTGTGTGGCCGCGGAGCAATCTCATTAATCAAAACTTCTCCTTTTTTATCTATAAACATCTCAACACAATATGTTCCAACTATTTTCAATTCCTTTCCTATTTTTTGTGCGTATTCTCTTGCTTTTTTTTCCTGTTTTTCATTTATTTTTGCCGGGCAAATTGTTGTAAATAATATGTTATCTTTGTGAACATTTTCAAAAACCGGATATGTACTCATCTGACCTCTTTCATTTTGTGCGCAAATTACTGATATCTCTTTTTCAAGTTCAATCATTTTTTCAAAAATCAATTCATTATTGTTTTTAAGAAATTCATTTACTGCTTTTTGAGCTTCTTCTTTAGTAAATACGATTTTTTGTCCTTTTCCGTCATACCCACCATCTGCGGTTTTTATGACTGATGGGAGTCCTATTTTTTCCATTGCTTCTTCCAATTCCTCGTTGTTTGTTATTCTCCAAAAAGGGGTTACATTAATTCCAATTTTTTTAACAAATTCCTTTTCCCTTATTCTATTTTGTGTAATTTTTAGCGCTCTTGGATTTGGGTGAATCTTGACTTCTTTTTCTATTTTTTGGAGAACTTTTGCATCTACATTTTCAAATTCGTATGTAATTACTGAAACTTTGTGTGCGATTTTTTTGAGCGCTTCAATATCTGAATACGGTGCTACAACTAATTCATCCGCTATTTTTCCTGCACAGCACTCTTTAGACGGATCCAAAACTATTACTTTGTATCCTTCTTTGTGCGCAGCTTCAATAAACATTCTTCCTAATTGGCCGCCGCCAATCATTCCAATTGTCTTTTCCTTATTTTCCAAGTTTTTCCCTCTTAGATTTTTATTGCCTTGACTTCTTGTGCGGTTGTTTCCATCTGCTCTTTAAGTTTTTTTGAAATTTCCGGGTATTTAATTGAAAGAATTCTTGCCGCTAAAAGTGCTGCATTTGTTGAATTTCCAATTGCAACGGTTGCAACCGGAACTCCCTTCGGCATTTGAACTATCGATAAAAGCGAATCCATTCCTTTAAGTGCCTTTGATTCAACGGGGACTCCAATTACTGGTAGTGTTGTCATGGATGCAGTCATTCCCGGTAAATGGGCTGCACCTCCTGCTCCGGCTATTATAACTTCCAAACCTCTTTTTTGGGCGCTATTGGCGTATTCGTACATCAAATCCGGTGTTCTATGTGCAGAAACAACCCTCATTTCAAAGGGAATCTTCATTTTTTCGAGTGTTTGTGCTGCTCCTTCCATGGTTTCCAAATCGCTTTTACTTCCCATAATTATTCCAACTAATGGTTGCTTTAAAGAAGTCATAATAAAAAGACGAAGAAAAAGAATAAAAAGTGCTTTATTGGAGGATTTCAACTTTCCCATCCAAATGGTATTTCATTGCGACGATTTTGAGTCCTTTGTGCATTGCTTCTTGGACAACTGGGCTTTTCTTGATTTCATGAATTACTTCTTTGACATTTTCATTTGCAAGCATTTCACATTCGCCTGGTTTATCCTTGCCTTTTTTGACTTTTGAAACTGATGGTTTGATTTTGTTTACAATTTCAGTAATGTTTGATTCCTTAAAATCATCGTATGCTGCTGCAACTGCGCCACATTTTTCATGTCCCATAACAATCAAAAGAGGAGTGTGCAAATGCCCAACTGCATATTCGATTGATCCAAGACCAATCTTATCAACTACATTTCCTGCGCTAATCACTGTGAAAATGTCTCCAAGTCCCTGATCAAAAATATATTCTGGAACAACTCTTGAATCAGAGCATGAAACTATTGTTGCAATTGGTTTTTGCCCTGCTTTGAGCTCTTCTCTTCTTGAACTAAAATTTCTGTGTGCATTTTTGCCTTCAACAAACCTTTTGTTTCCTTCCATCAATACTGTTAGTGCTTCATGTCCGTTCATAAAATTCACCATTTTTCTGATCTTTAATAATTAGATAAAATATAAAAAATTGAATGGTTTTGAAAAAATTATTTTCCTAATATGCGGTATTTTGGATCGTATTCGATATCTGCGTTTATTCCCTGCGCATCGTTAACTAATCTTAATCCTTCTCCATCAAAACCAACTAAACTGATGGTTTCACCAGAGCTTGTTGCCTCTGCAATTTCTCTTATTTTCAGCAATCCTTCTCTTGTTGCTCTTGCTCTTGCAAGCGAGAGTGTTGTGTCCACAATGACTAGGTGCTTGGTCTCCTTTACTCCTCCAACATGCCTTAGGGCATAGACTGTTGATCCTCCATCGTCAGATGAAATCTCAACTCTCCCATCCGCTTCATGATGAACCGTTACGTTAAATCCTTGATTGGGGAATAATCTAAACATGTATCTTGGACCATCCGGGGAAAGGGGTGCCAATCTTGCATCGACGCAACTTACTCCTCCAAGTTCTAACTTTGGATGATTTGGATCCAAAACTTCTCTTAATTGACTTGGATCATATATGAAAATTGCGTGTGCATAATGGCTATTCATCGGCATATTTTCGTCTATTGCTCTTTTGACTACTTTTCCTAATTGTGCTTCTAATTCCTTTAATTTTGGGTGATATGTATAAAGGTTGAAACTTTCCGGTTTGTTCAATGCTTCGAGCATCAAAACTTCTGTACAAACTGCAGCAACAACTGTGATATTCTTTCTTACAATTATTTCTGCAAATTCACTATCCATCATTATTCTTCGTGCCTGTTCTCTTGAATTTTCCATTTCAGCACGAGGAGATTCGCAATCAGCAACTTTTTCTGAAACTCTTGAAACTAATTGGTTTACTATTTCTGGTTCTGAGTCTAACTTTCCGCTTGGACTTTTGAGTGCTGCTTGTTTTGCGCTAACTGCTCCACATTTAAATGGCGCCCCATGTCCGAGAACGACAAACGCAGCCCCAACGCTCATGTTGTCTAAAATCCTTCTTATTTCCTTCCTATTTCCATTATCTAGATCAACTGCCTGTCCTGCAACTCTTATGAATGAGCATCCACCAAGCCTTGATGGTCGATCTCTTGCTGCAAATCCAGTTTCTCTATTTGCAAGCCCATCTGCTAAAACTGCTAACGATTCTGGAATGCTTATTTTCTGATGTGCTTTAATTGCCCTTCTTACTTCTTAAACTCTATCAAGATGTAATCTAGACATAAATTTCGCCTCTATTTGCTATTTATTGTTCTTTAACTAAGCTACAAGTGAAGCTAGTCAAAATCTTCTAAATTTATAATTAGTAAATTCTTTTTTAAACCTTTTCTTTCCACTAAATAACACACTAAAATTGACGGTTATACCCATAACTTTATACTTTGCTCCATTTTAAAAAGATTCCGCACCTTCCTCCCTTTTCTCACTTCTTTTTTATATATCTTTAAAAACTATCTTCGCCAATTTCTCTTTTATGTGCGGAATCATCGGCTACACTGGTCCAAAAAATGCTGCTCCAATAATTACTAATGGTCTTAAGTATTTAGAATATCGTGGCTATGATTCAGTTGGAATCGCCATACTTGATAAAAATCATCTTGAAATACGAAAGGATAAAGGAATGGTTGAAGATGTTTCAACTCGTCTTTCGTTTTCCTCACTAAAAGGGAATTTGGCCATTGGCCACTCCCGCTGGGCAACCCACGGAGGAGTATGCCTTGAAAACTCGCATCCGCATTACGATTGCAATAAATCCACTGCAATTGTGCATAATGGTGTCATAGAAAACTACCTCGAATTAAAAAATGATCTTTTAGAAAATGAAACCCACAAATTTTCTTCAGAAACTGACTCTGAAGTAATTGCACATCTTTTTGAATCAAATCTCAGAAAAACAAAAAAGCCTCTTGAAGCTTTTGCAAAAACAATTTCTTCTCTTAAAGGTTCATTTGCAATCTGCCTTATTTCCAAGGATGATCCAAAATCAATTTTCCTTGCAAGAAAAAATAGTCCTCTTGTAATTGGAAAAGGAAAAGGAGAAAATTTTTGTGCATCTGATTTTTCTGCTTTAATTGATTACACTCGTGATTTTATTGTAATGAATGATGAAGAAATCTGCCAAATTTCTGATTCCTCAATCTCTCTTTATGATTTAAACTTGAACTCAAAAACCCCTCAATTTCTCAAAGTTGATTGGGACATAAAAACTGCCGAAAAATCAGGTTATCCTCATTTTATGCTAAAGGAAATAATGGAGCAGCCTGATGTTGTCATCTCCTCATTCTCTGCTGACACTTCTGCAGTTTCGCATCTTTTGAAAAAATACGATAAAATACATATAATTGCATCCGGAACTTCATATCATGCTTCACTTGTTTTTTCTATTCTATTAAATAAATTGGGCAAAAGCGCTTCTGCTTTTATTGCAAGTGAATATCAAAATCAAACAATTTCTGATTCAAATGCGCTCGTTTTTGCAATAACCCAAAGCGGTGAAACTGCTGATGTTCTTCAGGCTCTTCGTTTTTCAACTGCAGCTGATAAGGTTTGTTTAACCAACGTTCAAGGTTCAACCGTTACTCGTCTTTGCAACTATTCTTTATTTTTGAATGCAGGTCCAGAAACTTCGGTTGCTGCAACAAAAACATTTCTTGCTCAGTTATGTCTAATTTACAAAATTCTTTTTGGGGAAAAATACAAACTGCCAATTCAAAAAATAATCAAAGATTCCCTTTCGCTTGATGAATCTATCCGGGTGCTTAGTTCAAAAATAATTCAAAACAAACACATTTTCTTCCTATCCCGTGGTTTAAGTTATCCAATGGCTCTTGAAGGCGCATTAAAATTAAAAGAAATAAGCTATCTTCACGCGCAAGCGTATCCTGCTGGAGAACTTAAGCATGGAACTTTAAGTTTAATTGAAAAAGGTGTTTCAACTCTCTTTTTTGCCCCCAATACTCTTGATTCGCAAAAACTCTTTGGCAATTTGAAAGAGGTTAAAGCTAGAGGTTCAACTGTCTTTAGTTTTAGTGATGATTCTTCTGTCAAAACAGAATCTGACTTTTCGATTGAAACCTTATCTGCAACCCAGGAGATTCTTTATCCCTTTTGCTTTGTCGTTCCTTTGCAGCTTTTAGCTTATTATTCAAGTGTTTCCTTGGGCATAAATCCGGATAGGCCACGAAATCTTGCAAAATCAGTAACTGTTGAATAAAATAAAAAAGTTATTTAAAAAATTATTTCTTTTTGATAATTTTCTGATATACTACAAATGCTCCGAATAGGATACACATTGCACCAACTAGCAAAAGTATTGGATCTATTTTGTCTGTTTTTACATTTATTGTTGTTGTAATGGGATTATATCCGACTTTGCTTATTTCTATTGGAACTTTGTCTTTATCTGGAGCTTTTATTGTAATATTCTTATTTACTTCCATCTCTTTATTGTCGATTTTAACTTTCACTTTTTCAAGCTCAAAACCTTCTGTTGCGTCGTTTATTTTTATTAGGATATTTTGACCGACTTTAGGTTCTTTTGGATCTATTGTATATACTATGTTTCCTTTTTGAGAGTTTTCATCATAAATTACTCCTGCTGATGAATACTGTGAACTCTCTTCACCCTGCGGTCGGCAATATACTGTATTGAGTCCTGCATTGAATTGCGTTTGGGGATCTATGAATCCAAACCATTTATTTGAGTCTATTGTTGCTGTTTGCCATTCGTTGTCATTTATCCTAAACTCCACTCCGCTTTCAGAATTGCTTATGAATTTTCCCTCTATCTTTAATTCTCTTTTATCTACTTGACTCCCTTCTTTAGGGAAGACAATTGCGCAAGCTCTGTCTGTCGTAAATGCATACTCTGTTTTTTCTTCTGTTGAAAAGTAAACTTTGTTTTGGAAGAATTTTGGGTTTTTGGCATTTGATCCATCAACACCTTTCCAAACCAGTTCTCCATTTTCTATGTCTATTGCTACGATGCCGTTTCCACTGGTCCCAAAGAATGCCGCCTTTCTATTTCCTATTGTTCCTTCCTCAATGGTTCCAAATATATTCGCTTCTGTTTCTATCTTCCATTTTGGACTTCCATCCATATAGTCAAGCGAGTACACGGTTCCTCCTGTATCTGCAAAAATTATGTTGTCTTGGTATACTATTATGTTGGTTCCAATCCATCGGGGCATTTTCTTTTGCCAAGCTACTGCTCCGGAATCCAAACTCACCTTATATATGTTGCCATTTAAATCTGATAAAAATGCGTAGTTATTGTTTATTGCAGGCTTAAATGGGGCAACTTCTTTTATCTTACTGTTGGTCCAGAGTATGCTTCCTGCTTCATTTATTTTTATTAATTCATTTCTATTTCCAACTATTGCATAGTCTGCTTTAGTTGCTATTTTTCCCCATATTCCACTTCTGTTTAGAAGTGTTGCGCGTATGTTTCCGCTTTTGTCTAAAAAGTATAATCCCTTGTCTGTTGAAACAAAAATTCCGTGGTCGGTCGGAGTCATTGAATATAATTCGTTTACTGCGTTTGTTTTGAGGTTAACTTTCCAAAGCAGTGCTCCGTTTGCGCTTATTGCGCTTACCTCTCCAATGTTCGATCCAACCATTATCATGTTATTGTTGACTATCAAATCTACTGGTTTTTTCCCTGCAACAAAATTCCAAAACTTGGCCCCATTTAGCGGGTTGATAGAATAAACATTTCCTGTTTTTGTTGTGACTATTAGTTGATTATTGAAAATTTCTGGTTTTGTTGCAGATTCTTCATCTAAAACATTTACCCAAAGTTGCGATGCAAAAAATAGATTAACAAAAATTAGACTTAAAATTATTGAAAAAAAAAGTTTGTTTTTCATCCTCTCATCCAAGTAAGGAATCGTGCATTCCTTTATCGACTTCTGCCATTACTTCTTTTGGCTTTTTAGAGTCGACTGTTACGCCCATACTGACGCAGCTACCTAGGATTTCCTTGATGATCATTTTTGTGTCTTTTCCAAGTGAATTGCTTTTTGCTTTTGCAATTGTGATCAATTTAGCAAATGAAACATTCCCTGCTGGTGCTTCTCTGTTTCCTGCCCCCTTTTCAATTCCTGCTTCCTTTTTAATCAATTCGGCAGTTGGAGGTGTTCCTACTTCTATTGTGAATGTTTTGGTCTTTGGATCGACAATTACCTTTACTGGAACTTTCATTCCTTTGAACGCTTTTGTCGATTCGTTTATTTTTGCTACGACTTGTGCTGCATTGACCCCAAGTGGTCCCAATGCTGGACCTAAAGGCGGACCTGCTGTTGCGCTTCCTCCTTCGACTATAACATCAATAGTTTTCATAAAAATACCTGTGAATATTCAGTTAGTAATGCTTTAAAAACCAATCAACTCATGGAAAAGCCCTATTATCTTATTTACCAGTCCTTTTCCACTTTCTTTTGGTCCATCATCCTGGCTTTCTTCCATTTCGTATTCAAAGTCTTCTCTGCTGGCTCTGATCTCCTTTGTTTTTGATCTGCTACTTTTTGCCTTGCTCTTTGCCATTGCCTTTATTCTCTTATTTTTTGCAAATTTGGCAACTTTTGCCAGTATTTGCGGATTCTCTATCTTATCTACTAATAATTTTTCAACTGCAATTTCCTTAACTTCTTTTGCAATTGTCAAAAGTATTCTTTCATCTTCTATCTCTTCTACTCTTTCAGAGAGGATTTTAGCAATTTTTCCCTTGGCTTTCTTTGATTTACAATATCTTATTGCGCTGCAGAGCGTTTGAGTGTCTGATTTTATTGCCTTAATTAATCTATCTGCCTGCTGCATATTGTTTGAAGATGCAATTAACGCAACTATCCCTCGCGAGTAGTCTCTCTTCATGGTTTGTGCTATTTCTTTTATGTCTCTTTCTTCGCTTTTTGTTGATATCTCTTGTGCGATTTCGAAGTCTTGTGCTATTTTTTCAATCAGCGTTTGGTCTTGAGTGTTTGCAATTGCTCCTAGTATATTTATTACTGTTCTTGAATCGTAAACCTCTTCTAATTCTACTGCTCCGTCGACTTCCCTTACTCTTGCAATTGCGTCCATTTTGGTTTGAATGTAGTTTGTTTCTTTTGCAATCTCCTTTATCTTATCTATGCTTTCGACGTTTGTAAGTGCGACATCTCTAATATTTTTGTCTTCGTGGCCTTTTGCCATTGCTACAAAAAATTCCTCATCTTCCAATTCATCTGCAATGGTTGCTAGTTTTTCAAGCGCTATTTTTCTGACTTCCAAATCGTCCGATTCGACGCATATGTCTAAAAGCGCTTTTTTATCCATTCCAACTTCATTGAGTGCGTATAATCTTGCTTCTGCTTTGCTGGAATTTACTGCAAAATATTCAAAAGCTTCTGTTTCTTTCATGTTTGAAAGCTGTCTCATTCCAGTTGTGATTCTTTCTGAATTATCATCTTCAATCATGCTTTCTATTTCTTCAATTTCAAAGTCCAAGTCATTTGTGCTGCTATTGATTTGAGAAGAACTTTGTTTAGTGAATTTTTTAACCTGTGAAAAATCTTCCTCTTCTTCTTTTTCTATTTTGTTTTTCATCATTCGCTTCGCCTTGCTCATCCAATTTTCACCTTTCCCACTCGAAAGAACAAACCCAATATTTATAAATGTTTTTCCGTCTTTTGTCTTTTCTCTCTATTCTTTTTCCATTTTTTGGAAATACTCTTCTTCCAAAAAGTGCATCTTTTCTCCCGGTATTATTACTGCAAATGGAGCATCTCCCATTTCTTTTTTTCCGAGGTTTTGGATTCTTCCAAAACTTATTTTTTCATTTTCCCTACCAATTCGCGATATTACTATGGCCCGCTCAAATTCCCCAAGCATCTCAAGTGCCGCCTTCGCTTCCATTGGTTTTGGCTCCGTGTCAAGCAGAACTAATGTATGCAAATTATTCTTGTAATTTTCCCTAATCAACTCAATTGATGAAGTTGGCTTGTAGTTTTCTCTTGGATTAACTAATGTGACAACCCTTCCAAATTTGTATGCCTGAAGCCCACTTACTCCCTTTGCTGCTGAAAAAATCGATGAATTATGCACTGTTTTACACTCTATTTCTTTTTCCTTTGCGCTCATTACCAACGTAATGTGTGTTGTTGCAATCAATGGATCTCCCGAAACCAAAAGCGCAACTCTTTTTTTTGCTGCCTTTTCAATTAAGAAATTTCCTTCAACTTGTTCTCTTCCAATTATTATGATTTTATTTCCTATTTCCTTTTCTAATTTTTCAATTTCTTCTTGTGTAAATGGATTAGTGTAGTTTTCCAGATATATTTCATCTGCTTCCTTGCTCTTTCTAAGGCCTTGAAGAGTTAAGTCTAACCCTACTCCCAAACCTACTAAAACTAGGCTCATTATCTAAAATCTTAATACAACGTCTTATAAATTCGATATTTTGCTATTTTTTGTCAAGTTCTTCTATTTTTAGTCTGCTTTTTAGTGTTTCTATCTTGTTTTTTTGCGAAAAACCCTGTTTGACTTCTAAGACATATTTTGCCTCTGCTTTTGGGACGTATTGAGGACAGTTCATTATGCTTTTACATGGATCCATTTTCACAATATCTACCAGTTGTCCATTTTCTGAAAAATGCAAAGCTTCAAGCGGGATTGTTGTATTCATCATCCAAAATATTTGTTTTCTTTGGGTTGAAAAAACAAAAAGCATCCCTTCGTTTTCTCCAATTTTATCTCTCCACATAAGTCCTTTCATCTGATCTGGAATGCTTTTGGCAATTTCAGCATCAACAATTATTTCCTTTCCCTCTTCTGTGGTGATGGATATTTGTTTTTTTCCCGCTTTTGAAGAAAATATGAAAAACGCTATCATCAGTAGGAAAACCAAACCAACAATTATCAAGATTTCGTTTGTTTTCATTTTTTCCTCTCTTTTTACTCATCTATTATCCGAGGCTTTTTATTTTCCCCTGAAATTATCATGCTCTGTGTTTTATATTTTCCATTTTCCTTGTGTATTCCTTTTAGTAAATCTCCGTCTGTTACTCCAGTTGCAACAAAAATCGCATCTTCTGTTTTGACTAATTCATCCATGGTATATATTTTGTCAAAATCATTAATGCCCATTTTTTTTGCTCTTTGTTTCTCCTCGTCATTTCTAAATTTTAATCTTCCTTCTAAGTAGCCGCCGACACATTTGAGTGCAGTTGCCGCTAAAACTCCTTCAGGTGCTGCTCCAATTCCAATTAGCATGTCTGCTTTTGTGTGTTCAAATGCAGTCATCACTGCTCCAAAAACATCTCCATCACTAATTAATCTTACGTTTGCGCCTTTTTTCTTTATTCTTTCAATGAGTTCTTGGTGTCTTGGCCTATCTAAAACAACTACTGTTATCTGGTTCATTTCTTTGTGTGTTTTTTTGGAAATGGCATCTAAATTTTCCTCTATTGTTTTACTTAACGAAACCACTTTTCCTATTTTTGGTCCAACTGCAATTTTTTCCATGTATGTATCTGGCGCATGAAATAAGCTTCCTTTTGGACCTGCGGCAAGAACGCAAATTGCCCCTGCTTTATTTTCCGCTGCTAAATTTGTCCCTTCTAATGGATCAACTGCAATATCTACTTTCAGGCCGCTTCCATCTCCCAGTTTTTCTCCAATAAAAAGCATCGGAGCTTCATCTCGTTCTCCTTCTCCAATTACAACTGTTCCATCGAATTTGATTTGGTTGAATGTTTCTCTCATTGCTTTTGTTGCCGCATCATCTGCGGCATGCCTATCTCCCTTTCCAACCCAATTATAGCTTCCAATTGCGGCTGCTTGTGCAACTTTCAAAAATGATGATTGAAGATCACTTACTTTCATATTTTCACCTGTAGAATTTTTTCGAATCTTCCAATGTTATGGGTTTGTAATCGTGTGCATGATTTGCAGATCCAAACTCAACATATCTTTCTTTTACGATTTTTATCATTGCATCCCTTGCTGGAGTTAAAAATTCTCTTGGATCAAATCTTTCTGGCTCTTCAACAAAAACTTTTCTCATCGCTGCCGTTGCTGCAAGTCTTAAATCTGTGTCCACATTGACCTTTCTAACTCCTGCTGCAATCCCTTCTTTAATTGCCCACAAAGGAACCCCATATGTTGGTGCTATTCTTCCTCCGTATTTATTGATTTGTGCAACCAGTTCCTGAGGTACTGATGAAGAACCGTGCATTACCATATGTAATTTTGGACATCTTTTATGTATTTCTCTAATTACATCCATCGCAAGCAAATTTTTATCCGGGTCGGGCTTCACTTTGAATTTGTATGCTCCATGAGAAGTTCCAATTGCAACTGCAAGAGCATCAACTCCTGTTTTTGCCAAAAAATCTTCAACCTGGTTTGGATCTGTTAAATGTATTTTTCCAGAACCGACTCCATCTTCTATTCCGCCTAAAGTTCCAAGTTCTCCTTCAACCGTTACTCCGAATTTATGAGCATATTCAACAACTTCTTTTGTGACTTTTACATTTTCTTCGTAAGTAGTTGGTGTTTTTCCATCTTCTTTTAACGATCCATCAATCATGACTGAGGTAAATCCAAGTGAAATTGCTGTTTTTGCTGATTCTAAATTGTTTCCATGATCCAAATGTAATGCTATTGGCAAATCTGGATATTTTTCAACACAGGCCATCATTATGTTTCTAAGGAAAATTAAATCACTGTATTTGAGTGCTCCTCGTGATGCTGCCATAATTACAGGAGATTTAACTTCTGCAGCGCCTCTCATAATTGCCTGGGCTTGCTCCATATTATTTACGTTAAAATGCGGAACTCCATATCCTCCTTTTGCTGCTTCATCAAGAATTTGCTTCATTGGTACAAGTGGCATATTAATCCTCTTTTGTTTTTAGTAAGTAATTGTAAAATAAAAATATATTCCTTCTTCAAAAATAAAATATAAAAATTATCTTAGTGCTACTTTTCTTGCTAATGCTCTATCTACTTGTTCTTTTGTCGGAGTTTTAAATCGTGTATCATATTTTTGATCCACGCTTATCCCTTCTAGCCTTTCAACAACTTGCCTTTGTGCGCTATTTGGAATTTCAATTGCTGTTCCTCTATTGCTAAATTCACTAACTACTCTCCCATCTATTTCAAAGGGCATGTTTCTCTCAAGGAAATAGTATGCAGCCTGAAGTCCTTTGGTTATTTTTCCTGGAGTTCCTTTTCCAATTGTTACTTCTTCGATTTCTGTTTTTCCATTTCTTTTTCTTTCAACTCCAACTTTAATTACGGGTGTGACTTTTGCAGCAGTTCCAAATGCCATAACTTCATCTGCATGTAGTAAGTCATTTAGCGTTAGATCGGTTTCTCTAACTTCTGTTATCCCAAGTTCCGTTGCAAGTTCTCTTGCAACTTGCAAATTGTTGTGCCTTGTTATTCCTGGAAGAGTCATGCAGCTGGTTTTTGGAGTCATGAGAATTCCGTCTTTGACAATTGCAACATTTGCGCTGGTAAATTCAGTAACTATTTTTCTTCCATTTCTATCAGTTCCCAAAAGAAGTGCATCTGCATATCCTTTCATTTTTGCATAGTTTTTCCAAGGAGTTCTTTTTGATCCGTAATTTGAAACTGCCTTTGCAAAATCAACGGTTCCTGGAAGTTCTGCAATTACTGATTCTGCCCTAACCAAAACTTTCATTCCGTTTTCAAAAGTTCCGCTTCCCATGTATTCTTTTGGCCACAAATATCCATGAACCAAAAATTCAATAAGATGATCTGAACTATAAACCCCAATTCCTGCATTATTTAATTGAGAATCCTTATCTCCTAAAACTGCAAGAGGCCTCAAGTATCTAATTGGGAATGAATCTGCTCTTCCTAAATTTCTTTGAATCATTTCAATTGTTAATTTTGCAACTGCTTCTAAGTCCAATAGTGTTCTTTTCCCATTTGAAATAACTTCTAATACAGGCCTAAACTCTTTTGGTTTTCCTCTTGCTAACTCATAAACTTCTCCATATGGCATATCTGGCTTATAGTCCAATCCTTCGCTCATAAATCTCTCTAGTCCTTCTCTTGTGTGGAGCATATTTGCATTTACAATTAATCGTGCCATGTGAGCGTTGAGTTCGAAAACAATCAGATGTTTTCCATCATTGCTTATTTCAACTCCTATCCCTTCCAAAACTCCAGTTGCATAGTTTAATCCGTGTGAATGCGCATCGAAGAGTTGGTTATGCGTTGCATCTTGATATGTTCCATTATCGAAAACTGTAAATTTATCTCCCCGAACTTCAATTGGTGCTCTTAGTGTTGCCATATACTCATCCCTGTTTTATTTTGTCTATTAAAATTAATAAAAGTTGTTTGATTTATCTTGAATATCCATCATCATCCGGCAGATCTTGCGGTCTATCTAATTTTGGTAATTCTTCAAATTCAATTGCCCCCAACGGTCCCTCTATGCAACTATCATCTGCAATAACCTTTGCCCTCACTTTATGCGCTTTGAATTCGCTCAATTCCTGTACCCTAAATGGTCTTTTTGTTGTGAGCCAGTCGATGTGGAAAAATGGAATTTGGCTGTCTCTGAGCAACCCCTGAAAATGCTCTGTTGGCGTTCTATGTTGGTGATTGGGATTTACTTCCACAATCGCAACTGCATTGCTAAATGCTGCATATGAGAGCCATTTTCCAGGTCCTGCCATTGCAGAATGTATGTCATGAACTACTAGTATGTAGTCTCTATTTTCTCTATTTAGCCGAATCATTCTCTCTCTCATCTCTTTTCCTGATAAATCATACTGAAGAGTTGAAATCACTGAATTTGCTCTCCTTATGTTTCTTCCTGCAACTTCAGTTGTCCATAAGCAGTTTTCATTTTCTCTATCTGGAAAAACAATTTGTCTTGTATCTCTTTCATACGGTGCAACCTGCAGTAAATAGGCACGCACTTCATTTACTCCCCGTGCAAGTGCAAATTCAAAATAAAACGGTCCAATATCTTTCTCTATTTCTTTTACCTCTGAAAGAAACCTTGGAAGTGCTTCATTTACTGCTCTTTGATATGCACCAGATTGGACCAATTTTGAAACAAATGGTTCTGATGGATCCGTTATTCTTTTTCCATTTACTAATCTTTCAGGGTGCTGCAGATCTCTCGTAGTTAATTTTCGTATCAAATCTTCCGGCATTCTTTCATCAAACCTAAATCGGCTTATTGGAGTTGATTTTCCTGTTGCTCTAGTTCCCATTCCTGAAACAACCGCAAGTCTTCCGTTTTCCCCAGACCAACTAGTAAAACCACATCCTGAAATAAGCGGGGCGTCAAATTCAGCATCTATAACTGGAGGCATTATCAAAACTGAAACTTCTGCACTTAAGCCTCTTTTTTCTCTAAATTCACGCGCATCTTCTCCTGCTGCTCTATTTACTATTGTTTCAATTGCATCTATTCCTTCTGTAAGTGGAGCATATACGCTTGTATATACGCCATTTCCTGCTAAATCTCCTTGAAAACTAGATCTAAAGACCTGATTTCTATTTCCTTCTATTCCTTCAAGCACTTTTTCTATTTGCTTTCTTTGATCTCCTGCAATTATTATTTTTTCATTCCCTGTATTTTCTAATAGTTTTGAAAAAAATGGTCTTGATGAAAGTACGTGCGCATCAGGAACCTTTATTCCTTTATCTAAAAAACATACTCCGTATTTTATGAGCGCATCTGCCTTTGCTCCTATTACTCCATAACCGTGAACTTTGAATGAAAATTCTCCCAATCTTCCAATTACTCTGTTGTGGCGCATTTAACTACCTGCTATAACATTTACTATCTAAGGAATTATAAAAATGAGTAAAATTAGAAATATTATAAAAATTAAAAAAAATTTAGTTTGATTTTACAAGCATCTGCATCTTTTCTTCTTCAACTCCCTTTGTTTTGGCTGAAGTTCCAACGTGCAATACTTGTTCGTGTCTTGAACTATCTCGGTATATTGTAATTCCTTTACAACCAAGTTTCCAAGCTAAAAGATAGACGTTTTTAACATCATCAACTGTTGAATTTGCTGGCATGTTTATTGTTTTACTTACTGCAAGTTCAACGTTTTCCTGGAATGCTGCCTGCATTTTAACGTGCGATTGGGCCGAAACATCATATGCGACCCTAAACACTTCTTTCATGTCCTGTGGCAAGCTATCTATACTTTGTATCGATCCTTCTTCCATTACTTGTCTTAATAGGTCGTCGCTGTAAAGTCCGCGAACTTTTAAGACTTGCTCGAAAATTGGATCAAGGTAGTAATACTGACCTGCCCGAACTGTTTTCAAAAATGAAAGTGCAAACACTGGTTCGATTCCACTTGATGTGTCTGCAATCATGGAAATTGTTCCTGTTGGTGCAATCGATGTGCAAGTTGCATTGCGCATTGAATCATATTTCTTATTCAATGGACTATCCTTAAAGCCCAAAAATGAGCCTCTTACTCTTCCAAGTTCCTGGCTCATCTTTCTTGATTCGTCATTTATGAACTTCATTACTTCTTTTCCAACTTCAAAGCCCATTTCTGAATCGTATTTTACTCCGATCATGTAAAGCATTCTTCCAAAGCCCATGACTCCCAAACCTATTCTTCTGTTTTTGAGTGTCTGCTCTTTGATTTGAGGGATTGGATAAACATTCAAGTCAATTACATTGTCAAGAAGTCTAAATGCCAATCTAATTACATATCTTAATCGATCCCACTTGACCTTTTTCTTCCAATCTCCTTTGCTCCAATCTAAATCAACAAATTTTACTAAATTGATGCTTCCCAAGTTGCATGATTCAAAATCAGGCATTGGAACTTCTCCGCATGGGTTTGTTGCATGAATTGGATCTATTGGAGTTGGGTTTGTTCGATTTATCTGGTCTATGAATAATAATCCTGGTTCAGCTGATTTCCATGCAGAATATGCAATCATGTCAAAGAGGCCTCTTGCACTTATCTTTCTGAGCGCTTCTCCTGATCTTGGATTCAATAACTCATAATCTTCGTTGTTTTCAACTGCTCTCATGAATTTATCATCCGCCATAACTGAGACGTTGAAATTTTCCATGACTCCAGGTGTTTGCTTCATGGTGATGAAATCCTGAACATCTGGGTGCCAAACGTGCAAAGTTGCCATGTTTGCTCCCCTTCTTTTTCCTCCTTGCTTAACCACGTTTGTTGCATTATCAAATGCACTCATAAATGAAATTGGTCCTGAAGCTACTCCGGTTGTGGATCTAACAAAATCTCCCTTTGGTCTTAAATATGAGAAACAAAATCCTGTTCCTCCTCCTGTTTTGTGAACCATCGCCTGCCATTTAACACATTCAAAAATTGCTTCTATATTGTCTTTTACTGGCAAAATGAAGCATGCTGCAAGCTGTCCTGATGCGGTTCCTGCATTCATAAGTGTTGGTGAATTTGGCAAAAATTCAAAATTGGTCATGACTTCGTAGAATGCTTCTTCATACATTCTAATTGCCTTGTCATCTGCGCCATATTTCTTTTCATTTGACGCCAAGTGTTTTGCAACTCTTCTAAATAACATGCTTGGGCTTTCTGCAGTTTTTCCGCTTTCATCCCTTAATAAGTATCTTTTTTCCAAAACCTGAAGTGCATTTATCGGTAGTTTCAAATCGTCGTTTACTCCGATCATTTTCTTCATGTCTCTTTCAAGGTTTTTGTTGTGCCGATAAAGTATGTATGCTTTTGCTGTTGATGCATGTCCTAGTTCAATCAATGCCTTTTCGACAATGTCCTGAACTTCTTCAACTGTTGGAACGTCCTTTTCTGTATATTTTGCACTTAGCATTTCGATTGCTTTTTCAGCTACCTTTTCTGATTCGCTTCTATCTGTTCCGCCAACAGACTGAGCCGCCTTAAAAATGGCCTCTACCATCTTTGCTCTATCAAAATCCACTGTTGATCCGTCTCTTTTTCTAATACTTTTAATTGTCATAAACCCACCTAGTCAAAGCATGAAATCATGAATAATTTCCTTTATAAATATCACGAATTCTTCCGAAAAATATTCTCTCTTTATTGACCAAAAAAAACGACAAATGTTATTTTTACTCTCGAAAAAATCTGTCTTTTGAAAAAAAATTATTTTTTAATTATTTGTGCTGCAATCGATCCGACTGCGCCTATTGCAAATGCCACTGTTGCTCCAATTAGCGCAAGGCCAAATCCGCAAAGTGCTGAAAATACGATTCCGCTTATTCCAGGAATGTTTCCCAAGTACGTGGATGCGAGAACTGATTCTGGAGGCCTAAATAACCCAATTGTTATTACTTTGCTTACAATCAGTGATCCCATTACTGCATTTATTATTGTTAAAATTATGCTTGATACTAAAAATGCAAATGCGCTTGCAGCTCCGCTTTCAGTTGGATCTAAATTATATTTTTTTGAGCCCGTTGCACCAATTCTAAAGTACAATATTATGTAAATGGGGATTAACAAGTAACTGTATACTGTATTTATTGTTTTTACATAGCTTATCAATGAAGGTCCTGAAACTACTGATAATATTTGTATTATCAAACCTAAAATTCCAAGAATGATTATTACTGCCAATGTCTTTAGCGATGCTTGAACTACATTTCGCATTTTCATTTTTTCACCAAATTCGCTTTTACTAAGCACCTAAAATTTATAAAGACATTTGACTTTTAGCAGCAAAAGATGAACTCTAGTTTTTCCTTGTTGTCCAATTTACAGAATCCAAATCGTTCGAATTGTATTACTTGCCCTTTTTGAACTTCTAAAACACTTCTTTCACATCTGCCTTCAGTTATTTCGAGACTCTTTTGATCAAATTCTCCATTTTCATCTAGAAGGTCCTTTGGAATCATTACTGTGCATTTTTCTGAATCTTCACTTACCCACTGAACTTTCTTCTCAACCTGCTTATCTTCTTTGGCTTTTGCAACAATTCTTGTTTTTTCTATTTTTACTATTTCTATGTTGCATAAATCCTTGAGTCTAATTATTTCTCCTTCCTTGAGATTTTTTGCATCTGAATGCGCTAAGAAAATTTTCTTTCCAATTTTAATCTTTCTGCTTCCGCTCTCATCTTTTTTGGGATTTCTTTTTATTTCAATGTGGCTTTCTTTCATATCTTCAACAAAAACTTCTACTGGTTTTTCAACAAAAAAGTAATGGTCTGAAACCGGATCCAGCATTTTTTTATTTATTATTAAAAGCGCCTCCCAGCTTGGTTCTGATTCTACTTTCGATAAACCGAAGCTTAGTACAAATTCCTTGATTGCTTGTGGAAGAATGCCTCTTCTCTCTAACCCTTTTAATGTTGGAAGCCTCGGATCATCCCAACCAAGAACTTTTCCTTCCTTAACTAAAGGCAAAAGCAATCTTTTACTAATTGGGGCATTTTTGATATTTAGTCTTGAAAATCCAATTTGGATTGGTTTTTTAAATTTCAAATCTTCAAAAAGCGCTCTGTAAAGTTCGTCTCTAAGTTCGTATTCTTTAGATCGCATTGAATGTGTTATTCCTTCCAAGTGATCCATCACAACAACTGCCAAATCATATCCTGGCCAAACTCTGTATTTGGTCAATTGTCTGTAATGTTTTGCTTCAAGTATTCTTGCAATTGTAGGGTCTCGCATTACTGTATTGAGCGATTCCATATCTCCTTTATATCTAAGAATCGCTTCTCCTTCGCTAATTTCCGAATTAATCATCTTTTTCCAGTTTTCTCTATTTTCTTCTATTTTATTTGATCTGCATTTGCATCCAACGCCTTCAGTTCTGCCTTTACTAATTTCTTCCTGCTTGCAAAAACAAACATAGGCCTTGTCATTCTGAATTAATTTTTCTGCAGCTTCATATATTTTTGGCATATTATCCGATGTGTATGTTTCCTTTCCATCCCAGGAAATTCCAAGCCAAATTAATCCTTCTTTAATTGCTTCAACATATTGGTATGATTCTTTTTCAGGATTCGTATCATCAAATCGCAAAATCATTTTTCCGCCATGGTTTTTTGCCCCCTCATAATCTATCCATGCTGCTTTTGCATGTCCAATATGTGGGTATCCTGATGGTTCTGGGGGAAATCTTGTCACTACGTTTCCTTCAACTGCGTCCGTAAGTGTAATTGATTTTTTTACTTCCTCTTTTTTCTCGGCATATGTGAAATTTTTCATTTCATTTTCTATTTCTTCTTTGGATAATTTTGAAACTCTTGAAATTTCACTATTAATTAGTGTCATTGTGTTTTTCATGTCTTTTTTGGAATCCATGTGTTCGCCAATAACTTTTCCGACAACTGATCCGGCGCTTGCCTTTCCAAAATCAAATGCATTTTTGAGAACATGTTTTCTAATAATTAATTCTAAATCCGATGATTTGTGAGACATAACTAAATTCAATAAAGCATTTTGTTTTTATTCCCAACTGGGTTTGCTCAGTTTATTTTGTTTTGCTTTTGCAGTATTATTCGATTGTTTTTATCAATTCGTTTTTTAGTTGATTTGCCCTGTTTTGTGCTTCCTTTTGCTCAAACCCTTCTCTAATTAATCCCTTTTTGATTTGCTCGCTGATAAATTCCATATTTTGTACTGCTCTTTCTCGATCTAAAATTCTTGATTCTTCACTCAGTTGCCTCTGTGCTAACTTTGCTGCGTTTTGAATTTTTTTATCGTCTATTTTTGCATCTTTTTCCACTAGTTCTCTATAAATTGCTTCAGCTACTGCCTCGAAAGTTCTCATTACTCTGCACATCTGATCAGAAAAAAGCTCGTATTTCCAAATTCCTGATTCCACTTCACCATACTTGAGATTTATTCCAATGAGTCTTTCTTCTTCACTGCCTAATCCAATTGCAACCGGACAAACTCCAACTTCCCCGTATTTTTCTCTTGCTAAAAAAGATTCTCCCATGTAAAATCTCATTCCAAGTCTTTCTGATATCTCTCTGTTTTTAAGTAATTCAACCATCAGAGCAGTCATTTCATAATACCCTAAAACTGCAATCTGAGCGATTCCCATATGCATCATCATTATTTCTCTTTCCGGATCTTCTAAAATGTCTTGGATGTCTTCTGCTCTTTTGGGATTTTTGACTTTTGATGGATCTAGTAAAAACGAATACCCCGGAACCACAAATGTTCTTGGAAATCTTTCTTCTGCTTGTGCCCATTCTCCATCTGGCACATAAGGTCTAAAAATTGAAAAAATTCGCTCTAATATTTCTCTTTCTGTTGAAACCCCCTTTAAAATTTGCTCGACTGCTCTGGTTAGTTCTCCTTTTTGATCTGTTTTGTTCTTCCAAGAAAGTTCCCTTCTAGCATCTTCAATTTGCCTTTTCATAATTTGGGCATATTCTGACCCTGTGCTTTCTATCACTTTGAATTCATGAAATTGAGGTTCTTGTGATGGTCTTGAAATTGGAATTCCAAATGAAATGGGCACTCGATGCTTCATGATCTGATTTGAATCTGTTTGTTTTTTAAATGTGTTAGAAAGTTATTTTTTCTGATTATTTGCTTATTCTGGGCAATCTGCTATTTCTGTTGGTTTTTGTTTTTATCCAAAGCTTTATTTTTCTCTGATACAAACATTTATATATATTTTTATGAGCAATAATTCTTGTAAGTAAAAAATCCAAATGATTGAAAAGGGGTGCAATGGGAAATGGAAAGCAAATTCAAAATGTCTGAATCTTCTTCCATGTCTACTTTTACCTGTTGCACTAATATGAAGTCTAATATTATTAGCAAGTTTAATTATTTGTTGATTAGGCTCTAACATTTGGATGGGATTTAAGGCCTTTTTGGGTGACACCGAAAAACCCTGTCTTTGGAAAAAAGCTTTCGTTTTGAAAGCGCTTTTCTTCTGTTTTTTGGAAAAATTTCAAAAAAAAGATTGAGGTGTTTATTAATGGTGTCATCAGAAAGTTCAAGATTTGTCGCAAGTTCTGGTCCAACTGGTCCATCAATTGCATTTGAAGTTGCTCCCGGCGGGGTCGCTGCCAATTCTTCATTACTAAATTCGGTTTTGAAGATGTATTTTGTCGATAGGCTCTCAGTCCGAAAGATCGCCAAAGCTCTTGGTGTTTCCCACATGACTGTCTTTCGCATGCTAAGCGATCCAAAAGTTTTCGCCCGGGTTGGAATAAGATGATAGGCAGAATACTTGTCTACTCCGGATACTTTTTGGTCGTTTTGACTTTATTTCTTTAATTTTTCTCTCCTTTTTCTATTGCTCTTATTTATAAATCTTTTTATTCAATATATGACAAGTTAAATGTTAGCTTTTAGACACCCTGGCGAGAAATTGCTACGGATCTGATTGCTGTTCTCGTCGTTTTTCACACTCAAACTGAAAAACGTCATACATTGTTTCGCGCTTTGTATTTTAGAGAACTTGAATTGAATTGGTGATATTACATGGAAAACCAAAAGACTAAACCCAAAATTGCAACTAGGGGCGAAAGACTTCAAGGTATCGTCGTTAGTGCTAAGGCAAAATTGACTGCAGTTGTCGAAAGACCTACTGTTAAATTCTTCCCAAAATTCCAAAAATGGGCAGCAGGAAGATCTAAAATTACTGTTCACAACCCAACTGAACTAAATGCTAAAGTTGGTGATGTTGTTGAAATTTCGGAATGCCGAAAAATCAGTAAAACTAAGGCATGGATAATTACTCAAATACTCCAAAAATCAGGTGAATCTTCATGAAGGGATTAACAAGTAAAATTACAAAAACTCTGACTACCGGAACTATGATGGCATGTTCTGATAATAGTGGTGCAAAAGTAATCTATGTTATTGGTTCAACCCGATACAAAGGTACTAGATCCAAATACCCAAAAGTTGGTATTGGCGATGTAGTTATTGCATCAGTTAAAAAAGGAAAACCAGATATGGTCAAGAAAGTTGTTAAGGCCTTAATCGTTCGACAAAAGAAAGAATTTAGAAGACCAAATGGTGTTCGTGTTTTCTTTGAAGATAATGCAGCGGTCTTAATTAATGATGATAACTTGCCTGTAGGTACCGAAATCAAAGGTGTCGTGGCAAGAGAAGTTGCCGAGAGATATCCAAAAGTTGCAGCAATCTCTGCAGGTGTTGTATAATGAAATCCGATACAGAAAGAAAAAAGTTTTATACTGAAAAATTACACAAGAGAAAGAATAGGCTCCATGTTCACTTATCTAAGGACTTAAGATCAAAAATGAAAACCAAAAAGAGATCTCTTCTCCTTAGAAAGAATGATAAAGTCAAGATCATGAGAGGTCCTGAAAAAGGAAAAGAAGCAAAGGTCGTTAAAATCAACACAAAAGACCTTACTGTTCTTTTAGAAGGTGTTGTTGTAAAAACAATCCGAGGAAAAGAAGTTCCAATTCCAGTAAAATCTTCCAATTTGCTCTTAGTTGGCTTGGATTCAACTCCCGAAAGATCAGAGCTTTTCAGTTCTGATGTCTTTAAGGCAGAAAAAACTCCAAAGGCTGAAACTGCAAAACCAGAAGCAAAGAAAGAGGTAAAGAACTAGGTGAATACTTATGGCAAAACGAGGTTCAACAAATCACATGAAAAGACTTGCAACTCCAAAAGCAATCCCAATTGAAAATAAGAAGGAGAGCAAGTTCATTTCACGCGGAAGCAGTGGTCCACACTCAAGAAAGCAATCCGTCCCATTGGGCGTTCTTTTAAGAGATGTTTTAAAGATTGCAGAAACTTCTTCTGAAATAAAGAAGATTCTTTCTCAACGAAAGGTAAAGGTCGATCAAAAAGTCAGAACTGACTTTAGATTCCCTGTTGGTCTAATGGACTATCTTTCTTTTGATGGCGATTCAAGAATGTATAAGGTTATGGTTGATTCAAAAGGTCGACTTGCTCCTGTTTCTCTTGAAAAAGCTGCATCAACAAAGCTCCTTAAAGTTACCAATAAAAACGTCTTAAAAGGAGGCAAAGTTTCACTTACTTTCCATGATGGAAAAACCACTTTGGCAGACAACAATGTCAAAGTCGGAGATTCAGTTCTCTTTTCCCTTGGCGACTCTAAACTTAAAAAAGTCTTGAAACTAGCAAACGGTTCAAGATGCTTGATTAGAGAAGGTAAGCATGCAGGTTCAATTGTCAAATTGAAGGAAATAATTCAAAGAGAAGGAGGCAAACCTTCTGAAGCAGTTGTTACTTCTGAAGATAAGAAGGAGGGCGAATTCATCACAGTCGCAAAATACTTGTTTGTTGTCGATGATGAATTTACTTTGGCATAGGTGAAAAAACATGACTTCACAAACTTCAACTAATCCAATGAGAGAAATTCTCATTGAAAAAGTTACTGTAAACATTGGTGTTGGTGCACCTGGGGATAGATTGGAAAATGCAAAAGAACTTTTGCGAAGATTAACCAACAATCACGAACCAGTTGAAACCAAAGCAAGAAAAAGAGATCCTGTTTTCAAGTTAAGAAAGGGTCTTCCAATTGGTGCAAAGGTCACTCTTCGTGGTCCTGATGCAAAAACCTTTTTGGAAAAAGCACTCATCGCAAAAAGAAAACTTCTCAAAGCATCAAACTTTGATCGCAAAGGCGGAAATTTCGCTTTCGGTGTTCATGAATACATCGATTTCCCTGGCGCAAAGTATGATCCAACTTTGGGTATGTTTGGTTTTGATATTTGTGTTACTCTAACTAGACGAGGAAAAAGAGTTGGTATTAGAAGATTGTCTCCAACTCGGGTAGGCAAAAGCCACAAAATCACTTCTGCCGAAGCAATCGATTTCACAAAAGAGAAATTCGGTATCAAGGTAGAGTAATTTTAAAGTGATTTTTATGAAACTTCCAACTGAAGAAAAATACAAAGGAAAAGGAAAGCGGGTTTGCCGAAACTGCGGTAACTCTCGTGGTCTTATTAGAAAATACAAACTTCTTGTTTGTCGAAGATGCTTTAGAGAAATGGCTGAAGCAATCGGATTTAGAAAATATGGAGGCTGATGTAATGACTGATCATTTAGCTAATGCATTAAACACATTAAAAACTCACGAAATGGCTGGACAAGGCGCATGCTCTGTCAAGGCAACCAAACTAATTGGCGAAGTCTTAAGAGTATTGAAAGAAAATCAATATCTCTCCCAATACAAGTTGGTTGAAGATGGAAAAGGCGGAACCTTTGAAGTTGTTTTGGATGGTAGAATAAATGACTGCGGTGTAATTAAACCAAGAATGCCAGTTAAAAGAACTGACTGGGCAAAGAAGGAGCAGCAGTTTATTCCAGGTTTCGGAGTAGGTCTTTTGATCGTTTCAACTCCAAATGGAATTATGACTAATTCCGATGCAGAGAAGAACCACGTAGGTGGCAGACTTCTTGCATACGTTTACTGAGGTTATTTCGATGATGCAAGTCCCAAACGGAGTTACTGTTAAAGTCGAAGGTAAAACTCTTTCAATTAAAGGAGCAAAGGGCGAAGTCAAAAAACAAATCCCTGTTTCAGTTGCTATTGAAGCTTCAGCAAACTCAGTGAATGTTAAAAGCGAAAATCCGGCAATGGTTGGAACATTCGAAGCTCTAATCAAATCCGCATTCTTTGGCGTTACTCAAGGCTACAAATTAAACCTTAAGATGCTTCATGCACACTTTCCAATTTCCCTTGAAGTCAAAGGTTCTGATTTAACGATCAAGAACTTTTTGGGCGAAAAACAACCAAGAAAAACTGTTTTGATTGGAAGTACCAAAGTTGAAGTTAAGGGTCAAAACGTTACAATTTCCGGTGCAGACAAAGAAGCTGTTGGTCAAACTCTTGCAAATATTAGAACTGCAATGAGAATCAAAGACAAGGATGGCCGTGTCTTCCAGGATGGAATTTACGAGGTTGCAGGTGAATAATTATGGTAATTGCAAAAAAGAAAAAACCAAAGTTCAGCCCACTCAATTTGGGTTTCTTTAAAAGTGTTAAAGCCCGTTGGAGAAGACCACGTGGAACTCACAATAAAAAGAGAATGAAGTTCAAATGGACTGGCAAAATGCCAAATGTGGGTTACAAAAACGCATCTGCAGTTCGCGGACTTCACCCAAAGGGTCATGTTGAAAAATTAGTTAGGAATATGGCAGATTTACTATCTCTTGAAAGCGTCAAGAATACTCTAGTTCGTGTTTCTGCGAATTTGGGTGCTAAAAAGAGAAAGGAAATTGAAGCTAAGGCCAAGTCTATGAACTTGAAAGTCGTTAATTCCAAGTTTTAGGTGTTGCTCATGAGTATGGAAACAGTAAGAAGACTTGCGGCAGACATTATGAACGTCGGTCAAAATCGAGTAAGAATTTCTCCAGATGGGGCAAAAGATGCTCTTGGTGCATTAACTAGAACTGATGTTAGATCATTAATTGAAAAGGGACTAATTACAAAAGTTCCTGTTATTGGTCGTGCAAGTTCAAGAAAAAGAAGCTCTCGTGGAAGAGGCCGGGTAAGAAATGCTCGAGTTTCTGAAAAAGAGTTGTGGATGCAAAAAATTAGATCCCAAAGAAAGCTTTTGTTCGACCTTCTTGAAAAAGGAGTAGTTCCAAAATCTGAAAAATGGGTTCTTTATGGAAAAGTTAAAAGTGGAATCTTCAAGAACAAGAGAGGTTTCCTTTTGTACTTAAGTGATAATAAATTGCTTCCAAAGGATTTTGTTTACGAGAAAGGGGCAAAGACTCCAGAAAAATCACAAAAGCCAAAAGCAAAAAAAGGTGAAAAGAAATGACTAGAGCAAAAAGTCCTGCATATCGCGTTCAATACCGAAGAAGATTGAGCGGAAAAACCAATTATGCAAATCGTTTGGCCCTTGTTAAAAGCGGTCAAACCAGAATGGTTATCCGAAGAAGCAATTCTCATGTGATCGTTCAGTTTGTTGATTTTGCAGAAGTTGGTGATAAAACAATTTCTTCATACACAACTGGTCAATTAATTAAGGCACACAAATTCCCTGCAAAGAGAAATGCTTGGAGTGCTTATTTAGTTGGTCTTGTTGCAGCACATGCAGCAAAGAAAAAGGGAGTTAAGTCCTTTGTTTTGGATTTGGGAATGTATTCTCCATCCAAGGGTTCAACTCTTTTTGCAGCACTTAAAGGTGCACTTGATGCTGGTTTAGATGGTCCAGTTCCAGAAGAAAAAATTCCTTCTGAAAAACTTGCAAACCCACCAGAATCAATTAAGTCCAGCTTCGAGACTCTAAAGAAGAAGCTCGTTTCAGGGTGATACTTATGGCAGAAAAACTAAAGAGTGTTAGCAAGGAATTCTGGGAACCAAAAACCATAATCGGTAAAAAAGTCAAGGCTGGAGAAATTACTTCTCTTGATGAAATCATTGAATCAGGAAAGCCAATTTTGGAACCTGAAATCGTTGATGTTTTACTTGGCGAATTGGAAATTGAAACCCTTCAAATTAAAAGTACACAGAGAGTAACTGATTCGGGTAAAAGAACAAAATTCCGAGTAGTTGCTGTTGTTGGCGATAAAAAAGGTCACGTTGGAATTGGTGTTGGAAAATCCGATGAACTTAAGCCTGCTCTTGATTATGCGGCAAAAGATGCTAAAAAACACATGATCTCCGTTCGATTTGGATGCGGTTCATGGGAATGCAAGTGCCAATTCAAGCATTCTGTTCCATCAAAATCTGTTGGCAAGGAAGGAAGTACAATTATTTTCCTCAATCCTGCTCCAAGAGGTCTTGGTCTAGCATCAAATGGCGTTGTTAAAAAGGTTCTTGGCATTGCTGGCGTCAAAGATATTTGGAGCGGCATGCAAGGCGGAAAGAACATTTACAACATGGCAGTTGCCACAATTAAGGCTCTTGATGGTTTAAGCACACTTAAGCCAAGAGCTCAATGAGATGATTTTGATGAAAATTGCAGTTGTTAGAGTAAGGGGAATTAGAAAGGTCAGACCGGAAGTAGAAAAAACCTTCGAGTATTTGAACCTTGAAAAACCAAACCACTGTGTCATTATTGATGACACTCCTATGAATATGGGTATGGTTATGATGGTCAAAGACTACGTGACTTATGGTCCAATTTCTGAAGATGTCCTCTTTTCTCTCGTTCTTAAAAAAGGCGAAAAGGGAAGCAGTCTCTTAAAAGAATCAATGGATGAGGCAGCAATAAAGAAGCTCTCAAAAGAAATCTTTTCTGGAAAGAAAGTTTCTGAATTTGCAAATTCAACCTTCAGATTAAGGCCCCCATCCAAAGGATACAAAAACACCAAGAAAACTTACCCAATGGGAGATCTTGGAAAACGGGATGAAATGGATTCCTTGATTAAGAGGATGATTTAAAGAGGTTTATTCTTATGAGCAGAAGAAAACAAGGTCAAAAGAAAGGCTATCTTGGCCACAGAAGCCACGGTCGTGGAAACGTAAAGAACCGAAGAGGTTCTGGTAATCGTGGTGGTCGAGGTATGGCAGGTATCGATAAACACAAGTGGTCTTGGGCAATGAAAAATGAACCTGACTACTTTGGTAAAAATCGATTTGTCAGACCTCAGGGAACTCAAAGAGTTGTTGAAAAAATCAACCTCTATGAAATTAATCAAAGAGCTCTCAAAAACACTCTTGAAAAGAAAAACGGAAAAGCTGTTTTCACTTTCGAGGGAAAAATTCTTGGCTCTGGTGTAATTTCAGTTCCTGTTGAAATTCATGCACACTCCTGGAGTAAAAGTGTTGAAGAAAAACTCAAGGCAGTTGGCGGAAGCATCAGCAAGATTCCAGTTTCCAAAAAATCCAATAACTAATTTTTTTATATCTTTTTAGATTTTTATTTTCAATATCTTTATAAATATCAATTGGTTTAACATTTGATAATATTTGAATTGCTTTTTTAATGGTGAATCATAATGGATATATTGTCAGTTTTGCAAGGATTTTCAAAATTTTTGCCTCAAGTAAAGGCACCCGAAAAGCCTCTTGGTATTAAAGATAAATTATTCTGGACTGTAATTTCCTTAGTTGTCTTTTTCATGATGTACAATACTACTGCAATTGGTGTTCGTCATGATTTTGCCACTTTGGATTTCCTTCAAACAATTACGGCTTCTAGAATTGGTTCTCTTTTGACTGCCGGTATCGGTCCAATTGTTTTGGCCGGTATCTTTCTCCAATTATTTTCCGGTGCTGGGATAATCAAAGTTGATCTTAAGGATAAAAACGATCGACAAAAATTCCAGGATTCACAAAAAGTTCTGGCAATAATTCTTGCATTTGCTGAAGCATTGATTTTCGTTTATGGAGGGCGAACGCCTTTAGTTCCAATTTTTTCCTCAATGGGAGATGCTATTGATCCTGCAACTGGAATTGCAACTGTCGCAACTGCTCCAATTACTGCGCTTTTAGTTATTTTGCAAATTGCATTGGGTTCTATTTTGGTTCTCTACTTAGATGAACTTATGAACAAATATGGAATTGGAAGCGGAATTTCTCTCTTCATTGCAGCTGGTGTTTCTCTCACTATTTTAAGCGGGAGTGCTGAACTTTTATTTGGTTCTGCAACCAACAGCGTTTTGAAAATAGTTTCCTCCGGCGGTGCTGATGCATTACCCTCAGCGCTTTTAACTATGCTTCCGTTTTGGTTCACAATAATTGTTTTCTTAATTTGCGTCTATGCAGAATCCTTGAAAGTGGAAATCCCTCTTTCTTACGAAAGTGTTAGGGGTATGGTTCCAAAACTACCCTTAAAATTCTTCTATGTTTCAAATATCCCAGTTATTTTTGCAAGTGCTCTGATTTTGAATGTGCAGCTTTTTGCAGGTTCTGTTTTGGTTCCAATGTATTACGAAGATGGAATTTCAAAATATGACTTTTCTGCAGGCTATTCATTTGATAAGCATGGAATTTTGCCAATTATTGCACATGTTGCACCAAACGGCGCAATTGATGATGGAATTCTTTCCTTCATTTCTCCTCCATTTGGCCGAAATATCTTCTTAAGCTTCAATCAAATAAGTCCTATCTTCCACATCCCCTTCTGGGTTCATGGTTTGATATACGTTGTATTCCTTGCCCTTTTTGCAGTAATGTTTGGTTTGTTTTGGGTTGAAGTTGCTGGGATGGATGCAAAATCCATGAGTGGTCAATTAACCGGTTCTGGTTTCCAAATTCCTGGTTTTAGACGAGATCCAAGAATGCTTGAGCAGGTATTAAACAAAAACATTTTCCCTCTTACTGTGATTGGTTCATTCACTGTTGGCCTTTTGGCTGGTTTTGCTGATTTAACTGGTGCGCTTGGTACTGGAACTGGAATTTTGCTTACTGTGGGTATTTTACACAAGATGTATGAAGATTTGGAAAAACAAAAAATCTTTGAAATGTATCCAAGCATAACTTCCTTTATGGGAAAAAGTGAATAATTTTTTATTTTTATTAATTTCTTTTTGTGGGAAACATGAAAAAAGTATATATTGAAACTTATGGTTGCACTCTAAATTCTGCTGATAGTGATATTCTAAGTGCAATTCTAAAAGAAAAAAATTATGAAATAGTTGATGATGCGTCTTCTTCTGATGTGGTCGTTGTAAACACATGCACTGTTAAAGGCACAACTGAAAATAAAATTCGTGAAAGAGTTAGGTCCTTAGTTGGTTCTGATAAACCACTTGTGATTGCCGGATGCATGAGCGCAAATGAAAAGCGAATAAGGAAGTTTGCGCCAAATTCCCCTATTTTAGGAACTTCTTCCCTTTCCTCAATTGTTGATGCTGTTGAAAGTGCATACAAAAAAGAAAAACCAAAATTCTATGGTTCTTTTGAAAGCAAAGATGCACTTCCAAAAATCATATCTGCTCCAATTATGCGCATCCCAATTAATGATGGCTGCACTTCTTCATGTAATTTTTGCCAAACTAAACTTGCCCGTCCTTTTTTACGTTCATACACTCCAAAAACAATTGTCAAATGGATTCATGAGGCAGTAAATTCCGGCGCACGCGAAATTCAATTAACTTCCATGGATAGCGGCGCTTATGGTTTAGATATCAAAACAAATCTTCCTTCTCTTCTTGATAAAATTGCAAATGATGATAGTGATGAAGCTCCAACTTCAACAAATTATTTGGTTCGACTTGGTATGATAAACCCAAATCACGCAAAAAGGATGGTTCGTGAACTTTCAAAATTCCTAAATCATTTTCGTTTTTACAAATTTTTGCATCTTCCTCTTCAAAGTGGCTCTGAAAAAGTGTGCAAAGAAATGAATCGTGATCACTCTGTTGAAGATTATCTAAAAATCGCACAAAGCCTTTATGATTCTGTGGATTCTTTTACTTTATCGACCGATATAATTGTTGGTTATCCAACTGAATCCGACTCGGATTTTGAAGATACTTTAAAAGCAATTGAAAAAACAAAACCTTCAATTGTAAATGTTTCTCGCTTTAGTCCAAGACCAGGAACAAAAGCAAAAGAACTTCCTCCTCTTCCAAATGAACTTGTCAAAGAAAGAGTTGCAACTCTCAATTCTCTTCTCAAACCTATTTTGGAAGAAAATAGGCGAAAATTTGTCGGAAAAACCTATCCTGTTTTAGTTACTGAAAAATCAAAAGATTATAAAGGCCGTTTGCCTAATTATCTTCAAGTCGTTTTAAAAGACTTCAATGGTGAATTGGGAACTTTTGTCAAAGCAAAAATCGTTGATTCTAGTCACAATTCTCTTTTTGGAGAAATCATTAATGGTGAATAAATGATTATTCTGATGGGCCTTCCTGGAGCTGGAAAATCTACTGTTTTAAAATCTCTCAAAACTGATTATCAAATTCTTAATTGGGGAGACTTGATGTTTGAAATCGAGAAAAAGGAATTTGGCATTCAAAATCGGGATGAAATGCGAAAAATTCCAATTGAAAAACAAAAATGGGTTCAGGAGATGGTTGCAAAATCTCTTTCCAAAATGAGTGGAAAAATACTTTTGGATACTCACTGCTCTGTTTCAACTCCAAATGGTTTTTTCCCCGGCTTGCCCTATAATTTACTTAAAGAACTTAATGTTGATGCATTAGTTCTTCTTACTGCAAATCCTTCTGAAATTGCAAAAAGGCGTGCAAATGATCCATCTCGAAAAAGAGATTCTGATGATGTTGCATTGCACGATCAGATGAATCGATCCTTTTTAGCTGCATACTCTGCATTTAGTGGTGCCCCTGCCGTTGTTATTGAAAATAATGAAGGAAAACTATCTGATGCAGTTGCAAAATTACAATCTCTTTTGAAATAATTTTTCAACCTTTCTCCCCACATATTTTCTCTTTAAAAACCTTTTTTCTGATTTATGCAAATGCGTTTATTTGTTATTCTGGCACTTTTGTGTGCTCTGGGTCTTTCATTTTCAAGTGTGGTTAATTTCACTACTCCGACCAACGGAACCATTTTTTCAAATGCCACTTCGTATGTTTTTAATGCAACTGCAACTCAACTTGAAGCTTCTCCTATGAGTGTTTTGAATTGGTCTTGGAACGGAAGCTCCTATGTTTTTTATAATGGTTCTCTTCTTGCAATGTATGATTTTGATAATGTAAGTTCTCTTGGCGAAAACGATTCATTGGTCGTTGATTCAAGTCTTAATTCTAATAATGTCAGTTGTTCAAATTGCTCCCTTTGGTCAAGTTCTGGTAAATATGGAGGCGCATTTACTTTTGATGGAGTTGATGACTACTTTAATGGAAGCCGCTCAACTTCTCTTGAAGTTCAAACTCTCTCCATTGAATCTTGGATATATATCGATTCTTCTCCTGGAATTCGCAGTGCCATTGCCACTTATGGTTATGGAACTACTGCCGGAGGTCCAATTGACGGTTCTGCAGAATCCTATTCTCTTTCCTATCAAAATGATATTAGTTCTTTTAGATTTAGGTTAAAAGATGCCGTTGGAGCCAATTTTATTGATCTATACTCTTCTTCAAGCACCCCTCTGGCCGAAATCCAGAATCAGTGGGTTCATGTTGTTGCAACATGGGATGGAACAAATGCAAAAATATACAAAAATGGCCAGCTTCACTTATCAGCCACTAACGCGGGAACTATAAACTATTTTGCTGATCCCGAATCAAAATTACGAATTGGAAATTGGTTTGGTAATGATGAACGTTGGTTTAAAGGAAAAATTGACTCTGTAAGAATTTATGGCAGATCTTTCAACTCTTCTGAAGTTCTTGAACACTATTATTCGGATCTTTCTAAATTTAATACTACTTCTTGGATTTTCTATTCAAATCATTCCACCTCAAACGAGGGTCAAAATACCTATGGAATGTGCATGCTTGATTCATCAAATGATCTAAATTGTACTCTGACTAAAAATCTCACAATTGATCGAACTGCTCCATCTATTTCTTTGCTCTCTCCAACTGATGATCATGCTCTGACGCCTTCCTTCGCTTCTGCCTCATTTTTATTCAATGCGACTGATGCATTATCTTCAAATCTGAGCTGCTCATTTATTTTTGGTGGATCTTCCATTTCTTCAAATTCCTCCGTTTTCAATTCTTCAATCACAACTTTTTCACATACTGTTACTTCAAGCGCTTCCTGGTATATTTCCTGCTCTGATCTTGCTGGAAATAATGCAAACAGTTCGACTTATTCAATTCGCTTTTCTCCCCAGCCTAGTTCTTCTCAATCTAGTTCTTCCTCACGAATTCGATCTTCTATTGATTCTTCATGCAATCAAAATACTCTCACTACCAACCCTTCGGATGTAGATGTTGAGATTAGTGATGACTCAAATGGAGAAGTGATTTTTGAAGGTTCTACTGATTCCTCGGGTAAATTTACTTTTGAGGGTTGCGGAAAAACCATTCGTTATTCTCTTTCAAAATCCGGCTATCGCTCTACGCATGGGGTTGAAAATCTTGATTCCTGCTCTTGTCTTAGTGAAAGCGTGGATGATTCTCAAACTTCATCAACTGAAAACTCCGTTGTTTCTTCCGATCTTATCTCTGATTCAACTCCTTCTTCAACTTCAGAAGTAGTTGCTTTGAATTCAACTCCTTCACCTTCTCTTGTTGCTCCTCTTAGTGCAAGTGTTGGTGATTCCGTAACTATCAGATCAGAATCTTGTCGTGGCTGCACTCTTGTTGTTGATGATCCTTCTGGAATTGTTTTGAGAATTGAATTGGGTGATTCGCAGACAACCACTATTTCAATTGGAAAAGAAGGAAACTACCAATTCTCTCTTTTAAAAGACGGAGAAATTATTGCCCGCTCCTCTTTAGTTTCTTCTTCCATCCCATCTCTTGCAGTTCCCTCACTACAAAAAGAATCTAACTCAACTCCTCCTCAAAAAATACCAACAACTCCAAATTCCAATTCCTGGCTTTTGCCCTTTATTGTAGTTTTGATTGTTGTTGTCGGATCAGTTGTGTATCTTTTTGTACTCAAAAAGAAAAAATAATTATTTTGGTAATTTTTGTTTTTTTGTGTTTTTTTATCATTTTTAAATAGCCTTTAAATATTTCCACAACATATTTTTTTTATGATTGACATAAAACTAGTTAGGGAAAACATTGAAACTGTCGAACAATCTCTGGTTAATCGTAATTCCTCTCCTGAAGTTATGAATGTCTTATCTCACATAAAACAATTAGATAAAGAATGGAGATCCGTAAAAAAAGAGGAGGATCTTTTAAGGGCCGAAAGAAACAAGCTTAGTCTTGCAATTAATGAAAAAAAGAAAAAAGGCGAAAATGTAGATGGTGAAATAAAGCGATCCTCTGAAGTATCTTCTCGAATAAAACAAATTTCTGTTGAAACTTCTGATTTTGAAGCACAAATCAAGGGAGATTTAATGCTTATACCAAATCTTCCTGATTCTTCAGTTCCAATTGGAAAAGATGAAACTCAAAATCCTGAAGTTCGAAAAGTTGGAATTCCGAAGAAAAAATCATCTGATGTTTTGGATCATCATACTTGGGGTGAAAAAACCGGTTTGATTGATTTTGAAAAAGGGGTAAAGCTTTCCGGGCACCGCTTTACTGTTACTTACGGTCAAGTTGCAAAGCTTGAAAGGGCTCTTATTAACTTTATGCTTGCAACACACACTAAAAACGGTTATCTGGAAGTTGCTCCTCCCTATTTGGTTAGCACCAAGACCATAACTGGAACCGGGCAATTGCCCAAATTCAAGGAAGATTTGTATTCAACTCAGGATGATTTATGGTTAATCCCAACTGCTGAAGTTCCTCTGACCAATCTTTTTGCAGATGAAATAATGGATGAAAAATCCCTTCCAAAAAAAGTTACTGCATATACTCCTTGCTTTAGGCGGGAAGCAGGTTCTTACGGAAAAGACATTCGCGGTTTGATTAGACAACACCAATTTGATAAAGTTGAATTGGTCAAATTTTCAACTCAAGAAAACAGCTTCAGTGAGCTTGAATCGTTGGTGGCTGATGCTGAATCAATTTTGAAGCTTTTGGATCTACCTTATAGAGTAATTTCTCTTTGCACTGGAGATATGGGCTTTGCAAGCGCAAAAACCTATGATATTGAGGTCTGGCTACCTTCTCAAGATAAATACAGGGAAATTTCCTCCTGTTCAAATTGTACTGATTTCCAATCCCGCCGTGCAAATATTCGTTATCGTTCAAGTGAGGGAAGCATGAAATTCGTTCACACCTTAAATGGCAGCGGCCTTGCAGTTGGACGAACTCTTCTTGCAATTTTGGAAAACTACCAAGAAGATAAAAGTACGGTTGTAATTCCAAAAGTTTTGCGGGATTTTATGGGAACTGATTCAATTAGAATTTGATTTTCATGAAAAAGGATCCTGATTCTTCATTAATTTTTTATTACAAAAGCCCCACTTCCGGAGCAACTTACTTTACTGATCCGGACGGAAACTTGTATTATGAAAAAGATTCTGAAAAATACAAACTCTCTATTTTTGATTCTCATCTTTACAAATTGCGTGTGTATGAAGGCATTCCTGTTCTTGAAATTGATGGTCTTCGAATGCAATTGCTTAAAGATTTCAAAAACCCTCTAGAATATGCTTCTTTAGTTGCCTCTTCTTTAACTATTCCGGCAAAAGGAAACTTTTCTGCACTAGACACTTGCATGGGTCTTGGCTATACTTCAACCGCTCTTTCCAAAAATCCCTCTATTTCCAAAATTACCACAATTGAACTTTCTGATGCAGTTTACAAGCTTGCTTCTTTTAATCCATACTCTGAAGAACTCTTCAAAAAAGGTTCAAAAATTGAAATTTTGAGAGGAGATTCTTTTGAACTAATTAAAACTTTTCCTGACTCTTGCTTTGATTTTATTATTCACGATCCACCTAGATATTCCCACGCTCCTCTTCTCTATTCTAATGAATTTTATTCCCAACTATTTCGTGTTTCAAAACCAAATGCAACTCTATTTCACTATGTAGGTTCGATTGGCAAATTCAGCGGCCGTGACATTGTAAAAGAAGCACAAAATCGACTTATCTCGTGTGGTTTTGCTTCATTTGTTATTGATAAGAAACTACAAGGACTTATTTTCAAAAAACCTAGTTTATAAATTTCCTCTTCTAAATTTTTCTAATGTCAATTATTCGTGCTTTATCCATTTCAAAAATTTTTTTCCAAAAGGGAACCTCAATTACTGCTTTAGACGATTTATCTCTTGAAATTAATGAAGGTGAAATATTTGGCATTTTAGGTCCAAATGGTGCTGGAAAAACAACCCTCATAAGTATTCTTTCTGGTCTTTTATCTGCCGATTCAGGAAAAATCTTCATCAATGGTATTTCTATTTCTGATTCCCCTCAAACCATAAAAAATGCTATGAATGTGGTTTCTGGTTTTACTGGAATCCTATATAATCTCAATGTTCTTGAGGCTCTCACCTATTATTCTCTTCTTTATGGAAAAACTCCCAAGAATCAAGATCTTCAAAACCTTATTGATCTTGTTGGGCTAAATGGCTTTGAAAAATCCGACGCAGAAAGCCTCTCATCCGGAAACAAACAAAAATTCCTCATTGCCCGCAGCCTTCTAAATAATCCTAAAATTCTTTTTTTAGATGAACCTACTGTTGGTCTGGATGTCGAATCATCACAAAATATTCGCCAACTAATTCAAAATCTTAAAAAATCAGGAAAAACCCTCATTTTAACTACCCACAACATGGCGGAAGCCGAATTTCTTTGCGATAGGATTGCAATCATCAAGAGCGGCAAACTGGTTGCTTTGGATTCTCCTCAAAAACTTAGGGAAAAATTTGAAATGCCTCTTTCCTTTGAATTGGAATCTGTGGATGATTCATTATTTGATCAATTTAGACAAATTCCCAATTCTGTTTTTTCAAATTCCGGCAAGCATCTTAAAATCCAAATCCCCAAATCTGCATTGCCTTACTTTTTGTCTCTTCTTTCCAAAAATCCTTCCAAAATCATTTCATTAAAATCAATTGAAGATCCTTTTGATGATGTTTTTTTAAATATTTTAAAGCGGTGATAAAATGCAATTTCTTCCTCTTTTAGTGCGAATTTTTTCCCAATTCTACAAAAATCTTCATGGTATTTTTAGAAACCATTTTCGCCTTGCAGATGTTTTTCTTTGGCCATTAATCTACCTTTTTACCTTGAGTTTTTTCATTTCGTATGCCAAAATGGATTCCATCTATATCAATATAATTGTTTTAGGGATGATCGGCTGGAGGGCAATTTATTTTATGTCTGCTGAATTGGTTTCTTCATATATGGAAGATTATTGGTCAAAATCACTTGCGCTCTTACACATATCTCCTATAAGTCGATTTGAATTTGCGCTAGGATCCTCCCTATCTGGTCTTTTCAAAACAATTATTGTAATAATTATTTATTTTCTTGTCTCTTCCAATCTTTACTCTTTTGGCATTGCTCGCTTTGACTTGTTTTTAATCGGGCTTTTCTTCCTCATTGTCTGTGGTTTTTCATTAGGATTATTGGTTTTGGGACTAACCTATGAAAATAGGGAATCTTCATTTAGTCTTTCATTTCTCATCCCCGATATTGTTGCCTTGATTTCAGGAGTTTATTTTTCTATTTCAGATGTTTTTCCTCCAGCTGTTTCATCTCTTCTTAACTATCTTCCAACTGTTCATGCATTTAATGCAATTAAATCTGCATCGGGTCTTGATTTTGCATTCGATCTTCCGTATTTGTTCTTTTCATCAATTTTATTTGTGATTATTTGTGAGAGAATAAACTTGCTTTTCTATCTGCGTGCTAAAAAATCCGGTAAACTTGGTCGCTTTGGATAGATTTATATAGTTAAAATGTTTTTTCTATTCTGATATAAAATGCCAAAAACTGTTGAAATTTGTGCTAATTGTGGTAAGCTTTCTAAGTCTCAATCTGATTCATTTCTTTGCTCTTCTTGTGGAAGTGAAATTGCAGTAGTTATTCCTTATCCTACGTTTTTATCTATGGTAAAATCAGGTTATGCTCGTGAATAACGAACCTTTATAAATCTCAGAGTATTTGTTTTTTTATGGAAGGAAAAATAGTCCAAGATGAAATTTGGATTTGTGCTGGTTGCGGCAAACTTCCAAAGATTTCGGAACATGCGGATGATGGAACATTTTCCTGCTCTCGTTGCGGCAAACTGGAAAAGGTTTACGTTTCAAGTTCTGATTATTCACAAACTTCTGCTAACTTAGAATCGAATTTTTTTAAAACTATCTTGGAAAAACGTTTATCTGGAGTTGAGCGGGTGATTTTATCTGCCCAAATTTCTGAACTTCCAAAACTAAGTTCAAAATCTTCTCCAAAAAACAAGAAAAGTTCTAATAAAAAAATATCTTCTAAAAAACAAAAACTTTCTAAGAAATCAAAAAAATCTTCCAAATCAAAATCTAAAAAATGCTGATTATTTATCAACATTTAAATATTTTATTATGTACTAATTAGTTGATTAATGTGGTTTTAGTTGTTTCATCTATTGCTGCTTTGAAAAAAAATCCGCGAGAACAAGTTGTTTTTGATTTTATTTCATCTCGTAAACCTATTTTTGATGCTTTACCTTGTGTTCCTGATGATCTTTTTGTCCAATTTGCATTTGATAATCGACGGGCAATAAATTCTATTGCTCATGTAGTTTCTCACGTTTTTGAATCCGCTTCTTCACTTGGGAGCCTTGGTCTTTCTTCAGATCGCACATCCGTTCTTGTTCGCTTGGGTATTAATGATTCATCCTTTTCAAAAGATCTTTCTAGGTCTGATCGTTTGACATTTGAACATATTAGGGCAAAACTGCTTTTGGATTTTGTTTTAGGTAATAAAACACTGGATCAGCTTAATGAAATTGCTCAAAGAATAAAAATCACAATCAATGACCCTGCAGCTTTTGATTCTTCAAAAGGAGTTCGCTTTACTAATTGTCGATCCGAAGTTGTGGAATATGGAGATATTTCTGATGAGGTGAGTCATTTAGAAAAAGAATTTGGGCAAATTTCATTACGTTTACTTCATATTGAAGGTATTCTTTTATCTGATAAGTTATTTGCGTTTTGATTATATTTAATAACTTTCTCTAATTTATCTATTGTATGGAACTTAATAAGAAAAAAACAGTTGATTTGGATTCTCTTCCAAAACAAATTACTCATCCTTCTGAAATTTCTCCTGCAATTATTGCCCTTTCAAATGCAAATTTGGGAAATTTGGAATTTGCCGCAAGAGTTAATGGTTTGATTTCGCCCGCATTGGCTTTGCGATCTTCTGACTTAAAAGGTGCAAATCATACTGCATTGGCCCCAAGTCTTTCATTATCTGCGCCTGCTTCTTTGAAAAAATCCAGAAGCTTGGAGTAATTCTAAAATTCTTTTAGTATTTCCAATACTATTTTTGTATTAAATAATATCCGTGGTAATTTATAAATTATTCTGATTAACTTATTTTCATGCTTACTTCCCGTGCAACATATGAAAAACAACAAAGATTGGTAGAACTGGTCTCATCTAGAGGTCCTATAATTTCTCGGGATGGATTAATTGAGATTTATCGTGGTTTGCACGATGTTGAAGGTGCAAATCTTACTATACCTGGCAAATTTTGGTCTCTTTCTATAAAAGAGGCTTCTAAATATGCAATTCCCGAAGAACCCATTCATGTTCGGGATGAAGGCAGTTTCTATTTTGGTCATCTTCTTAGGGCAAGAATTCCAATTGATTTTGGAAATGCTAGTTGTGCCCTTGGGCAATTAGTTGATTTAATGATGGGTAAGCGAATTGAAAACCCTCAAGATAAACGCGATTTGTTTGAAGTTTTTGTTCCTTTGGATCAATGTGCGCTTTTGAAAGATGTGAGTTTATTATATTCAATAAAATCGCCTACTTTTGATTTTTACTAACATTTTTTTGGATATTCTAGAATGTTTTTGTTTTGCGTGCTTATTTGTGTTAGTTTTATATATTCTATGTTATTCATATTACTTATGGCAAAGTATCTCCAAAAAACATATTATGGAAATGCTTCCAAAGGAAAAGCTGTTTTTCTCTTAGTTCAGCATGATGGAGATCCAGAAAAATTTGTAACTTCTTTTCCAAAAATCCCGAATGTTTTGGGCTTAGATCCAAACACTTTTCATAAATATCTGAAAGTTGAGCGAGATCTCTCTTCTTCTGCACTTGCTCATTCAATTGCAAAAAAACTTCCCTTTGCATCTGTTGTTGAAGTTACTATTCCGCGGGGCATTGTTGATGCAAATAGAAATCCTGATTGTGCCTTACCTAATGTTCTTGACTTTTCCAGATCCAGAGTGTTGCGCGATGAGTTACTTGGAATTCAGGCAGAAATTCATGGAGAAATTGCAGCTGCCTTTTCTGAATTTCCAAGTGCAGTTTATTTAGAGATGCACACGATGGCATCATCTCCCCCCTCACGGACTGACTATTCTGATGTTCCAAGTTATTTGGATGCCTGGCTTAATCCTAAGGGCGTAAAAAGACCCGTGGATTTAATCACATTCACTCCTAATGGAATTGCAGCATCAAATCTTCGTCTTGCTGCTTCGGCTCTTAGTGTGTTTTCTTCTTTGGGCGAAGTAGTTGCTTTTGATTTTCCTTATGCTGCTTCGCCTCATGTAAAGGCAGTTCAATATTTGATGGATCATCCATGTGGACTTGCAATGGATATTCCAAAAGGGATTCTTGCATCTGGGTCTTCTTTAGATTCACTTGAAGTCGATTCAAAAAAAATTGAACGAATTGCAATTGCTTTTGCAAATGAACTAAAAACGTTTTTGGCTTGTATTTAAAAAAACATCATTTAAGTAAACTAGATGATTTGATTATTTACCTATTAAGTAAACCTCATAGTAACTGGTTTTGAAGGTTTTTTTGATTAGGTTTACTTACACAATATGGAGCAGCAATTCTTGATGGCATAATAGGGCTTACACGAGTAAAACTACTTGAAAGAATGGTTTTTTACGGTTTTGATATGTTTTTGGTTTACTTATTAGGTGGATTGGATGAGGATGGTTTAC
>CAZPWA010000002.1:0-63235 GCA_964590665.1 Microcaldota archaeon
CAAACCAATAGACTCTGCTCCTGATTCATTTGCATTTCTTTTTTTGGATTTTTTACGATCAAACGGAATCCAAAGCGGAAAAATTTTGGAAATAGAGGGGTCAAATCTTGCAAATATGAACCTTTTTTTCTCTAATCATTTTGAGCCTTCGGTCATGTCTCCAACTGATAAATCTGATTTAAACTTTGATCAATATGGAATTGCATTCTATTGCCATTCTCCCTTTGATTACTGGCCATTTGAAGATCTGCATTTCAATTTCATTTTTGATTTGCACACAAATTTTTCTTCATTGGATTTAGGTTTGCTTCATCTATATGTTGAGAATTTTTCTCGAACATTGGTTTTAGGGGGTTTTGGGGCAGTTGCGTTTGAGGAATCTAAATCTCCCTATTTTCTCTCCTTATTTGAAAAGCATGGCCTGGTTTTAGAAAAAAAATGTGAAAATGAAATTTTTATTTTAAGAAAAATCTAATTTCTTTCTCCGTATTCTTGCAAGAATCTTTCGTACTCTAAAAGAAGTTCTCTTGTGATGGATGGTTTTCTTTTGGTAATTAATTCCAGTGCAGTTTCTGTATTTACTTTTCCTTCTTTTCCTGATATTTTTTCTTTCAATTTACTCATTTTGATATTTTGACAGATTGCTGCGATATCTGCACCTGAGAATCCTTCTGTGTTTTGGGCTAATTTTTCCAAATCCATTTCCTGCGCAATTTTTCCCAAATTCAACTTGAACATTTCTTTTCTGCCTTCTTTGTGAGGTTGTGGTATGTAGAATATTTTATCAAATCTTCCCGGTCTTAAAATTGCACTATCTAAATTGGCTGGCTTATTTGTTGCTCCAATCACTAAAACCCCTTTCAATTCCTTTATTCCATCCATTTCTGATAAGAATTGGCCTAATATTTCACTATTTACTGAAGTTCCTCTGCTTGGTGCAAATGTTTCTATCTCATCTATGAAAATAATTGAAGGGCTGTTTTCCCTTGCTCTGTTGAACGCTTCTTTAATTACTGTTACTGCCTGCGTGTAGCCTTTTTGCATCAACTCTGCTCCGCTTAAAACCTGGAATGAGGCTTTAAGTTCATTTGCTGCGGCTTTAACAATCATTGTTTTTCCTGTTCCTGGAGGCCCAAAGAGCAGTATTCCTTTTGTTGGTTTTATGTCCAATTCTTTCATTTCTTTTTCATGCAAGAGCGGTAGTTGTATTGTTTCTAATAATGACTCCTTGACTTTATCTAAGCCTACGACATCTTCCCATTTTACGCCTCTCTCTTCCTTCTTATTTTCCTTCTTTTTTGAGGTGCTTCTTCTTTCAAAATCCAATTTGAATTGTTCGTATTTATCTAATTGTGCAATTGCAGTGCTGGGTTTGACATCGGAAATGGTTTCGACTATGTGCTCTTGAGTAATTGGAACTACCTTGTTTTTCACTATTGCTTCCTTTGCTGCTCTCTCCTTTGCTTCATTTACTATGTTTTTGATGTCTGCGCCGGAAAATCTTTCTGTTTTCTTTGCTAAAATTTCCAGATTCATATCTTCTGAAACTGGTACTTTTGAAAGGTGCACTTTGAATATTTCTTTTCGAGCATCCAAATCCGGAAGGTGCATATAAATTATTTTATCAAATCTTCCAGGTCTTAAAATCGCAGGATCTAATTCATCTGGAATGTTTGTCGAACCTATGACTATGACACTTTTATCGCTTTTGACTCCGCCATCCATTTCCTGAAGCAATGTTGTCAAAACATTTGCTCCAACCGTATCCATCTTGTTTGTCCCTCTTTTTCTGGCAAGACTGTCTATTTCATCAAAAAACAAGACGGTTGGTGCATTTTTTCTTGCATTTGCAAATACTTCAATAACATTTTTTTCTGCTTCTCCAACCCATTCTGAGAGAATCTGTGCACATCTTACTTCAATGAAATTGAATTTCAATTCCTTTGCAAGCGCTCTCATCATCATTGTTTTTCCTGTTCCTGGAGGTCCAAAGAGTAAAATTCCGCTTGGAGGTTTCATTCCATATGTATATGCGATTTCTTTTTTCTTTAGTGGGATAAGTATCGCTTCTTTAAGTTCTGTTTTAACGTCGTTATACCCTCCTATTTCATCAAGTGTTTTTTCTGATGAAGCAAGTGACATATCTGACATTCCAAATTTTCCATATGCTTTCATTTTTTCTGCTCTTGTCACTTCACTTTCCTTTGAAATGTTGAATCCAATTTGCTCTAAAATTATGAAAAATCCTATTGAAATAATCACTTCAATTAAGAATTCTACTCTAAATTCTCCCCCGTATAAAATAGAAATTACATAGTTTCCAACGAGGGGAAGTAGAAGCGCAAAGGAAGCGATACTTTGTCCTCTTTTTTCTATTTTATTTGGCAAATACCCAATTAAATAGAGGCCGATTCCCCAGAAAATCAGTTGTAAAAAGAGTGAATCTGAAAAAAGCATTATTCCTGTATTTTGAGCTATTTTTCCAACTGCGCTCCAAATTTTTATTAGATTGTCTGCATTTAGGAATCCTGAAAATGATGCTGCTGCATTTGATGGCAAACTTAAAAGTTCTGATGCAGCCTTGCTAAATCCAAAATCTGCTTCCTTCTCATACAAGGATAATTTTAGTGGTAAATATGCGCTGTTTTCGACAAACAATATTGAACTAAGTAGCAATATGACAAATATTGCCGGAATTGATATTAGTGTGCTTCTTTTGGATCCAAGGTACAAACTTCCGGCAGCCATTCCTATTATTGTTAGTGTTCCAACTAATGGAAGTCCGCTTAGTGCAAAAGGGGAAAATATCAATATTTGAAGAAATGCTATTATGTTCCAATTTTCGTGTGCTCTAAAAAGAATTAATGCAAAGACTAAGAGAAAGAAAAACGCAAACGGTGCTGACTGATAAATTACCGAAATTATTCCAAAAAATGAACTTATTATGACTGCAACTTCTGGCTTTTTTATTGCAATTAATGCGCAAAAAATCGCTATGATTCCAACAACCTGTATCGGAAAAAATGGAATTGCGCTCAAAAGCGCTATTGTTCCTAAAAATATCAAAAATCCATTCCAGAATTCTTTGCTGTTTTGAATTTGTTTTACTGTTGCCTTTACTGATTGGACTTGCAAGGATTCTGCCTTTACTTTTTGCATGGTTTGCTTTCGTCAAAGTATTTTATAAATTATCTCTATCTATAATTTTTCTATGTCTGATGTTTCAAACTTGTCTTTGGTTAGTGAAAATATTGACCTTAAATCCATTTTGAAGTTCATTTTGCCCCTTTTAGTTATTCCCATAACCCTTCTTGCGGTTCATTCTTTTGGTCATGTTGCTGGAGATATTATTATTGGGATTGCATTCTTTGCATCAATTGTTTTTCTTGCAAAAACCCAAAACGAACGACGCCTTATGATTGTTATGTCTATTTTTGCAATGCTTTTTGAAACTGCAAATGTTGCAATTGGCATCTACAAATACGAATATACGGTGCAAATTCCGGTCTGGGTTGCAATTGGCTGGGGTGTTTTAGGCTTCTACATTTACAAAAATCTTCCAATTACAAAGCTTCTTAGTTTGAAAAACTCCCTTATCCTTTCCTTCATTATCTTTATTTTGGTCTGGGTTTTGATGGGCTCTTCATTTAGCGGCGCAAATGGAATAGTTGCTCTTTTGATTATCATTGGATCTATTTTCGTGCTCTCTAAGTCCTCATCTTTTCCACATTCATTCTATCTACATATGGCATTATCCGGAATGCTTATTGAATATCTTGGAACTTCGATTGGGGTTTGGACTTATTCTGATCCAGCAACAAAAACTGTAATGACTGTTCCTCTTTTGGGTCTTGGAATGGCCTATGCATCAGTTATGTCCTTTTGCATTTGGATTTCAAAATTAGAATAATTATTTTTCAATTTTTACTTCTGCTTCTATTTTTCTCCAATTCCCATTCATAAAATGCTGCAATGTTTTTGTTGTCGAGTCATAAACAATGCTCATTTTTGATGCAACATTTATTGGACGATCTATTTCTATTAGTGCATATCTTCTCATCCACTCTATTTCATCTTTAAATGGATTTCTCTCTATTACGTAGGTCCTGTTTCTCTCTCGTTTGATGTTTTCGCACCAATTCATTACTTTCTCTATTTCTTCCTTTTTGACCATTTTGTCAAGCCCCTCTTATTCTCTGCACTCTCTTTTTTATTGATTTTCATTCTATCTCTTATTTATGAAAAACCTCTTCATCCTTTTGATTCTTATTGGAAGTGTTTTTGCAATTCCTATCTCTGAGTGTATGGAAATCACTTCTCCAGGAGAATATGAATTGATTCGTGATCTTTCTGCAGGATCAATACCTTCCACATCTGTTGGCGGAAATGCATGCATTAGGGTAAGCGTTTCCCAGGTTTCAATTAATTGCAATGATCACATTATTTCTGGCACTTCTCAAGCAAAATACGGAATTTTACTTGAATCTAATAACTTCCAAACTCTCGAAAATATTGATATTTCTCGTTGTGAAATTCAGGGATATGAAGTGGGCATTTTTTCCCCAAAAACAATTCGTTCTTCATTTACTAACTTGACTGTTTCCGACCTTTCTGGTTATGGTTTGTATTTTTGGGATACTGATAATTCTGTTTTTGCCAATAACTCTGTTTATGATACTGAGGAAACCGGAATTTACTTATCATTGGGTTCTGATGCAAATTCCATCTTAAATAACAGTATTAGAAATTCAAATCATCATGGTCTTGCTGTTATGGGAAATGAAAATCAGCTTCTTGGAAACGTTATTTTTGACAATAGGGGTAGCGGAATCTTCGTAATTGGCCAAAGTTCTGGAAATACCATAAATCTCAATACTCTGTATGGAAATATGGGCGATGGAATCGCATTTGAATCAAATGGCGAATCTCGAAACCAGAATCTTGTTAATTTGGATTATGGGAATCGAGATCTTTCTGCGCAAGGTTCGGCTTCTTCATCTGCTACGAACTCTTCCCCTCTTGCTCGACCTTCGCCATCATCTTCTGCCTGTTGCGCTCCGGTATTTATGCTTGTTGTTTTGGCCTTCCTTTCCAAATCGATTTAGTGTGTTATTTTATCTTTCTTTATGAGTTTCCCAATTCCTTTTTAAATGCTTCTGCTCACAGTTTGTGTTGCAATAATCAATTTTATGTAAATGGGTGGATATATGAGTTCAAAAGAATTAGTTACTCCAAAAGTTAAGAGAGAAGGTCCTGTAGTTGCTCCAGTAGCACCTCCAAGAAGAACTGCATTTGCAAGATTTGCAGGTGTTGCAGTTGTTGCAGCATCTTTAGCAAGATGCGCAGGCGAAGAAATGCCAGCAGCTCCATCATGTGATGAAGCAACTCAATCTTGTGATGGCGGATCAAGAAGAGATGCATCAACTGATGTTCAAATGCCAAAGACTGATGCAGGAATGACTCCTGTTTCTGATGCAGCAGTTGCAAGGGATGTTCCAGTTGATTCAGCAAGACCAAGAGACAATACTGGTGCTCTTTTAAGAAGCGGTACAACTCTTCCTTCAACAGAAGGTGAATGTGTCCGATCTGGTCCTTCAGTTGCTTTCGATTGTGCTCCTTCCTCAAATGGTAATGTTTACACTTTGAGAAACGTTAATTTGGCAAATCCATTGTCTGTTTCATTTAGAGATGCAGAAGATGGAACCTCATTCGGTTCTCACAATGTGGTTTTCTTCGGCAGCGTTAGAAATGCAACCGGTGCATTATCTGTTTATGCAACCACAAGAAACGTAACTGCTGATGAAGTTTGTGCATTAGGTTCAATTACAAGATTGGACTTCCCAACAAATTCAACTACCTTCACTTACACTGTAAATGTCGGTACTGTTAAATCCCAACGAGTTGAGCAACCAGTTCGTGTAACTATGACTGGTGTTGCATCTTCAACTTCTGGTGATGCAGTAACTGCAGCAACTGTTGAATTACAAACTGTTGGCGGATGCGTTTCAGCAAACCTTCAATAACTTTAATTTTTAATTTTTTATCTTCATTTTATTAATTTATGAAATACTCGAATCTATTCGCGCTTCTTATGTGCGCCCTGCTTCTGTTTTCTTTTGGTTGTATTAATGAAAAACCAAAGAGCACTGAAAATTTATCCTCTGTGAATTCAACTAATGTTAATTCAACTTTAGACGAAATTCCTGATTTTGAGCAATCTTCATCTGATTGTCAATTCACTTCATCCTTTATTGATCCTAAAAACCTCAAACTCTCATTTTCAACTTCTATTACTGGAGAAGTAACTTGCGCCAAAAACAAGGTTTTCATTCTAAAACTCGACGGAGTTGAAGTTTCAAGACAAAAAATTGAAACTGATTCTCCAACTCCAATTGAATTTACTTTTTATCCTAAAAAAGATGGTCAAACAGAAATTTCAGTCTCTTCATTAAGTTCAAGAACCCCACTTTACACAAAAACCCTCAATGTTTCTCCTCTTGGAGAATCAAGAACTTCTGGGAAGGAAACTGATGATTTTTCATTTAAAAGCTGGCTTGCCTATCAGTTTGAGGTAAAAAATCCAATCAATTTGGATTCAGTTAGGGCTTTTTTAAGAAGACGAGATTCTGCTGCACAGGAATTCACTAATGTTCGAATCCAGATCTATCCTGATTTGAATGGCGTTCCATCTAAAACTCCAATTGCATCTTCTTCACGGTCTATTTCAGATCTTGGCTTAGATGATAAGTGGTTGATCTTTCAATTTTCTCAAAAACCAAATCTAAATTCCGGTAAATACTGGGTTGTTCTAAATATCGAAGATCATCCTGAAATTCGGGTTGTTAGCGATACTATTGGAATTAGGACAATTTATGGGAACAAGGATCAAAAGGGCAATGATTACACTAAATTCATGCGCCTGGATGTAACTCCTGAAGGCGTTGCAACTCAAACGTCTTGGCAAAACTTGCCTTTTGATAGAACCTACTCGATCACAATACATGCGCAAAATTAGATTTTTTCTTCTCTTTTATTTTTTCCCCTTTCATCTACTTTTTTTGCAATAATTTTTAGCTGATCAAATCTTCTATGCATATCATTTTCTATTTCTTCTAAAGTTTGCTCAAGCGTTGTTCCTCGTAAATAATAATTTCTTCCATCTTTAATTACGATTCCTGATCTTTGAAACATATTCAAATGATATATGACCGCAGCCTGGCTTACTTCGCTTAGTTGCATTATGTCTCTTGATGAAATTCCCTCCCCCTTTCTTCCTGCTCTAACTAATGCCTTAAACACTTCTCTGCCCAAATCGTCCTTTTCATCTCCAAGTCCAAGACACTGATAAATATATTCTATTTCTGCATCTCCTTCATCTTCTGGCGCAATAGTGATGTACCTTACAATTATTTGTCTGTAGTATTTTCTTTGCGTCATAAACTAGATTTGCCGCCAAAATATTTAAAAACCTTTTGTAATATTTAACATTTTGTTAAAAAATTAAACAAAAAATGAAAAATTAAAAAGAGGTGGAAAAATGAATTATGTAAGAGTTTATGACCCTTTTGGGCAAATAAAAAGATTTGATATGGATGAATTGTTTTCTGCGTTCCTGTTTCCTTCACCTCCTTCCAAGGAGGTAGCAAATGTTAGAGTTCCGCTTTGTGATTTTGAAGATACAAAGGATTCTTTCCTTATCACAATGGAGCTTCCTGGAGTAAAAAAGGAAGACATTAAAGTCACTCTCAATAATAATATTTTGAGTTTAAGTGCTCAGAGGAAAATCGATCGGGAAGCAAGTTCCAAAAACCCGCATCATTATGAGCGCAACTACTCTTCATTTCAAAGGACTTTTGAATTGCCCTCTAATGTCTCTTATGACTCAATTGATGCGCAATTCTGTGATGGTTTGTTGAATTTAACTATAAAAAAGCTAAATGCAAATAATGTAAAAGAAATCCAAATAAGGTGATTGTATCTCTAAAGATGCGCAAAAACATACTGAAAAAGAAATTTCAAATCCAGAAAATCAAGTTCCATCTTCTGGGGTTGCACAATTAGATGAAAAAGTAAAATCTCTTGAGGATCGGATCTTGAGGCTTGGTGCGGATTTTGAAAACTACAAAAAGCGCGCTGCAAGAGAAAATGATTTTGTTCGAGAAAATGCCTCTTCAGACATTCTCTCAAAAATTCTTCCTTTTTTGGATGAATTTGAAATTGCCTTAAATCATCTGCACTCAAAAGATGCAGAATTTGCAAAAGGAATGAAGATGGTTTTCCAAAAGCTTCAAGATACTCTCAAAAAAGAAGGTTTGGAAGAAACTGGAAAAATTGGAGAAACTTTTGATCCTCATCTTCATGAGGCAATTAGGCACATTTCCGGTGAAGATGGAAAGATAATTGATGTTGTTCAAAAAGGTTATTTGCTTCGGGGAAAACTTCTTCGAGCTGCAAAGGTGAGTGTTGGAAATGGTAACTGATGAAAAAATTTCAAAAGTAGGGCATCATGTGAGTGCTCAGGAGCAGAACGCAAAAGATTCTGCATTTTATGTTTCGATTATGAAATCAATGAATTTTCCCGTTGTAGTTGGGATGGCAGGTTAATGTTTATAAAAAGGTGAAAAATTATGGCAAAAATAATTGGTATTGATTTAGGAACTTCAAATTCGGCAGCAGCATACTTGGAAGGAGGCTCTCCAAAAATTATTCCAAGTGCTGAAGGAATGACCCAATATGGAAAAGCATTCCCAAGTTATGTGGCTTTTACCAAAGATGGAAAGCTTTTGGTTGGTGAACCTGCAAGAAGACAGGCTGTAACTAACCCTGAAGGTACCATACGCGCAGTAAAGAGGCTTATGGGTTCTGGCCAAAAAGTAAAAGTCAAAGTTGGCTCCGAGTACAAAGAATATACTCCTCAGGAAATTTCAGCTTTCATTTTGCAAAAAATCAAAAGGGATGCTGATGCCTTTTTGGGTGAAGATGTAAAATCTGCAGTCATCACTGTTCCTGCTTACTTTAATGATAATCAGAGGCAGGCAACAAAAGATGCTGGAACTATTGCAGGTTTGAGCGTTGAAAGATTAGTCAATGAGCCAACTGCCGCATGCCTTGCATTTGGTGTTGATAAAGGCGGCAAAGACATGAAAATCATGGTCTTTGATCTTGGTGGAGGAACCTTGGATGTAACCATCATGGACTTTGGCGGAGGAGTTTTTGAAGTCAAATCCACAAACGGTGACACTCAACTTGGCGGAACCGATATGGATCGCATTATTGCAGAATTCCTCACTGATCAATTTAGAAAAGAAAGCGGTGTTGATGTTTCAAAAGACAAACAAGCCCAACAACGATTGATTGAAGGAGCTGAAAAAGCAAAGATTGAGCTTTCAACTACGTTGGAAACAGAAATCAATCTTCCATTTCTATCTATGATGAATAATGAACCTAAGCACTTTATTTACAAATTAACTAGGGCAAAGTTGGAAGATTTGATTAGACCAATTGTGGATAAATGTCGTGGTCCAGTTGAAAATGCTCTTAAGGATGCAAAACTCACTCCTGCACAAATTGATAAAATTATTTTGGTTGGCGGTCCAACAAGAATGCCAATAATTCAAAAATTCGTTGAGGATTTGGTTGGCAAAAAGGTTGAGCGGGGAATCGATCCAATGGAATGTGTTGCAATGGGCGCAGCAGTCCAAGGGGGTGTTCTTTCTGGCGAAGTAAAAGATATTTTGCTTTTGGATGTAACTCCTCTTTCTCTTGGTTTAGAGACTATGGGTTCAGTTATGACCAAATTAATTGAAAGAAACACAACCATTCCAACTAAAAAGAGCCAGGTGTTTTCAACTGCCGCAGATATGCAGCCTGCTGTTGATATTCACATTTTGCAAGGGGAAAGACCTATGGCAAAGGACAATGTTTCTTTGGGTAAATTCACTTTAACCGGAATTCCACCTGCGCCAAGAGGAACCCCACAAATAGAAGTTACTTTCGATATTGATGCAAATGGAATTTTGCACGTTTCTGCAAAAGACAAGGCAACCAATAAAGAGCAGAGTATGCGTGTTACTGCGCCATTAAAGATGAATGAAAATGACATCAAATCCAAGATGCAGGATGCTGAAAAATACGCTGAAGATGATAAAAAAGCACTTGATTTAGCAACTGCCAAAAACGAAGCAGAATCAATGTCTTATGTGGCTAAGAAAACTTTGGATGACTTTAAGGATAAAATTAAAGATGACTTAAAGACCAAAATTGACGAAGCAAGAAAGAAATTGGATGAAACTGCAAAAACCGACGATGTTTCAAAAATCAAAACTGAAACAGAATCTCTCAAAAAGATTCTTGAAGAAGTTGGCGCTTCTGTCTATGGGCAGCAGCAAGGTGCTCCGGGCGCAGGCGAAGCAGGCTCCTCAACTAACTCATCAAACGACTCCAAAAAAGGTTCGGATGGTGATGATGTGGTTGAAGGAAACTTCGAGAAGGTTGATGATAAGAAAAAATAATTTTTTAACTTTTTAATTCTTTTGATCTAAGGGGTTCTGATGGCATTTAAGAAAAATTATCATTTGGTTCTGGGGGTTTCCAAAAGCGCTTCGCAAGATGAAATAAAGGCAGCTTATCGAAAATTAGCATTGGAATTTCACCCTGACCGAAACAAAAACCCTGATGCAGAAAACAAATTCAAGGAAATTAGTGAAGCCTACGCAATTTTATCTGGCAAAATGGAAGAGCCTAAAATTGAAGAGCCAATTTACAAAACATCAACCCAAGTGTGGAATGATTTTTTCAAGCAAAACGTTCTAGTTGAAGAGGCAATTCATTTGAGAATGTGCAAAATCTGTAAAAAGAATCGAAACAATTGCCAAAATTATGCAATGATTAAATCTCTTAAGTCTATATTTACTAAAGAATCTGATAATGCTTATGTTTAGCGGTGTTTTTTATGAGCGCAAAGGGAGACTACTATGAAATTTTAGGCGTTGCAAAAAACGCTTCTGCTGATGAAATAAAAAGCGCATATAGAAAACTTGCTCTAAAATATCATCCTGATCGAAATAAGGATGCAGGGGCAGAATCCAAATTCAAGGAAATTAGCGAAGCGTATGCGGTTTTATCTGATTCAGATAAGCGCTCCAAATACGATCAATATGGCCACGCTGGATTCGATCAAATGTATTCACAGGAAGATATTTTCCGTGGCGCCAATTTCCATGATTTTGATGATATTTTTGGCGGAGATAGTCCCTTTGGTTCAATGTTTGGATCTATGTTTGGCTCCATGTTTGGAGGCTCTAGAAGAAGAGGCGATTATGGATCCGATTTACAAGCTGAAGTTGAAATAACTTTGGAAGAAGCTGCTAAAGGCGTAAAAAAAGACATCATTTATTCAAGAAACAAAGTTTGTGATCACTGCGAAGGAGATAAGGCTGAGCCTGGAACTGATACTAAAAGATGTGAAACCTGTAAGGGAAGAGGCCAGGTTCAACAAGCAAGACGGGCGGGTCCAATGCAGTTTGTTCAAGTGGTAACTTGCCCAAATTGTGAAGGTGAAGGAATTTCTTTTGATAAACCCTGCTCAAAGTGCAAGGGAAGCGGAAGAACTTCAATTAAGGAGCATCTCAAAGTTGATATTCCAGAGGGAATTGATTCTGGAATGAGGCTTCGCCTTTCTGATTTAGGTGAATACGGATCCGATGGAAGCGGTGATTTGTATGTTCTTGTAAATATCAAAGATCATCAAATCTTTACTCGAGAAGGCGAGGATTTGAAAATCGATATTCCGATTTCATTTTCAACTGCTGCTCTTGGCGGATCAATTGAAGTTCCAACTCTTTTTGGAAAAGCAAAACTATCAGTTCCATCAGGAACTACTTCTCACACTACTTTTAGGTTAAGAGATGAGGGTATGCCTCGTCTTAGAAAAACCGGAAAGGGAGATGAATTAGTTCGTTTAATTATCGATGTTCCAAAAAAACTTACTTCCAGGCAAAAAGAATTATTGGAAGAATTTGAAAATGAAAATAAAACAAAGAAAAAAGGTTTATTTGGATTTTAGTTTTTCAAAAATTCAACTAAAAGATCATCAAGTTTTGGAGTGACTGACCCCTCAACTCCGAATATTTCGGATCCATGCCCCTCTGGATATGCTTTTAGCTGCTTTGAACCTGCGCCAGTGATTTCCATCATTGAATTTACTGAATTTCTAGAATCTGGGTCATCATTTGCGCTTGTGACAATCAACAACTTTCCTCTAAAGTTTTGAATTGCTTCCCGTGTACTTACATCTCTATAGCCAAATGCAGGGGATAAAAGTGCTTCTTTTGTAAATTCTCTATCTTCACTTGCAAGGATTGTTGCAGTTGAACCAATGCTTGCGCCTACTGCATACGCTTCTCTAATACTTGGATATAGATTTTTTGCATAATTTTTAGCTGCAATTACATCGTTTTTCATATTTGCGATATCTTGCGTTTGCAAACTTATGTCATCTCCCAAATTGGTGCTTCTTCCATGGCCTCGTAAATCTATTGCCATAATTATTGAATTAGGAATTTCATTTTGCATTTTTTCAATAAAGTAGTCTGGATAATCATACCTGTCGTGCGAGTACATGTGTGCTAAAACAATCACTTTTGTCGGATTATTCGAGTTTCTATGCATGGTCGCATATATGTTCCATCCATCTGAATTGAAATTTACTTCTCTACTTTCAAAAACGCTTGTGCTTTGTGTATCATCTGTATTTTGATTTGTATTTGTGCTTCCTGAGTCTGAGGTCTGAGTTACTTGATTACTCTGTCCTGTCTGTGTTGGACTTTGGGGCGTACTTTGGCCAACACAGCCAAATAATAATATTGCAAAAAGCAATCCTATCAATATGTAGTTTTTCATAATTAGGTTTTTTCTCTATTTTTTATAATTGTTCTTATTTTGCAAGTAAATTGCAAATTTCTAAAACTGCCTCTTTATCTAGTGTTTTTGCCCTTTTAGTTGCATAATCTCCTATTTTTTCTATTTCTTCTTTTGAATACTTTTTAGAGTCCAAAAGTGCATTTCTAACTGTTTTATTCTTGTGCTGATATAAAAATCGTATTATGTCTTCCTGCTCCTCTGTTAATTTGGCATTTGTTGGAATTATTTCTATTATTGCCGAATCAACTTGAGGCATTGGTCTAAATAGGTGATTTGGAACTGTTTTGAGTATTTTTGTCTTGAAAAAAATCTGACTGGTTACGCTCAATCTCCCGTAATTTCCCTCTCCGTGTTTTTGTACCATTTTTTTAGCGAATTCTTTTTGAACCATTAAAATTGCTTTTTCTATTTTTTTGTCTTTAAGGGCAAATATTATCTCTGATGAAATGTAATATGGTATGTTTCCAAAAACCACATCTACTTTTGGAAATTCAATTTCTAAAAAATCTCCTTCAATTACTTCGATTCTCTTGCTTTGTGCAAATTTCTCTCTTAAAATTTGTGCAAATCTTGAATCTTTTTCAACTAAATATAATTTTTCTGGATTTTTTGCTTCTATTATTTCTGAGAGTCTTCCATCTCCTGGTCCAATTTCAAGAACTGTCTTTCCCTCTAGTTTTCCAGCTGCTTCTGCTTCGTATCTAAGGATGTTTTTATCCTCCATAAAGCATTGGCCTAGTGATTTTTTTCTCTGCATTTTTTCATTCTCGTTTTTCCATTCTCTTTTGGATTTTTATAATATGTGTTTTTCCCGTATTCCCTCTAAAATCAAAATCGCATCCATAAAACCATATGCATAATTGGCCGCTCCAAAACTCGTAAAATAATCTCCGTTTTTGTAAAAATGCTCTGCATCTTTTCCATAATTTCGTGCAGTTTCCATCAACGCAGGATATTTTACTGAAAGATTCAAATGATCTACTATGTCCATTATGGCCCAAAGTTTTTCCAAATCTTTTTTTGCCCTCTCTTTTTCATCCATCAAAATCAGACCTCAAAAACCAATTCCTTCATCATTCTTTTGGGTTTATCTTCTGCATCTGTTTCGGAATATCCAAGTGCAAGCAGGGCAACCGGAATTTCATACTCCTTTGCATCAACTGCGCGAAGTATTTCAAGAGGGTGATAGTCGTTAATGAATACTGATGCAACTCCTTCATTTGTTGCACACAAATGCGCATAGTTCGTTGCATTGAGGGCATCTCTTATTGCAATTAATTCTGATCTTTCTCCATATTTTGTTTCTGCTTTCTTTATGTCTGCGCAAAAGAGAACCAAAACAGGAGCCTTTGTTATGAATTCCTGATAATCGCAAGCAACCATCACATTGTCCTTGGCTTTTTCGCTTCCAATGACATATATTTTGTATGCCTGAAGCTCACTTGGAGCTAAAATTGCACTTTGAATTATTTTTCCCAGTTTTGAATATTCAACTGGCTTCTCTAAAAAATTTGGTAATTTTTCCTTGGATCTAAGTAATTCCAAAAAGTCCATCTAATCATCTTCCTTATGTATTACTAATATTAGAAGTATATTATTAGAAAGTATTTGATTTATGATTTTATTTAAAATTAGTTGTGTTAATATAAGGTGTCAGCAGCAGCGTACTTTCCCACCCGAAGGGTAGTACACATAGCGCCGTGAAAAAGCTTAACTTCTGAGTTCGATAAGGGATCAGGTGTTTCCTTTTTCCTATGACCGCTGACATTCAATATATATGATGATATTGGTTTATAAACATTCGCTCGTTCATTCGTAATTTATGCTAAAATCTTTGTCCCAAATCTGGATTCTATATCGTGAATCTATAAAAAAATCTCTGGATTCTCTCGTTTCTCTCGGCTTTGAGTTTGCAAAACTTGACTTCGCATCCTCGTTACTTGGCCTGCTTTCTGTTTTTCCAATCCTCGTTTTTCTCTATCTTTTTGGATCCACAGTTCTTGATACTCTCTCTGCAATTTTTACTTCAAATGATCCGCTCTCTCATATGAATTCTCTAATCTCATCTCCTCTTTTCTGGATTGTTCTGGCATTATATGGATTAATTTTGTTGGTTCTTTCACCTCTCTTCTATTCGCTTTCTCTTTACAAATATATTCTGGTCGATTCCAAAAAAACTTCTTCTATAATTGATTATACAAAATCAAACTATGTTAGGTTTTTTGTTTTTGGTCTTATTAGTTTTGCAATTTTATCTCTAGTTTCTCTGTTCTCTCTTTTGATAGCATACACGATACCATTTGTAGGATTTTGTATTTTCTTTATTCTTATATTTCTTCTTTTGGTGTGGCTTATTTTTGCAATGCCTTATGCTTCGATCACTATCGCCCTGACAAATCTTTCTCCGTTGGATTCAATAAAAAATGGTTTGGATTTGGTAAAAAAAGCGCCTTCAAAGACCTTCTTTTATCTCGTTTTTCAACTTTTAACGGCTCTTCCATTTATTGCTCTAAACTTTGTTTTCGAATTTATTTGGAGTATTATTTACGGTGTTTTATCCGCTTTCTCTCCTTTGGTTGCTGATATTTTGGATTTTTTTGTTTTAAATGTCGGATCTTACTTGATTATGCTTCCTTTTGCCATTTTTTCAGTTATTTTTGTTTATGGAGTCTGGAAGAGCATCCAAAAGTAAAATCATCTATTTTTTTATTCTCTACTCTATAGTATTTCTCTATAATATTAATTGAGGCTTTATTATGAATGATCAATCAAAAGCAAACGAAGCAAAACATCAACACTGGTCAACTTGGCTTGCCCAAAAAGTAATTTCTGAAAAAAAGGAACCATATGTTATTTCTGGAGGTATGACTACTTCAGGGCCAGCACATTTGGGAACCTTATGCGAATTTTTATTTCCATCTGTAATTAGGGATGCTCTAAAGAAAGAAGGGAAAGATTCCAAATTCTATTTTGTTGCAGATATTCTCGATGCATTTGATTCTGTTCCTTTGGATATGGAAGTCCATAAAGCATTCCTTGAACCTCACTTGGGAAAACCTCTCTGTTTTGTTCCTGATCCAACTAAAACCAGTAAAAGTTTTGGTGATTTCTACTTGGATGAAGCACATGCTCTTATGAAAAAATTCCACGTGGAGCCTCAATTGATTCGCATTAATGAATATTATGAACAAGGTAAATTCGATGACTGGGCAAAATTCTACTTAAAAAATGAGGCAGAAACCCGAAAAATTGTTGAAGAAACAAGCGGGAAAGCCGAAAAGAAAGATTGGTCTCCGATTCAGCCAATTTGCCAGGGTTGTGGCAAAATTGCAACAACTCGTGTTCTTTCGCACACTGTTGATGAATATAGTTATGTTTGCGATAAAGATGTCAAATACACAAAAGGCTGCGGTTTTAGCGGCAAAAACAAGATTTCTGATCACAAATACAAATTGGTTTGGCGTCTACACTGGCCAGCCTGGAAGCAAATTTTCGGAACTAGTATTGAAGGTGCTGGAATTGACCATCATACTAAAGGCGGATCTGAAGATACTTGCTGCGCAATTACTACTCAACTTTTCAAAAAAGAACACGAAATAACCTATCGATACGGTTTCATTTTGTTCCAAGGTAAAAAATATTCAAAATCCAAAGGAATCGGTATGGGAGTTAGAGATATGGTAAAGCTTCTTCCTCCTGAAGTAATCAAATACATTTTAGTGAGACCTGACTTGGAGGAAAACATCGATATCGATCCAAACCCCGAAAACCTTCTTAAAAGTTTAGAAGATTTTGAAGGCTCATCAAAACTAGATCAATCTAAAATGGAAGAAATGAATCGGGCAGATAGAAAACGTGCAATTGCGTTTTCTCTTTGTACAAAAAAACTTCATTGGGTTTCCTTTTTGGATTTATTATTGTACTACCAAATTTACCAAAATTGGGAGCAGGTTGCTAAAAAAACTGGAGACGTTGAGGGATCCAAATATCTCGCCCCATTCATTGAAGAATGGATAAGAAGAGATTTTATCCCTGAAGAATACAAATTCAAATATCAACCTAAAAAAGATGCACCAAAGCACGTAAAGGATCTGATTTCTTCCTTAAATGATTCTATGGATGCTCTTGCAATACATCATGCAACTTTTGAATTTTCAAAAGCACATTCAATTGAACCAAAGCAGATGTTTGCCGATATCTATAAATCGCTTTTAGGGAAAGAAAAAGGTCCTCGTGCTGGAAAACTGATTGCAGCTTTAACTCCATCAAGGATAAAGTCAGATCTTAGTTAGAACCATTGTTCTAATTTGGATTGATTTCCTTTTTCCTTTGTTATTCTTATCAATTCGTCAACTGTTTTTTCGACCCTCTCCAAATTGAAATCATGTTCTTCAACAAGGATTTTTTTAATTTCCTCCTTTTTAGGCTCTTCAAAAATTATTTTTCCTGGATCTGTAAACGGAGGCTCGATAAACATTTTATATACTTCTTCAATATCAACTTCAAATTCGAAATTGTGTTTCTCTTTCAAATACGCAACCAGTTCATTTAGGCTCTTTACTTCTGAAACTATTTTGAGTGCCTTCTTTGGTCCAATTCCTTTAACTCCATCGTTAAAATCTGTCCCAACCATTATTCCAACTAAAATTAGTTGCTCTCTAGTCAATTTCAATTCGCTAAGCACTTTAGATAAAACTATTTCTTCTGTTTCAACAAGTATGTATTTATCTTGTCTTGGGATTTTTCTTCTTCCTGTTATTGAAATGTTTCTAACTAACCGATCCGATCCAAAAAGCAGCGCATCGTAATCTTGGGATCCTGTTGCATATGCAAGGCCTTTTTGAACCATCACTGAAGCCTGGGCTTCTCCATCAACAGGAGCCTGAACAAAAGGAACTCCAAGTGCTTTTAAAAATTTCTTGCTCTCTTCAACCATCGGCATTGTCAATCTGGAAGTTGCCTGAGCATATTTTTTAGCTTCTTCGAATTTTTCTTCCTCTATTGCCTTTTTCCATTTTTCATTTGCGCTCAGTTTTAGTTCGTTTCTTGCATCGATTGTTTTTCTCTTCAAGTCTGATGCCTTTCCATCAAAAACAAATACTGGTTTTATTCCATGTTCTAAAAATCTAGTCGTTCTATAAAAAAGTCCTGAAAGGTGTGCCGTTGGGTTTCCCTTAAAATCCATTAAAGGTGTTCCATCTTCTTGTCTTATTGATGATAGAAATTGGTATATCATATTGTAAGCATCAATTGCGATTACTTTTCCATTTAGATAATCTAGGGAAATCGTATTTTTTTCGACAATTCCTCCTAAATCAACTCCCATCCAATCCCTTCAGTTTTTCTTCATTTGCGCTTCTAAAAGGTCTGCAAGAGTTGGCTCGCTAAACTTTTTGGTTGTAACTACCGTTGGATTTACTTCCTTTGCGATTTTTTCAACCAATTTTACATTTAATTCCTTTTCTAGTTTCTTTGCAACGCTAATTGATGGGTTTACTCTTCCATTTTCCATTGCATGAAGGTAACTTTCAGTTTCCTTTATTCTTTCTGCAAGTGTTGCAGTTGGAATATTCATTTTTTCTCTTGCACTTTTGATTATTGATGAGAAATTTTCAACTACTTCTTCCCCACTATCGAACGCTGGTTTGTTTTCTCGTACTGTATTATCATTGACTGCTTCCTTTGCCCTTTCTTCGTTTTCAAATATCTGTATGACCTTTCCGCCTCTTCCGCAGTTTCCACAGGTCATCATTTTTGCGCCTTCTATCTGAACTAATGCCTTAACTGAGGCTTTTCCGCAAATTTCACAATATGCTTTGGTGATCATTTTACTCCCCACTAATTACTAATTTATCTATTAGTTATACTATACTATTACTATTTCCAAATCTATAAAAACTAGTATTAGTTTATTCTATTTCATGATATTTGCATTTTTGATCTCTTTAGTGGCACTTGGGCTCTTTGCTCTTATTTTGAATTTGAATGTTCCTGGAACCTGGAAATTTGGTCTAGCTGTTCTTGAAATGTATCTTGTTTCAAAAGTCTTTTCAAAAAAATATAATTTCCAAACTGAAATGGGGATGATTCTTCTTCGAAGTAAAAAAGGCCTTGAAATTATTGATAAAATTGCACAAAAAGGGGAATCAATTTTCAATTTCTTTGCTGATACTGGTGGATCAATCGGTTATGGCCTTTTGAGTTTGGTATTTTTCAAAAAAACCACAAATTGGAAAACCTTGATTGTTGGAATTGCCGTTTTGGCTGTTTTGGTCCTCTTTATTGCTCCAAATGCCCTTTACTTTTTGGTGAATGTTGTTAAAGTTCAGACGATGGATAAAACTTCAAATATCGGTGCAAATACTGACGGTTCTCTTAGTCTTTTTGGAATTTTGAGCATGGCTGCTCTTGTTATTGGAGGTCTTTTCTTATTTATTGTAATTAGTATGCTTTACTACTCATTCATCGTCTTTAATGCAATTTATTCAACAGTTGCTCACGGAACTAATGCAATTGCAACTACTGCTCCAGGTGGATCATTTTTGCTTCCCGGAGTCAATCTTCCTTTTGTTGAAGGAATTCTTGCTTTGGCCATTGTTTTAATTGTTCATGAAGGCGCTCATGCAGTTTTAGCTAGAATTGGAAAAATCCCTGTTTTATCTTCAGGTTTGGTCCTCTTTGGTGTTTTACCTGTAGGTGCTTTTGTTGAACCGGATGAAGCAGAATTAAATAAATCTGATGATGTTAAGCAAACTCGTGTTCTTATTGCCGGTTCAACTTCCAATCTATATACGAGTCTTATTTTCTTTTTGCTCTTTATTGGTTTTGTTTACTTCCTTAATTCAGTAAATGTTATTGGAACAATTTTCCAAGCTCCTGCTAAGTTTATCTATATCCTTCTTGGATTAACCTTTTCGCTAAATTTCATTGTAGGTACGGTAAATTTGCTCCCTGTTCCTCTTTTTGATGGACACCGGATTTTAGATGTGAATTTGAAGAATAAGTTGATTGTCAAAATTCTCTCTTATGCAACTTTGGCGGCATTTATTGCAAACTTCTTACCGTGGTTGTTTAAGCCTTAATTTCTTTTCAATTTATTCACTTTCTTCTTTTTTGCTTTAAACAATCCTAAAAGTTCGTTGAAAAAGTATTTTTTGATTTTTCTCTTTTTATCCGATTTTCCTTTGTTTTCTTGAATTCTTTGCTTGGTTTTTTGGGTTTCCCTTCTTTCTCTGGTTATTGGTTTTTGTTTTATTTTTTCTCCAAGAACTTGATTAACTGGGCGTTTTTGATCATTACTTTTCTTTATTTTATCTTTACTTGTTTCCTTTTCCGTAAGTTTTACTTTGATTTTCTCAATTTTACTAACCTGCATTTTTTGTTTTTTGATTTTTTCTGCTTTAATTTCTGTTTTTTCTGTAATTTCTTTTTTCTCCTCATTGTTTCTAATTTTTTTTGCTTTAATGATTTTGACCTTATCAATTTCATTAATTTTATTTTTGGTTGATTCTCTCTCTTTTTGTTTGTTGACTTTTTCTTCTTTTTTGGGAGTATTTATTTTTCCCAAATTGTGTATCTTGAGCTTTCCTTTCTTTTCTTTGGGTTTTGTTTCTACTTCCGGTGCTTTAGATGTATGGTTGAATTTTATCAAAACTTGTTTTGCTCTGATTTGCTCTCTCTCTCTTGGAGTTGTTCTTTCTCCATCTGTCATAAGTGTTTCTGATTTATCCAATTCTTCCTTATGGAGCATCTCTTGTTTATGTGCTATATTTTTTATTTTTTGAACCGTTTGTTCCCTTGAAATTTCTGGATCATCTTCCTTTGTCCTTCTCCCAGTTTCTATTTTTGTGTGTGCCAATTCGTATTTATCTAAAACCCGTGGATTTGGAATGTTTTCTTCTTGTTTTTCTGCTTTGTATCGAGGCTCTCTAATGATCTTGATGCGATCTAAACCGTTTTCTCTAACTATTTCTACTCTGTATTCTGCGTTGTCGTTTGCAACTTTTAATCCGCCAAATTCTATTGTAGTTGCTCTCTCTTCTATCTGTCTTCTTTCGTTATTTGCATCTTTGGATAAACTTGTAATATTTTGGGGATTTTGAATTAGGGGTAGACTAACTAACTCTAAATCTCCAAATCTTTCTTGTGTGTTGAGCGTTTGAGATATTTGTGTGACTGGTTGCAAAACTATTTTTTCTTCTCTTATTGGCTGCACTCTTTTTTCGCTATTTATCTCTGCAACACTCATTATTTCTCCGGTTTTAGGATCTATTGCAACCATGTTGTCGCTGTTTGCTTCAATTGCATATGTTCTTGTTTCTCCATGTGCGCAAGCAATTTTCTCTCTGTTTTGCTGCCCCTTCATAATTTCCTGTGCTCCTGGACTTATCGCGACTCCTCCTTGGTAGAGGTTGCTCATTTGCTCTATTGTTGTTGGATTAACCTGAAAATTTACTCTGCTAAAACTAAATTCGGTTGCATTTCCATCTATTGTAATTTCTGAAGCATTTGGAAATTCAATCCCATTTCCATTACTTACCATTGGGATACAGTTTTTCATGAAAAAGTGGATGTCTTTATCTAGCACTGTGTTTCCAATTCTTATTCTTTCTATTTGTGATGCATTAAATTCCGGATAATATTTTTTCTCAACAATTCCGCCTCTGCTTTCAATTGCCCTTTGAAAAACCTCATCAAGTTTTTCTCCAACTCTTGCAACGGTATAAATTGTTGTATTTTCGATGTTAAATTTTATTATCATTCGATCTGCAGCATATGCAAGAAACGCATTGGTTTTTCGAATGAGTGCTTCGCTTTTTGGAGCGTAAGCTAGTGTGTGGTTCATTATTTCTCCCGCAGGGGTTTAATTCGTGCTTTTCTTTTATATTCTTTTGCGCTGCTTCTCTAAAAAATTAAAAAATTATTTTGATTTTTCTTTAATTTCTTTGTGCAATTTTTGGATAAATTCTTCTACTTTGACTCCTTTAATTTCAGTTCCGCTTCTGTCTCTAACTGAAATTATTTTGTCCTTTTCCTCATTCGCACCAATTATTATCATATATGGGACCTTTAGTGATTGATAATCTCTGATTTTTGCCCCAATTGTTCCTGTTTTGGTTTCAATTTCAACTCTAAATCCTTCTCTTTTTAGTGCTGCATAGACTTCTTTCCCATATTCCATCTGATTGTCTGAAATTGTCAAAACCGCAACTTGAAGGGGAGCCATCCAAAGAGGGAATTTTCCTTCAAAATGCTCAACTAAAATTGCAAAGAATCTTTCAATTGAACCTGCCGCAACAGAGTGCAAAATAACTGGATTTTTTTGAGTTGAATCTTTATCTTCATAAGTTACTTTGAACCTTTGAGGCATTTGGAAATCCAATTGCTGCGTTGCGCACTGCCAGCTTCTTCCAAGAGAATCTTTAATATGGAAGTCTATTTTTGGGCCATAGAAAGCGCCATCTCCTTCATTAATTTTGAATTTCTTTCCAAGTTTTTCAAGTGCTTTTCTAAGTGCATTTTCTGCAACATCCCACTGCTCATCACTACCCATTCTTTTTGGAGGTCTTGTTGAAAGTTCAAGTGAATATTCAAACCCAAAAGCGCTGTAAAATTCGTCAATGTATCTAAGTCTTCTTTCAACTTCTTCTTCAACTTGCTCCATTGTACAATATACGTGCAAATCATCCTGTGTAAATGCACGAACTCTAAATAATCCGGATAAAACTCCAGAGTATTCGTGTCTGTGAACCAAACCAAATTCTGCAAGTCTTAATGGAAGTTCCCGATAAGATCTTCTTGAATTTTTAAATACTTTAATTGAGCCTGGGCAATTCATTGGTTTAAGTCCGTTTAATTTGCCATCAATTGTTGTAAAGTACATATTCTCTTTATAGTGATCCCAATGGCCAGATTCCTTCCACATTTGGGCATCTACAACTATTGGAGTTTTGATTTCAACTATCTCATATTTGTTATTCAAATTCCGCAAATATCCTTCGATTTCATTTCTAATTATCATTCCTTTTGGGTGGAAAAACGGCATTCCTGGTGCAACCTGCTGTATAGAAAATAAATCTAGGGCAGTTCCTAATTTTCTATGATCTCGGTCCTTTGCCTTTTCCCTCATTACTAAAAAGTTTTGAAGTTGCTCTTCACTTGGGAATGAAAAACCGTAGATTCTTTGAAGTTGTGCTTTTGATGAATCATTTAACCAATATGCACCGCTAACCCAACTCAAATCGATTGCCGTTAGTTTGGCTAAATTGTCCAATGGCGAAATGTAACTTGGAATGCAAACTTCTCCCGCGCAAATTACATTCAAGTATGCCCCCTCTGGGGTTTGATTTGCCAAGTCCAAAAGATATGGTTCATTCTTTTTTGAAAATAATTCCTGAGCTTCCTTCTTTTTCAAAAGTTTTTGGGTGATTTTTTCATCTTTTATTGCCTTTTTCATTTGCTCTAGCATTTGTGGAAGTTCTTTTGGGGAAATTGCTCGTCCAAAATCAATATCCATTGAAAATCCATCTTCAGTTAATTGCCCAAGTCCAAGTTTTGCATTTGGGTGATTCATTTTTGCAGCAACTGCAAATGCCAAAGCAGCTGTTATTCGGTATGCATTTTTATCCTGAGCAAAGCTGATTGTTCTTGCTTCTTCAAGCATTACACTATATAGTACTTCATTTAGTGTGTGAGCATCTCCGCTTTTTGGCTTGTGTCCGCCTTCAACAAATCCTCCAATCTGTCTTGAAAGTTCTGATAATGGGTGTCCTTTTGATTTAATGTTAAATGCCTTATACCATCCAAATGGAGAGTGATCGCAGACAAATCCTTTTTCATTTAATTTGCTTTGAGTTTTTAGTAAAACTTCCTGTGCTACTTTTGGCGAACTTGGATTCGATGTTAAGTGGACCCAAGGGTGCAAAAGAATATTTTTACATTTAAGTTGGTCGCTAACTCCAACTATTTCCTTAATTAGTTTTTCGCAGACTTCTTCGACATTTTCATCTCCCTTTTCAACTGCGCTAAAGACAACCAATACTTCATCGTATCTTTTTGGATACGTTCCATTTAGTACTTCTGGTTCCTTAATTGCCTGTTTTTTGACATCTACTTCAATAAAGTCTGCATGCACTGTTAAAATTCTCATAATAAATACCTCTTTTGGAAAATCATTTTGTCAATTCTAATACTCATAATTAAATTTAGCCCTAGTTTTAAATCTTCTTTTAATTCTTCGGCGTATCTTTCACTCATTTTACCACCTGCTCAAAATGACTTGGAATGCCATTTTCATATATTAGTTTGGCACCTTCAGTGATCGCCTGTATCTTTTTGACTAGTTTCCACCCTTGGCTTGTTTTTAGTGCAACATTGTGCCAAGGAGCGTTGCAAAAAGGACTCTCTGGAATTAGATTAACCCAAAATCTTTCTGCTTCTATTGGGCTTTTATGTATGCTTAAGCGAATCGAGCCTTCAAAATTTTCCTCCAGATACTTTGAATATGCCCTATTTCTTGCAATCATCCTCAGGGCTATTTCTTTTGCCCTTCGCTCTCTTGCTCTTGAGCTTAGATTCCCTTCATCCAAATCATCAAACCAGAATCTGGATAATTCTGCATATTGCTTTGTTGTGTTCTGATTTTCATCTATTTCTCTTCTTATTTCGTTTTGTGTTTGAGAATATTTTTCATCAAGCAAAATCTGAATTTTTTCGCCTTTACCCTTATCCTCAAAAAAATCAAACCATTCTATCCTTTTTGGTTTGTGATCATAGTTTTCAACTATTTTTTGAGAATATACAATGACTTTTTCACTCTCTATCTCAACTATATCTGAATAAGTAAACCCATCCAGGGCAATAATTAGTCTTATTCTTGCATTTTCAATTTTCACAATCTCTTCTTCTAGTCTGGCAAGATTTTCAAGTGCTAATTCTTCTGCCTTATCAGGAAGATCTCCGAGAACTTTTTTCACTTTGTTTTTTGATTTAAATGGGAATGCAGGTAGTACAAACACCACTTCATTTCTTTGCTCTATTTGAGTCTGTATTCTTCTAATTAGTTTTTCCTTTTCTATCTGCTCCTCAATCGGATCCTTTCTTTTTACTCTTATTCTATCTAGTTTTGAAAAAATTTCATTCGCCTTTTTGCCTGGTTTCTAAACACCCTTTATACATTTTTCCACCTCGAAAATGGGAAACTATTCAAACTAACTGTTAGTCACTTTTTTATCAAAACTTTGTGGGACTAACTAAATAGAATTAGTTTGTTTTAGTTGTTAATCCCAATTTCATAATTTATTTTGGAATTTTATTTCTATATAAAGTTATGTAACAACTATTGACTGTTTCTGTTTTTCTTTATAAGTTCAAATGCTTTGTTGTCTTTGTGGATTTTTACATAGTTTTTTATAAATGCTAAAAAGAGGATTGGTTTTTCAATAACATGCCGGTCTCCATTTCTTCTTATCATAAATCCAAGTCTCAAAAAGAGCATTTCATCCTTTTGATTCAATTTATTTAGAAACACTACTCCTTTTTCATCTATTCCACCCGTTGCATCAAAAAGGCCAGCCAAATAATTTGCTGCGTATTCATTTAGGTATTTGAATCTCTCCAGCTGGTCTTCTTCAATTTCCTGGAAAAATTTCCTATATGCAGTGTGATAAAAATAAATCCTATCTTCATTGACTAGAAGTTTTTCTGAAGTTGTTAATTGTTTTTGGAGTACTTCTTCGCTAAAAATTTGATGTAAATCTTCTCCTTTTACTCCAATTCCTTCGAATGTTTTCCTTTTTCGCCAAAACCCAATCAAGTATGATAGTTCTGGGGTTAATTTAATTTTCATTAATTTAGACCTCGGTGTGAACTTATTTCTTATCTTAACAAAGGAATTTAAATAAATCTTTTTTCGCCTAAATTAATCACAACTTCATTTTTTTCCTTTCCTGGGGAATTTCAGGTTCAACTATTTCTCTATTCCTCTTTGCTCTGCTAGGTATTGCAACGTCTATTCCCCTGCTGCCTTCTATAAACTCGTTAATTTCTTCTGCGATCAATTCGTCAACTTGGCTTGAAAACCATCTTGCTGTTTTTGCTGAAATATATGATCTTTTGAAAATATCTGATAATTCCTTTTGTTCACTTGCAGTGAAGGCTTTGGTCGCTCCATTTTGAACTCGATCTTCCGCAAGGTGCAAAATCTCTCCAAATCTTATTATGTCCTTTCTTCCTGCCCCTCCTTCACTGAGGGCAGCAAGTATTCCTTTTGACAAAACTGTATTTCTTTTGCCTGTTTTTGTTAAAAGGTTCTCAAGCTTTCTCAATTCGAGGTTACTTAAGCCTCCTCGTTTTGCAGCATCCAAAACCCTTGATGCGAAATTTAGAAAGGATCCTCCAAATACCATAATCTTCTCTTCTCTTACTAGGAGAAACTTAATAAATCCTAGATATTCCCCTGGATTTTTCATTTTTTAAACAACCATTTAAATCCCTCTTAGATTAATTATTCTACATGAAGTACTCCATCAACGTTTCTCATGTTAAAAAAATCCAAGATTCTATTTGGGATAAAATAAAAGGAACCTTCAATTTCCGAAAAGGAGTTGGTGAGCCTCTTCCTGTTTTTGGTCATTATGGCGGACTCTTTAAGTGTGGAAATGAAACTCTTGTTATGCACACTGACGGAGTTGGAACAAAGCTTCTTGTTGCCCAAGCTCTAAATAAATTCGATAGTGTTGGAATCGATGCAGTTGCAATGAGTGTAAATGATATTCTTTGCGTTGGAGCTGAACCCTTAGTTGGTCTTGATTATATTGCCCTTGCAAAAGAAGATGATGTGTTAGTTGAGCAAATTATGGAAGGTTTGGTTGATGGTGCAACTCAATCTCGTTGTGCAATTATCGGAGGCGAAACTGCAATTATTCCTGAATTAATTCACGGTGGAGAAAAACCATTCGACTTAACATTCACTGTTGTTGGGAGAATAAAAAAACAAATCTTAGGGGACAAAGTCGTTTCTGGAGATGTTATTGTTGGTTTAGAAAGTTCTGGAATCCACTCAAATGGATACACCCTTGCAAGAAAGGTTTTGGATATTAAAAAATGGGGAAACGAAATGCTTATTCCAACAAAAATCTATTGTGCCCCTGTTCTTGAAATGATTGATTTATGCGAAATTCATGGGTTGGCTCACATAACTGGCGGAGCCTTTTCCAAAATTACAAGATTAAACAAGAATGTTGGTTTTGTATTTGATTCTCTTCCAAAATTAACTCCAATTTTCCAGGCATTAAGTGATGCAATTGGAGATCAAAGGCAGCTTTACACTACTTTCAATATGGGAGTGGGTATGGCAATTGTTGTTCCTGAAAAAGAAGCTTCGAAAATTATCTCAATTGCAAAAAAGCACAATCTCAAGGCTCAAATTATTGGCCATGTAACTGATAAAAAAGGAGTTTATTTAAGAAATTCAAAAAATGAGGAAATTGATCTTTCCCTTTAATTTTCATTTCTTTGGGCGCGCATTTGAGCTAATTGAGTTAGTGTGCTAACAAACCTGACCATTCTTGTGTCAGAATAGACATCTAGGTATTGAGAATTTGCTCTTATTCTTTCTGAAATCACTCGAAATGCTCCGGCTGGATCATTTTGTGCAAATGAATCCATCATCCTCTCAAAAGTTCCTGATCCTAAATTCTGATCAAGTATTCTTTGAACTTCGCTAAAGTTTCCATTCTCGCTAATTATTGCATTTCTTAGTGCTTGTGGTCCAACAACTCTTTCCATCAATATCATGCTTGCTGTGTGAAATGGATATGTCATTGGTCTTTGGGTTTCATTTGGAAATGTTGATGCAGCAACGTAGTTTGTCATTGCTTCTTCAAATGCCCTATACGTATGTATTGATCGCACTCTTCCATTGATGTTGTATGTGGTATTATCTCCTCTAAGTATGTGCCCAAGTCCGTGCATAAGTTCGTGTCTTGATGTTTCAACTTCTCTTTCTGGTTTTGCAACTCCTGCATCTGTGAGTACAAGTATGTTTGCACTTCTTTGTCCAACTAAGGCAACTCCATAAAGATGCAGGTCTCGATCCGCATCCTCAATTCTAAGCATTCGTCTTGCATCTGCTTCATTCATTCTCACTCCAACTGGATTATATTGTGCAACTGCTCTTTCGAATCTCGAATCACTATTGAAAAACCCTCGAAGCGTTTGTATTTCTCTGGTTATGTTACTGCTACAATCCTGCATTTGCGTACTTCGCATTCCCCTCTCATTTCTCAAATAATTTCTTGCCTGATCGAAATTTTCGACTCTCGTTTCAAATAATCTATCTCCTCTTGCATGTTCATGTGCCAATTGAAATATGATCATTTTATCACCCCTAATCTATTATGACTCCAAAACCCTCTTTTTTCTCGTATGCTTGGGCAATTAGTGATTTTATTTCTGAATCAAAAATCATTGCCAAATCCGGTCTTTTTTTATTCAAGTTTGAATGCAGCTCTTTGATTTCGGCCATTAAAATTTCAACACTGAACTTGTTTGTGTTGTCTATTTTGTTATCTAGTTCCAAAATTGCTTTTTGGGTTTTTATGTAATCTTCGTCATATGCGACGTTTTCGATGCTTTGTGCAAGTTCTTCAACTTCCCCAATACTCATCTTTTTTCCCATAAGAAATTCTTTTTAAGAGAAGCTTATAATTATACTTGTTATGAGAAATCTATCAAAATCTCTTGTTTTTGCTTGCGCTTTATCCTCTTGTCTTGGTCCGCTTCCCCCTCTAAATCGTGCACCTGTTAGGTCCTTAACTCCTCTCACTGAACTGCATTTTGATTCCAGTTCTAATCATCTTCCCTGCGGTGTTCTTGGAGAACGAGTCTTGGCCGGGATGGATCGAAACATGACCTTAGATCAAATTGGTCGTGAATTAAACACTCCCATTCCCGATGTAATTATGAGCGCATGTTGTCTTATTAGGCACAATCAAATCCGCTCCGAATCCTTAGCTCCGGCCTGCGGTCTTTAATCATCTCTCTTTATATATTTCTCTTTCTTTAGGCATTTATGTCTGATTTGTTTGGAATTTTGGGTTTAACCCTTTTGCTTCTAAGCTGGATTCATGAGGCATATCAGACCGTAAAAACAAAAGAAGCAAAAGTTCCCCTTGAATTCTGCGTTCTTTATTTTGTTGCAAGCCTTTTCCTAACTTACCACGCTTATCTTCTTTCAGATCTTATCTTTATGGTGCTTAATCTTGCAACTTCCCTCATTTCGCTTCTTAATTTATACTATATAATTAAGTTTCCACGCAAGGTTTAGTGCGGTTTAATTCCTTTTTGTTCAAGACAAAACCTTTAAAAACCTCAGCCAACTAAATCAGTTTATACTTTTTCTAAAGGTAGTAATGTAAATTACTCTCTTAAACAAGAAAAAGAAATTATGTGTATTTAGGAGGTTATGAATATGGCAAAGAAAGAACACTTGAACTTAGTGTTTATCGGACACGTCGATGCAGGTAAATCGACAACAGTAGGTAGAATTTTGTATGAAACAGGCGCAGTTTCTGAGCAGGTTTTAAACAAATTGAAGGAAGAAGCATCCCGGTTAGGTAAGGCAACTTTCGAATTTGCATTCGTTATGGACTCTTTAAAAGAAGAAAGAGAACGTGGTGTTACTATCGACATTTCTCACAGAGAATTCGAAACACCAAAGTACCACTGTACTATTATTGATGCTCCAGGCCACAAAGACTTCGTTAAGAACATGATTACTGGTGCTTCTCAAGCAGATGCAGCATTCTTGGTAGTTTCAGTTAAAGATGGTGTTCAGCCACAAACAAAAGAACACGCATTCTTGGCAAAGGTTTTGGGTGTATCTCAATTTGCAGTCAACATGAACAAGATGGATGCAGTTGGATACAAAAAAGAAGAATTCGACAAAGTCAAGGGCGAAGTCGAAAAGATGCTCAAATCAATTGGTTACAAGACTGAAACAGTCCCATTCATTCCAGCATCATCATATGGTGGAGACAACATTACAAAGAAATCTCCAAACATGACTTGGTACACCGGTCCAACAATCATCGAAGTTATCGATTCATTCAAGGTTCCAGCAAAGCCAATTGACAAGCCATTAAGATTACCAGTTCAGGATGTTTTCACAATTACTGGTCACGGTACTGTTCCAGTTGGAAGATTGGAAGCAGGAAAAATGAAGCCAGGAGACATGGTAGTTGTCATGCCAGGTGGCGCAAAAGGTGAAGTTAAGAAGATCGAAATGCACCACCAAGAATTGCCAGAAGCAATTTGCGGAGACAACGTTGGTTTCAACATCAAGGGTATTGAAAAGAAGGACATGAAGAGAGGAGATGTTATCGGTCCAGCAAATCACCCACCAGTTGTTGCAGCTGAATTCACTGCACAAATCATTGTCTTGAACCACCCAACTGCAATCACAATTGGTTACACTCCAGTTTGTCACATCCACACTGCACAATTTGCAGGTAAGATTACTGAACTAGTTGAAAAGAAGGATCCAAAGTCCGGTCAATCAGCTGGTAAACCAGAATTCTTAAAAACTGGTGATGCAGCAGTCGTAAAGATCCAACCATTAAAACCAATGGTAATTGAAAAATTCTCCGACTTCCCAGCATTGGGTAGATTCGCAATCAGAGATATGGGTCAAACTGTTGCAGCTGGTATCATCTTGGATGTCAAACCAAAGCAATAATTTAATCTTTTTTACTTATTTTCTAATTTTTATCAAGGAATAAATATGTTTTCTTCAATTACAATTTGTAAAAATAAACCTAAATCAGCACTTTACGCTCCTTTTGGTTTGTTTTTTGTGAGGTAATTTTCTGTCAGGTTTTTCATTATTGAACATTTCGCAAAAAATTCTTTTGGCTTTGAATGAATTAGGTTTTACTGAACCAACAACTGTTCAGCAAAAAACAATTCCTCTTATGGTATCTGGTACTCATCTTTTGGTTCGATCCCAAACTGGAACTGGAAAGACTGCTGCTTTTGGAATAGGTCTAATTGAGCGTTATTTACAAGGAAAATCAAAGCATGCACTGGTCTTAACTCCAACTCGTGAACTTGCAGTCCAAGTGGCAAATGAAATTCAAAGTCTTTCAAAACACACTCAAATAAACATTCCTGTCGTTTATGGCGGATCCAGTATGGATGTGCAGATTGCATCGATTCGGCAGGGTATGCCAATTCTTGTTGCAACTCCTGGGCGGCTTTTAGATATTTCAAGACGCGGAGAAATAGATCTTTCCAAATTCGATACTGTTGTTCTTGATGAAGCAGACCAAATGCTGGATATGGGTTTTATTGAAGATGTTTCTTTTATTTTGGATTCTGCAAAAAAATGCAACCCCTTAATTGTTTTAATTTCAGCAACTCTTGATTATGCAGTTATGCAGGTTGCAAACAAATATTTAGTTAATCCAAAAACGATTGAAGTCGGTGACGTTTCTGTTGCATCTACTGTTGAGGAAGAATATATTGAAGTTACGGATATGGAAAAACTTTCCCGCTTGGTTGAAATTCTTCATAATCATCAGGGTCAAAAAATCCTTATCTTTAGAGAAACAAAAATGGCTGTTTCACGTTTAGAATATGATCTTCAACGAAAAGGATTCAAAGTAGGATCTCTTCAAGGAGATCTTTCTCAATCTAGGCGAAATGCAGTTATTGAAGCAATCAAAGAGGGTTCTTTGGACATTTTGGTTGCAACAAATGTCGCATCTCGTGGTCTTCATATTGATAATTTGAATTTAGTCATTAATTATGATCCCGCACAATCTGCAGATGCACACGTTCATCGTGTTGGGCGAACTGGTCGTATGGGAAGCGAAGGAAAGGCAATTACTTTTGTTCGAAAAAGCGAATCAAAAGAATCAAGAATGTCTGATGATCACCCTGATTTTGCCTGGATGAAAGGAGGAAATCCAACTTCAACTTATCAAAACCAAAGAAGGTATCCAGACCGAAGATCAAGTTCCTCATCCCGATTTGGCTACTCTCAAAATCGCTCAGAAAATCGAAATTCTTCTGAATCTTCTGGAGAAAACCCCCCAAGAAAAAGATTCCATAAAACAAGAAGATACTGATTTTTTTACTTATTTTAGCTTCTTGCTCTTCTGGGTATCGCATCCCTGTGTTCTGCTAAAAATGCATGCCTCGATTCTCTAAGTGCGGCCGTATCTATTACGACATCTCTCCCCCCATCTGGGTTTGGAAGAATTGTTGCCCTTGAACCAAGCTCTCGTATAAAATCAATTGCTAAATCTGGTCTTGGAACCGATCCTGGCGGATACGAATTTACCATAGTTGGAAGCATCAAATCCGCAAGCTGCGGATTAACTTCTCTGACCATAACATACCTGGTCAAATTTATCCTAAAAACTTCTGTCTCATTTTCATTTCGAGGGTTAATTATTCCCAAATTTCCTGCCGATCTGTTTATCCCTCTTATTGATGTTTCAAAACTATATTGGTCCATGTTTCCAGAACTTCGTGATGTGAAATATGTTCCAATAACTTGAGCCATTGTCTCATTATTTATTCTGCCTGCTCTAAAATTGAGGTTTTCTGTTGCAAATTCTCGAATTTTTAGCGCTAAGTTTGCTGCATTATATTCCAAAGATCCGACTCGAAGCCTCTCCTGAGGTGGATTCATGACATACTGACGAACCAAATTTTCATCAAAACCGAAAACTCTTGCCACCTGCCCGACTAGTAAGCTTTGGCTTTGCGTTAACTCCTCGCGCATTCTTACTGGTTCCATCATTGCCATTTTTTCGACCTATTTTTCAATTCTCTTTTAGTTCTTTTTAATCTTTGTCTCATTTTATTTTTACACCTATTTTTATTTGTTTTTGGATATTTTTCCTGTATGATTAGCCAGATCTCAAAAATATTTCTTGAAAAATTGGAAGGAAAGGAAGTTTCTCTTCGTGGTTGGGTTTATCGAACCAGATCCAGCGGAAACATGGTCTTTGCTGTTGTTCGTGATTCAAGCGGCATCATGCAAGTAACGGTAAAAAAAGATAAGGTTCCTGAAAAAGATTGGCTTGCTGCAACATCTGCTTATGTTGAAAGTTCACTTATTGTTCGTGGTGTTGTAAAAAAGGATGAAAGGGCTCCAGGTGGATATGAAATACAGGCAACTGGATATGAATTAATTTCACAGGGTGAGCCATTTCCAATTTCAAAGGATCTTTCTGAAGAATATCTATTGGATGTTAGGCACCTGTGGCTTAGATCTCAAAAAATGACAAACATAATGAAGGCAAGATCATACATTGTAAACTATTTACGCGAATTTTTTGCAAAAGAGGAATTTTTCGAATTGCCTCCTCCAATTATTACTAAATCAGGCTGCGAAGGCGGAGCAACCCTCTTTGAAATGAACTACTTTGGAGAGCCAGCATACTTGACTCAATCTTCGCAAATGTATGCAGAGGTTTTCATCTACTCTCATGAAAAAGTCTATGTTCTTGCTCCTTCTTTTAGGGCTGAAAAATCAAGAACTATTAGACATTTGGCAGAATATTGGCACCTAGAGCCTGAAATGGCATTTTATGATCAAAAAATGAACATGGAACTTCAGGAAAGAATGGTTCATCATGTTGTTTCAAATATGGTCAAGCACCACCCAGAACTTCTAAAAGCATGCGGGAGAGACCCACTTGATTTGGAAAAAGTAACTCTTCCTTTTGATCGATTGGATTATTCAAAAGCAGTTGATCGGGTTAATGAACTTGGCGGCAAAATGAATCATGGCGAAGATTTCGGTGCTGATGAAGAAGCACTTTTAACAAAAGACACATTTAAACCTCTCTTCATTCACAACTTCCCCAAAGATATTAAGGCATTTTACATGAGGGAAGATCCAAACAAACCCGGAACTGTTTTGAATGCTGATTTGCTTGCTCCCCAAAAGCACGGTGAAATCATCGGAGGCTCCGAAAGAATCTGGCACTACGATGAATTAATCACTCGTATGAAAGAGCAGAACTTAAAAATTGAAGATTACCAGTGGTACGTTGATTTAAGAAAATACGGGAGTGTTCCTCACTCTGGTTTTGGCTTGGGCGTTGAGCGATTGGTCAAGTGGACTTTGAACTTGGATCACATTAGAGATACTATCCCATTCCCAAGAACAATCAACCGCTGTTACCCATAATCTCCTTTCTTTTTATTTTTTCTTAATTATATTCTTATTATGGATCCATGTGTTTTTTGTAAAATTGTTTGTGGCGAAATTTCATCAACCAAAGTTTATGAGGATGATTTGGTTCTCTCTTTTATGGATATCAATCCGATAAATCTGGGTCATTTATTAGTTATTCCAAAAAAACATTCTCGTTTGGTTCGTGATATGGATCCAAAAACCTCTGCTCATTTATTTGAAATTGCCCAGAAAATAAGTTCTGCAATGCGCCTAAGTGGCATAAATTGCGAAGGGATTAATTTTTTGATTAATGATGGTCGATCTGCTGGTCAGGAAGTTGAACATACTCACTTACATCTGATCCCACGATTCTCTGGAGATAAATTCAAAGTTTCATTCATCTCTTCAATTGAGAGGCCAAAAAGAGAAGTTCTGGATGAAATTTCTAAAAAAATAAAATATAAAATTTAGTTTTCTATTAAATTGAAATTACAATCGCAACCATTTCAAAAATAGCTGCGCTCATTTTTCCATCATTTTTTACTCTTGCATTTGCTGCAACATATCTGCTTGTGCTAGTGATACTTTCAAATCCCCCCTCTGTCTCTATAAACATTGTGTGAAGCAAATCTTCTGCCTTAACTAATGAAACTCGTGAATTTGGGGTTTGGACTAAAGTATTTGATTTTAGGTATTCCAAACGGTATTTTTCCACTCCTTTTTCAAAACCCTCTTGATCAAAAGCTCCTTTATCGAAAATTCCTCCAAAATGCACTCTTTCAAGATCTCCAAAATCTAATGTTGCATTTGGAAATATTCCATTTCCAAGAGTTGCCTCAATCATCTCTCTTCTCCCTTTTGCATCCTTTGCTCCTTTTATTTGGGCAAGAAGTTTAAATCCGCTTTTATCCAAATATCTTGCTGGAATGGTTTCTTCTCTTGGGGCATTTCTAAGTCGATTAATCACATTTTTTAAATCGATCAAATCCTCTCTAACTCCTTTTTTCAATTTATCTGCTTCTTCAATTACTCCTTCTAAAAGCGCTCCAAATCTTTTTGTTTCCACTTCTTTAGATGCAACTCCTCTGCATCTTTTCAATTTGTCTCCATTTGCATCTTCAAAACGAGCTAGGAATCTGACACTGTGAACTCGTGTATTTGCTTGGGTAATCATGATTTTATTTTGTGGTTATCTATTTATATTCATGTTGCTTAACTATTTCTATTAATGATCATTTCTACTCGTACAAACTATCGAAAATTATGTGATGCTGTTCATGGAGTTGACAAATCTTCAGTTTCTCCAAAGCATGATTTTACTCTCTATTATGATCTTCTTTCTGAGCACCCTGTCGGTTTACAAATGGTTTCACGAAGGTTTCACTCTGGAGGTTCCGATTCTCTTGCATTTTTATCTTCTGATGGAAAAAGCGTAGTCAAAGTCACCAGACGAAAACTTCCAAATGATGCAGGAAAACGACCTTTTGATCTTCCTTTTTCTGATTTTCATGAGTTGGGAATTGTCGGCAAAGCAACCAAGTTTTTCGTTTATAGACAACCTTTGGTTCAAATGTCCGTTTCAATTGAAGCTCTTGATCGATTCTGCGATTTTGTCCGATCCTGCGGTTATCGGGAAACTGATCTTAAGGGACGCTTAGATCAAGTGGGTTATGATTCTGATGGTTCTGTTAAATTAGTTGATTACTTTGCAGTTAGTTCTAGATTTTTAAAATAAGAATTTTTAAAAAGTAAAAAATTATTCATCTGAAGCGTAAAGGAAACCTTCAGTTATGAGTTTGTAGTTGAAAAGCTCTTCGTTTTTAAAGAATCTTGCAACTTCCTTAACTGCGGCTTCTTTAGAATCTGATGCATGGATAATATTTCTTGAAGTGCTGTTTGAAAAGTCTCCTCTAATTGTTCCTGCTGGAGCTTTTGAAGCATTTGTTGGTCCGACAATGTTTCGGATAACTTCGACTGCTTCCTTTCCTTCAACAACTACTGCGACTACTGGGTTCTCAGTCATGAATTTTTCCAAATCTGGATAAAATGGCTTTGAAACCAAATGTGCATAGTGCTCTTTAGCTAAAGCAGGGGAGATCTTAATCATCTTTAATCCGACAATTTTGAATCCCTTGACTTCAAACCTTTCAAGAATTCTTCCAATTAGCCCTCTCTGGAGCGAATCAGATTTTAATAAAAGCAAAGTTCTTTCCTTCATAAAATCACTTTTTTGATTTTACTGCAGGAGCTTTTACTTCTTTCTTTGCCTTTATTGCAGAATCTACTTTGAATTGTCTTGCTGCAGGAGTCCATTTGACCCTTCTTCCTTCTCTTCCTAATTTAAGGAAATTTTTCTTTTCCTTACTTGAGAAGAAGTGCATTACTGTACCATCTTTTTTGATGTACATTATGCCAGTGCCCTTTGGAATCTCCTTGCCAGAAAATGAACATTTAACCATTGTTTTCACCTGGCTTTAATTTCCTTAGCTTCTCGGTCAGTGTCCAAAAGAACTACGATCATTCCTTCTTTGACTGGACCTTTGATATTTCTCAATATGACTCTTCCTGCATCCGGACCTTCAAGAACCTTACAAAGAACCTGGTATATTTCGCCATATACTCCAGTTTTTGCGCGAATCTCTACGATCTCGGCAGGATATCCTTCATCTGCCATGAATATCACACCTTAAAATTACTTCTTCTTCTCGTGCTTTGGAAGCTTCTTGATGATGTCCTGCAATTTTTCGGTTGCTGCGCCTGGGTTTTCAACTGCGACTGCAGATGTTCCGACTGCAATTCCAACTGCTCCTCCCAAATCTTTCTTGGTTGGAACAAACACGTATGGAATTCCGTTTTCCTTGCATAATGCTGGAATATGGACAACTATTTCTTCTGGAGTAACATCTCCTGCAACGACAACTAATTGTGCTGTTTTTCTTTCAATTGCCTTTGTGGTTTCGTTAATTCCTTTTTTAACTTTTCCTCCATCTTTTGCGACGGAAAGCATTTCAACTACTTGTGGAACCAATTCTGCTGGAACTTCATAATCTACGTATCCCATAATTTACACCTCATATTTTCATCGGTGCTAGATTTTACTATTGTATATTTCTATAATTAGTCTCTAGCTTTCAAATATTGAACTTAAGTGTTTAAATATCTTATCTTCTCTAACTTCTTGATTTTATTAAATGAGTATTATATGCTAGAAACCGCAGTTAACGGTTTCTAGCCTTAGGTGGGAGGATAACAAGTTCGGGAGCCAACCTGGATGAGTTGGCGGGAGGTGTCGGCTCCCGAGCCTTGCCATCAATATGAATTAAGTCGGAAGAAAGAATACTTTCTTCCCAACCTGGACCTTTTTCAAAAGTCCAAGTTCAAAGAGGCGATTTAATCTCGCACTGGCTGCATTTTTGCCTTTGTAGTGAAGCCTGGATCTAATATCTTCAGCAGTTGCCTTTCCTAGTTCTTTCACCACTTTCATGATGTCTTCATCCACTTGCGGAAGAAGGACCTCATTTTCCTTTGGTATTTCCTTGGTTTCGCTTGGAGCTGCTTGGGCATTTGATCCGATTTTTGCTTCAAGAGAATCAATCTTCTGCATAAGCGTTTTGAGCAACCTGTTTGTGTTCTCGCGCTCTTCCATCAACCTGTAAACTAACTCTCCAAGAACTACTGGATCCTTGAACTTGTCTAAGTTCTCCTGTAAGTCTTGGCGAATCTGTTCGCGAAGCTCGATAGGTTTATATTGATTCTCTGCCACATTTGCACCGTCATTCTCATGACATTGTTGCAATATAATCATGCAACAATCATGATATGATCATGATATATTTATTAAGCTTTGCTTTCACGTCGTAGGTGTTTGTGTGAAATCGTTTAGGGAAATGGCAAATGAAGTTTATGAATCATTCAAAAACAAAGATCAGCGACGTATGAGAAAACTAAATGACGAAATCATGATTCGTGCTTCTGCTTCATCAGATTCCCCATTTCTCAAATTATCTATTTTTTCCTATATATTATCTAAGATTCTATCCAAACCTCGATATTTGGAAGTATCATTTCACTCAAAACTGGAAAAAGTTTCAGAAAATCTGCGTTTGCTTTCAACATTATCCGAAGAGGATCCAAAATGCGATGTTCTTTTTGCAAAACTTGAGCTCTCTATAGTGGATCTTGAAAACAAGGACAAGCGATTTGTTACTGATTTAATTACAAAAGGAAAACTAAAAATGGCTGCAACAATTTATGCACAGGGTTTTTCCCTCGGAGTTGCATCAACTAAAATCGGTCTTGAAAAACAGGAAATCCTTTCTTATGCCGGTGAAACTATGATGTTTGATCGAGTAAAAGAGGATTTGAAACTTGTTGATCGAATAAAAATTGCAAGAAAATTCCTCTCTTAATCTATTTCTAGTGCAATACTTCTCATTCTTTCCTCTACTTCTTGATATTCTGGTCTTTGCTGCACATTTTTTTCTGCCATCTTTATTAAAAGTTCTTTAAATTTGTCTGGCATGCTTGCACTTCTTTCTATTGTTTTTTGGAATTCTCCTTTCATGTGAAATTCAACTACTGAATTCAAAAGAGGTTCTGCATCTGCAACGGTTTCTTCTGTTTGTGCTGCAAGGGGATGCACTCCTTCAACTAGTTCAAAAAACATGACTGCGAGGGAGTAAATGTCTGATCGTCGGTGCTCCTGAACCATCAGTCTTTCTCTTGGCATGTATTTTACTGTCCCGCTACTTGTTTCTAGTTTTCCTATTGTCGCCTCTTTTATCGCAATTCCAAAATCTATTACATACACGTTTCCAAATCTATCAAAAATCAAATTCCCTGGTTTTACATCTCTGTGAAGCACTCCGTATTCCTCTACTAGTTTTGCATATATCTGAGCAATTTTGTTTAGCAATTGGAATGTTTCTTTTCTATTTTCTCTCCTTGCAGTTTCTCCCTTTAGTTCTGAAATCGCAACTCCTTCAAGAAAATCCATGATCATAAATGGTTCCAAATTACCTGATGATTTTTCTCTTGCTAGGTGCGCAACTGATTCAAAATTCCTCAAATCTCCAAGTATCTTCTTCTCATTTGCTATTGAAAGTGCATCTGTGCTTTCTTCTTTTTGGATTTTGAGTGCTCTTAGTTTCCCGCTTTTTTTCTCTTGAATTGCATGAACTACTCCACTTCCACCTTGACCCATCCGTATTAGCGGTTCGTATCTTCCTTTTACACTAAAAAGTCGTTGTGCTCGTTTTATTTCTTCTCTAGTTGTTTGTGGATTTGTGAAGTATGCTTTCCAATATTTATCTTCTGCTGCCTTTCTAAGCATCTCCATAAATTACTTATTATTATAACTCTTTATAAACTAATTTCTCCTTCTTTTTCAAAATCATTATTAACTTTGTTTCCTATTTTAGTTAGTGAAAACCCGCGATATCGTTGTTGATTCAGGCGTTTTGATATCTTTAACTTCAATCACGCTTGAAGGTATTTTTCGTTTTTTTAGTGAAAAGCACAATGTCAGATTTCTAATCCCTCCTTCAGTTGTTTCCGAATGCGTTGATTATCCGATTGAAAATCGGGTAAAGCGATATCTTTTTTCTGCTCTTAAAATAAAAGAACTTATTGATGAAGGAATTCTTATTGGCCTTACTGATTCATCAACAAAAAAAGCACAGGAGTTTAAAAAAGCCGCAAACAATTGCTATTTTGCTTCTGGAAAACCTTTGGAATTAGTCGGTTCTGGCGAAGCTGAAGTTTTAGCATCCAGTGTTGATTTGGATGTCCCCTATGTTCTTGTTGATGAGCGCACAACGAGGCTTTTAGTCGAATCTCCTCTTCTTCTAAAAAAACATTTGGAAGACGAATTTTCTGTAAACATTATGGTGAATAAGGAAAATTTGCGTGCAATTTCATCAACGTATTCTCAATTAAATCTATTAAGAAGTTGCGAATTAGTTGTTCTTGCTTATGAAAAAGGATTTTTTGATCATTTTGGGGATTTGAAAAAAGATGCTCTTGAAGCTGCTCTTTTTTCAGTCAAATATTCGGGTTGCTCAATGAGCTTTGATGAAATTGCTGAATTTATGAAAACGGTGAAATGATTGAGTGTTGAAATAATTGTTGATACGCGTGAAAGTGATCAGTTTGTCGATCTTTTTAAAAATTTTGGAGCCTCTCCAAAAAAATCAATGCTTAAAGTTGGGGATTTCATCTGCTCCTCAAATTTAATCATTGAAAGAAAAACTCGCAATGATTTTGAGCAATCTATAATTGATGGAAGACTTTTTTCACAAATTCCCAATTTACTTGAAAACTATCCTCGCGCTGTTATTATTGTTGAAGGAACAGCTGATGCAAACCGTCTTTCCAAAAGTGCTCTTTTAGGAGCTTATACTTCATTAATTTCTGATTTTGGAGTTTCTCTTTTTTTCACAAAAGATTTGGATTCAACTGCGGAATTAATTTTTCATTTTGCAAAGCACGAGCAGAATACGAAAAATCACCCTATGCGAATTTATGCAAAAAGAAAAACATTGACTCCTTCTGCCCTCTCAAGATCAATTGTCGAATCCCTTCCAACTGTTGGTCCAAAACTTGCAAAAAAACTTCTCGAATCATTTGGCTCTGTTGATAAAATCTTTAGTGCTTCTATTGAAGAATTGAAAAAAATCGAAGGAGTTGGAGAAAAAAAGGCTCTTCTGATTCACAATTCCATCCGATATCTATACTTGCAAGATGAAGATTCCTAGATCAAGTGTTTTTAATTTTGTCCTTGTTAAATAGTGGATGAAGATTCAACTCGACGATTGCTCTATTTCTCTCGATAATTCAAAAGGAGATATTGCATTTTTATCTCATGCACACTCTGATCATTTGTTTGGGACTTCAAGGGTAAAACATCTTATTTCTTCTAAAGCAACCTGCGACTTGGCAAAAATTGATAAAGAAATTTCTTCTTTTCCCAATTTAAAAATGCTCGATGCTGGCCATATTTTAGGCGCAAGGCAATTAGTTATTGAAGCTGATGGAAAAAAGATAATTTATAGCGGTGATTTTTCACTAAAACCAAACATCTTCAATTTAAAATGTGAAATTGAGGATTGCGACCAATTAATCATGGAAGCAACTTATGGAGATCCGAAATATGTTTTTCCTGATTTAAGCGATGTAATTAAACAAATTTCTTCATTTGTCAAAACTCACGAAAACAAAAACCTTATTTTCGGTTCTTACGAACTTGGAAAAGCACAGTCTCTAATTAGAATCCTAAACGAATATGGAATAACTCCAATTGTTTCAAAAAAGATAGATGAATTTTGCTCTGTTTACGATAATCATGGACTAAAACTCTCAAGAATTTGTGTTGGAAGTGATGAGGCGGAAGAAGCATTCAACCATCCATTTGTTGCAATTGTTAAAATGCGTCTTGCAAATTTTTCATTTGCAAAAAAGATTGAGCAAGCTTACAATCGCAGAACTTATTGTGCCGTTGCAACTGGCTGGGCAGAAAAATATCGTTTTTCTTCTCATGCTGCATTTACTCTTTCCGATCATGCAGATTTCAATGATTTAGTTGATTATGTTGATCAAACAAATGCCAAGGAAGTTTCTTTCTTTTGTGGTGATGGCTCAAAAGTTCTTGAAAAATCAAAATGCTCTAAAATGAGTATGATTTTAAACAAATAGGCAAACAATTAGTATGCTACTTTTAGCGAATTAGTTTCTACTGAAGCTTTTTGCTAAATTTATTTGACTGGCTACGATGGCGTAATGGCAGCGTGAGAGGTTGTGGCCCTCTAGGCCCGAGTTCGATTCTCGGTCGTGGCCCTTATTTTGTTTATCTGGTCTGTTTTCCTCTAAATGGAACGACAAATCATAGTTCGATAAATTCACTTTTTAGCTGTTTTAACGAGCTGATGGTTATAATTTTTCTAATCCCCTTCCTAGATACAAAATTCTTTACTAATTCGTAGTATTCGACCTGATCCTTTGTTCTGACTTTGATTATTATCTCCCATGTTCCAGTGCAGATGTCTACACTTTCGACATTGGCACTTCGGGCAAGGTCTTTCGCTATCCTTTCAGGGTTGCCATACTCATCCGAAGAAATACTTATCATGACGAATGCACAAAATCCTTGATCGATCTTCCTGTGATCGAATACTGCTTTGTAAGTTTTTATTGCGCCTTCATCTTCTAGTTTTTTCACATTGTAGTGTATTGTTGTTGCAGCTTCCTTGGTATCTCTGGCTATTCTGGCAATTTGGGGAGTACAATGCCCAATCCTAAACATTTCTATTAGTTTAGTCTTTATGTTCTTCATAATTTGTATGATATACGAATTTCTTATAAATTTATGCTGATTATTTGAATATTATTCAACTAAATATATTAGGTTACTCACTTAACCAACCTTTCATGATACATAAAACGTTAGGTGTGATTGGAGGTTTAGGGGTTCAGACCAGCCAATTATTTTGCACAAATGTTGTCAAGAAAGTAAGGGACACAACAAAGATCCAACCCTCCATTCTTTGTCATACTGTTAATCTTTCCCTTGTTTTGGAATCTGATCTGGTCTATAGCCGACCTTCAAAAGAGCATCTCTCTGTTCTTCTCGATTCTATCAAGTTGCTGGAATCTGCAGGGGTAAGCAAGATTGCAATCCCCTGCAATACGGTGCATATTTTCATAGAAGAAATGAGGGCTTCTTCAAAGGTGCCTATATTGAGCATTATTGATGAGACTGCACAAAGGATGGCTGCTGAAGGTTTTGGAAAGGTGGGCCTCTTAGCATCTTCAACATCAATAAATGCAGGTCTCTATCAAAGAGAATTATCAAAACATCGAATTGGGGCACTGGTGCCAACCAAAGATGAACAAAAAATGATCAGCGACCTTATTTTCAAGATTCTTAATGGGACCAATTTCTCTGCTGATTTAACAAGAGTCATTCAAGTTATCGAAAATTTGGAAAACCATGGTGCAGAGGCATTTATTTTGGGATGCACGGATTTAAGGTTGATAAATTTACCTTCAAATGTTCCTATGATTGACTCCACAAGTGTTCTTGAGGATGTAGCGATTCGTTATTTGGTTGATTTGAATTAAGCCTAAGCAATCCGCCCATCCATGTCGAAAATTATGGCTCTTATCATACTTCTCATTTTTCCTTTCAATTCTTTTATCTCTTTCATTTGTTTTGTTTTATTATTTGGGTCATAATTGGAGGCACAACAAAAGTTGTAATTAGTGCCATTGCTGAAATTATTGAATATTGCGCACCATTTAACGCTCCTGCACTTAATCCAAGTGCTGCAACAATTAATGCAACTTCTCCTCGCGGAGCCATCCCAACTCCGATTAATAGGCTCTCCTTGGTTGGAATTTTCGCCACTATCGCTCCAATTGCACATGGGATTATTTTGCTCAAAAGTGCAATTGCACTGATTATCAAAATTGGAATGCTAAATTGTATTAGCGCATCAACCTGCACAAGTGTTCCTAATGAAATGAAAAATATGGGCATAAATAACATTTCAAGTCCATATGTTTTCTCTTCAATTTCACTTATGTGCTTGCTTCTATTCAATATCACTCCTGCCATAAATGCTCCGACTATTGCAGAAAGTTTTATGAATTCGGCGATGTACGCATAAAAAAGCATCACGCATAAAACTAAAAGAAACCGTCTTGCGCTCAACTCTTTCCTATCCAAATACTCAATTATTTTATTTCCTGCAATTATGGCTCCGCTCATGAAAATTATTGCGCTTAAAAGAGTAATTGCAATAGGCTCTATTGTAAATTCTCCTCCTGAGACATTCAAAACTGCGGACAAAACCAATAGGCCTAAAACATCATCAATAATTGCTGCTCCTATTATTATTTGTGCAAATTTTTCTTCTATTAATTTTGCTTCTTTCAATATCGCAACGCTTACTCCTACGCTTGTGGCTGTGAGGGCTGCTCCTAAAAACATTGAATATGCAAAATTTTCTCCACTAATTGTAGCATATAAAAAACCTGCAATAAAAGGAAAAACAACTCCAAGTACTGCAACAATTATATTTTCCTTGGAAAATATTCTCTCTATTTTATTGTGCAGCCCAACCTTGAATAATAAAATTACTCCTCCTAGTTGTGAAAAAACCTGAATTATATTTTCAAGCCTTATTATCTCTGGGTTCTGTTTTGGAATAAAAGGAATGTTAAAAGAGCTCAAATAATTCCAAAAAATCTCGATAAAACTATGGCTTAAAAAAATTCCCAAAACCATCAATATCATAACTGAGGGCAATTTTAGGTAAATCACTGCTAGTTCTCCTGCAACTGCAAGTAAAAGCAAAAACACTATTTCAAAGTATATGTGCTTTTCCTCTTCGACATGGCCAAAGATGCTCGTTCTGATGATGCTTAGTAGAAGTCCAATGAATACGATTAGGATTATTGTGGGTATGAGTGAGCTTATTTTTTTGTCCATTAATTGAATTTGCAAAATACTATTTTATTTCTTCCCTGTTATTCATATCTATGTTGTTTGAGTTTTCTGCTCTTATTTTCTTCCTAATTCTTCTTGGGAAATCTGCCGATTTGGTTGTCGATCACGTTTCAAATCTTTCTAAATATTTCAAAATTTCTTCCTTGGCCGTAGGATTTCTTTTAGTTGCTCTCACAACGAGTTTGCCTGAACTTACTATTTCTGTCCTCTCTTCCACTGCTTCTGAGGGAGAAATTGCTGCGGGAAATGTTTTTGGATCTAATATTGCAAATATCCTTCTTATTTTGGGCATCGGCTCCCTTTTTTATGGCGTAAAAATCTCTGCTGAAGATCAAAAAGAAATTCGTCTGGTTCTTATTTCCACTTCCTCATTGACAATTCTAATTTTACTTGGAAGCTCTCTTTTAAACTACTCTCTGTCTCTTTTTGATGGACTTCTTCTTCTCTTGTTTTTTGTTCTCTACTGCATTTATTCACTAAAAAAGAAGTTTTCTGATGATTTAGAAAAGCAATTTAATTTGACTAAAAAACAGGCAGCCTTTTCGTTTGTCTTCTTTTTTATAGGGATTTTTTTAGTTCTTATTTCGTCTTCGTTTGTTGTGCATTTTTCTGTCTCTTTGGCAAAAACAGCTCATCTTTCTGAAAGTTTTATTGGTTCAACTTTTGTTGCAGTTGGAACCTCTCTTCCCGAGCTTTCAACAACTATTGCCGCTCTTAGAAAAAAAGAATACTCTCTTGCTCTAGGTGATTCCATTGGAAGTAATCTGGTCAATCTTACTTTGGTTCTTGGTTCTGCAGCAACTATAAACCCAATTTCAATTCTGGTTTTGCCTATCTTCACCCTGGTTCTTGTTTTTGCTCTCTTATCTGATTTCCTTTTATTTATTTTTTCCTCTTTCTTTCCCTATCTTGGCAAATTCGTGGGGGTTGTCTTTTTAATATTCTATTTGCTTTATTTATTTTTGTTATTCAACTTTCAGTTTTCTTCTCTTACTGATTTGGTGTTCTTATGAATCAAAAAATCTCTCTTGCTCAGGCAACTGTAATCGATATTGTGATGCCCGGTCAAACCAATCATTATGGAACTCTCTTTGGTGGCGTTTTGATGGCGCAGATGGATAAAGCAGCAAATATTGCAGCAACAAGATATGCAAAAACTGATTGCGTTACTGTGAGTGTTGATAATTTGGTCTTTCAAAAACCCATAAAATTAGGTGAAACTGTAATTGCAACTGCAAATGTGATTTATGTTGGTAAGACTTCTCTTTTAGTTCGTGTTAAAGCCGAATCTGAAACTCAAAGTGGCGAGAAAAAGCTAATCATTGCGTGTGCTGATTTTGTTTTCGTTGCAGTTGATAAAAATGGAAAGCCTCTTCACGTTCCTTCTCCTCTTTTAGAAACAGAGGAAGAAAAAAGGCTATTTTCCAGAGGAAAAGAAATCAAGGAAAACATGCGTCGAATGTGCTAATGTATTAGTCCGATTTTACTTAGTATAAATGGGATAAGTGCAATCAACCCTATTATCAATGTAAAATAGTAGAATTTTATTCTTTTTACTAATTCAAGCATAAAATTCATTGTCAAATATGATGAAGCTGTTGATGCAACTATCCCTGCAATTACGATTGGTATGCTTAGTTTCTCAAATCCATCTGTAAAGTTGAATAATAGGACTGCTGCGCTAATCATCGGGATGCTCATTATGAAACTGAGCCTCACTGCCCTTTGCTTGTCTATGTTTTGAAGCAAGAGTGAACTTGTAGTTATTCCGCTTCTACTTATTCCGGGCAAAACTGCAAGCCCTTGTGCCATTCCGCTGATTATTGTTGTCTTTAAATTGAGTTTGGCATCTCCCCCTTCTTTTTTTGAAACGTATTGTATTACTGTCATTAAAATTAACATCAATCCTATAAATGCCAAAAGCGTATTTGATGCAATGTCGCTGAAAAATCCTCTGACTCCTAAATAGAGCGGGACTCCAACCAAAGCAGTAAAAAAGAGAGAAATTCCCATAAAATAAAATGTTTTTTTGTGCTCCTCTAATTCTTCTATTTTCCAAATTTCATTGGTTTTTGGGACTATTCCGATCATTGAAACAAGTTCTTTTCTAAAAAGATAGATTGATGCAATTATATCTCCAATATGTACTGCAATTGCAAATGATAGAAGTTCCTTAAATGAAAGTCCAAAAAGAATTGTTCCAAAAAGAATTACCTGTGTTTTGCTACTTACTGGAATGTATGCAGTTATTCCCTGAACTATTCCTAAAATTACTGCCTGAAAAATGTCCATATTCAAATCTATTTCTTCATTTATTTATCTCTTTGCACAATCAAAAATCTTTTATATTTCCTAAGTGTTTTACTTAAAATGGCAAAAACTTCTAAAATAAATCCTGCAGATGGAAAAATGTCTGTTGAAAATGGTCAAAGTGTATATCTTAATGGAGAATACAAAGTGGTTTTCACTCAACTTCCGATGAATTATGGACCGGGTTCTCTTTATATTCGTCTTCAAAATTTGAAAATTCTCAAAAACAACAAAAAAATTGTTGAGTATGTGATTTCCCAAGAATCCAAAATGAATAATATGCAAGTGTCTCTTACTTACTTTTTGGAAGTTTTGGAGCCAACTGGCGATTCTTTTACCTTGCGAACCTTCAATGCATTTCCAGATCCTCAACTTTCTGCAGTTTCTGCTCTTGAAGAAGCAATCAAATTTGAAGAAACTTCCCTCAACGGAATGGATGCAGATGAATTTTCTAAACTTAAAACTACTGCAATTGATGAGATGAAAAAGCTCTATCCTCAATCTCGTTTCTACAATTTCAAGGGAACATTTGGAAACTTTTTCCTCTTTGTCTTTGAGCCTCAGCAAACCTATTACAATCACTACATCGGAGTTGCATATGATTACAAAAATAAGCGCTTTTATTTCCTTACAAATATGAATAGTCTTGCTCAGTTTTTAACCAAAAACAAGCTGGAATTAGTTGGTTCAAAAAAGAAGCTTCTATCTAATGAAAACTTGCCTCTTTTGACTCTTTTATTCAAAATCACTGCTGAAAATTCCTACTCCCGTTTTATTGCAGATTCTGAGCAGATTCTTTTGACTTCTCCATACAACACCCACTCGGTAACTGCTGAATTTCCATCCAGAATTGAAAAATACAAAAAACTTTTGATTGCGCCAAAAATCGAAGAGGGTTCATTTATTCTTCTAACGGTTGAGCGCTCATACCCATCGGCTCTTTTGAAATGGACAATTAGTGAATCTTCTGGAAAATATTCAATAAAAAAGGAAACTTTGGTCGAGGATTTATACCTTCCTGATTTTATTAGAAAAGACCCGGTTTCTCCTGAAGATGGCCAAAATTACATTCGCTGATTTCGAGCAATTTATATTATCTTTCTTTATTTTTTCTATTTGTGATAAAAACTCGTGATATTGAGAGAAATCTCGCTAAAGAACCTGTTGAAATTCTTTTTTATGAAGCAATTGAAAAAGAAGGAAAACGGATGCTAAAGCCTCTTTCATTCAAAGGCGCTTTGACCCTTGGAATAATTCGGGCAGTTTTAGATAATACTATCACTTCTAATTTTTATGAAACTCTTTCAAAAGATTTAATCAAAAAAGGCGTTTTAAGTGGATCCACTATTCAACTGAGGGCAAAATTCAATGAAAATCATACTCTCTATGATCCAGTTTTAAAGGGAACAAAAGTAATCTGTGAAATAAAAGTTTAGCCCCCAACGCCTTCTACTTCCTCTTTCTTGCCCTCTATAACGACAAAAATCAATATTTCATTTGAAATATTTTCTATTTCATATTCGCTATTCTTTGCTATGAATATGCTATCATTCTTGGTTAATTTGCTCTCCTCTTTATCAGAGATTATTTTCGCTTCTCCATCCAAAATTACAATCATTTGATCCATTTTGGCTTTGCTTTTGTTTTTTTCTTTAGGTGCAAGAGCAACCGCAGTACCTTTACCTTCGCCTTTCATCATACTTTATTTCTCCTCTTATTTATTTAATCTTAATTCTTCATCTTTATTTTCATGAAAAACATTTCTAGTTTAATTTCGCTTTCAAAAAAGAATCTTTCGGTTTGTCCTTGGTGCTCAGTTAAGCCTTCTTTAGAATACTTCAAATTTTTAAAAGATGAAGTTGTGGAACTTGAAGAGGCTCTAAAAAAAGATGATTTGGACAACATTGAAGAAGAGTTGGGCGATGTATTGTGGGTTACTTTAACATTAATTCTAATTTGTGAGCGAGAAAAAAAGGTTCAAAGTGAAATGCTTGTTGATCGAATTTTAAAAAAATTCATTGGTCGAAAGCCTTGGCTTCTCACTAATGAAAAAGTTACTTCTGATGAAGCCGTAAAAATTTGGAATGAAGCTAAAAAGAAAGAAAAAGAAGCCAAACTTTCTAAGAATAAATAGATGCAATTTTTCCTAATTTTTCCCCAAATTTTCTAATTTCTTCCAAACTATTATATGCATAGGCGCTAACCCTCACGCCTCCCTCTTTTGATCCAAGCGCATCGAGTGCGGGTTGGGCGCAAAAATATCCGCTTCTAACTGCCACATCTTCTTTATCTAGCATAAGCGCCAAATCGTGAGCTTTTGCTCCATTTATGTTGAATGTGTAAAGCGCGCTTCTTTTTGATTTTAAATCTCCCAATACTCTGGCATTTGCTTTTTGCAATTCCTCAAGCAATGCAGATCTAAGTTTTTCTTCGTGTTCTTCGATTTTGGAAAAACTCTTTTGATTTATGTAATTGCACGCTTGCGAAAAACCAATTATGCCTGCAAAATCTGAAATTCCCGCTTCAAATCTTTCGTGGTTTTGGAGCATTTCAACTTTCTCTAAAGTTACTGTTTTTACTGTTCCTCCCCCGCAAACAAGTTCTTTAACTTCTCTAAGTAAATCTTTTTTCATGCAAAGTGCCCCAACTCCTGTTGGGCCCATCATTTTATGGGATGAAAAACAAAGAAAATCAATGCCTTCTTTTTTCATATCGCACTTTTTGTGCGGGACCCCTTGAGCTCCATCGATAAGAATTTGCGCTCCCTTTTCATGTGCAATTTTCGAAATAAGTGTGATATTCTGAAATATTCCTGTTGTGTTACTAGATGAATGTGTTGCAACTAGTTTAGTATTTGTATCAATTGCCTCTTTCCATGCTTCTTCGCTAATTAGTCCCTCTTTTGATTTTATTATTTTCAGTTCTATTTTTCCTTCATCTCTAAGTCGAAGAAGCGGCAAAATAAGGGCATGATGTTCCAGATCCGTTGTTACTACTTTTCTTTTTTTGGAATAATCAATTCCCTTGATTACTATGTTGAGGCCCTCTGTAGTGTTTTTTGTAAATATTGTGCCCTCTGCATCTGCATTTACAAATTTCGCAATGTTTTCTCGGCTCTCTTCTATTTTTTCGCTGGTTTTTCTTCCATATTTATGTGCGCTTCTGCCGGCACATGCCCCAAATTCCTCATAATATGAAGTTTCCGCATCAATTACTTTTTGCGGTTTAATGCTTGTGCATGCACTATCAAGGTAAATCAAATTTGGGTTTTTTACAAAGAAAGGAAACTCGTTTTTATCTATCAAGTTAATTCGCCTCTTCTACTAGTCTTTTCATTTCTTCATATGTTTTTGGTCCAACTACTGCTTTTCCATTTATGAAGAAAGTCGGAGTTGCATAAATATGCGAATCCTTTCCTTCTTGTATATATTCGCTTAGTGCAAGGCCTGTTTCATTATTGTCAAAACAGATATTGAACTCGCTCATGTTCAATCCGACGTTTTTGGCAACTGTTTTTATTGCAAGTTCTCCTGAAGTTGTGCAACTTTCCATTCTTCTAAATATTTCTTCTCTCATCTCCCATGATTTATTTTGTTTTTCTGCGCACAAAACTGCTCTTGCAGCATCAAAACTGTTATTATGGTTTGGAAGTGGGAACGGTTTGAACACATAATAAATAGTTTCATTCTTTTCCTTAAGCAATCTCTCTACTGTTGGTTCTGCTTTTTTGGTATATGGACAAGTGAAACATCCAAATTCAACAATTACGACGCTTGCATTTGGGTTTCCACTGTTAATTCCTTTTAGTGATGTTGGGGCAATCAATTGCGTTGGGCTGCTAAATCGTCCATAATCTCCAGTTAAATCGTTGAGTATGCATGCTTGCGTTGCATTTGGTCCATCACAATTTCCATAGACATAGAAATTATACCCTCCATAAATCATATATGCAAAACTTGCAATGCTTAAAAGTACAAAAATCCACGAAAGAATTGTAAAATTCCTGTTGATTATTTTTGCAATTGCTGGTGAGAATTTGAGTACTGATGAAACAATTTCTGCTTTTAATTGCTCATCCAGCCCCGTGTCACAGGGCTTAAACGTTATTGTTCTAAAGACACATCTAACTGCCTCCTTTGCAAGAGGCCTGTATTTAGCTGAAAAAATTGATAAAACAAGAAAAACTGCGGCTGCAATTAAACAAAGAACCATTAGAATCTCCCTATTTTAGGTATAATTCTATTGGTCTTCTCTCTTTAAATCGCTTTTCAATTAGCCGCTTCTAACTACTCTTAGTCTTGGGGGTGCTTCAACTGTTGCTGGGCCAGGACCCTTAAATCTGATTTCGCTTGTTCTTGCTTCGTTCGAATCTCTAACTGGGTTTCCTTTTCCATCAAGAATTTCGTTAACTCTTTCTAATATTCTGGCTCCTCTAGGTTCTCCAAATTTATCAATTCTCTCTAATACAAATTCGATGCAGATTTCTCCAAATCCTTTATCTACCATTAATCTGGCTGCCTTGAGAAATTCTGCTTCAATTATTGAATCTGGCAATTGGAAAATTCCATTTAATGCACTAAATATCTCTTCTTTCTGACTTTTTCTTCTAAATACTGATGGTTCTTCTTTTGTCATTTTTTTCTCCTCATTTTAGACCTGTTTAATTCTAAAGTTAGTATTTTTACTGTTAATTATAATGGCTGTTTGTGTTTATATATCTTTTTATTTTCCTTATTGCTTTAGAATGCTTGAGTTTTATTTCTTTTCCTTTCTAATACTTCATGGCAAATTCAAAAAAGGCAATTCTTCTTATTATGGATGGAGTTGGAGATCTCCCAACTCCAAAAACTCCGCTTCAAGTGGCAAAAAAGCCAAACTTGGATTCCCTTGCAAAAAAAGGAAGCTTGGGTCAACTTTATCCAGTTAAACCTTTTGTCACTCCTGGAAGCGATACTGCGCACTTGAATATTTTAGGTTATGATCCCTATTCAATTTATCAAGGAAGGGGTCCTTTGGAGGCATTAGGTTTAGGAATGACTCTTCTTCCTGGCGATGTCGCATTTAGGGCAAATTTCGCAACAATTAAGGATGGAAAAATTGTTGATCGAAGAGCAGGGCGAGTAGATACTCAAACAAGTTCAAAGCTTGCTCCTCTTCTAAATATGAAAATTGATGATGTTGAAGTGATTTTCAAAAGCGCATCTGAACACCGAGGAGCCCTTATTTTAAGAGGTCCTGCTTTATCTCCAGCAATAACTGCAACTGATGCACACGAATCCGAAATTCTTCCTCAATGCACCCCCTTAAACAAGGATGGTGCAAAAACTGCTCGAATTGTTAACGAATTTACAAAAATTTCTATGGAAAGGCTTGCTTCTTCTCCTCTAAACTCATCAAGGTCTCTTCCGGCAAATGTTCTTCTTTTAAGAGGCGCTGCAACCTTCACTAAAGTTCCAACTTTTAAAGAAAAATACGGGATTGATGCAGCCTGCGTTGCAGGCGGTGCATTATACAAGGGCGTTGCCCGATATATCGGAATGAACGTTTTGGACGTTCCTCTTGCAACTGGAGATAAAAATACTGATTTATCTGCAAAAGCAAAAGCTACTCTAGATGCTCTAAAAACCCATGATTTTGTTTTCCTCCACTTTAAAGCAACAGACAATGCTGGTCATGATGGTGATTTTGCCCTTAAAAAGAAAATGATTGAGCGAGTTGATAAAGAATTAATCCCTTCTTTAGTCAAAAGTGGGGCCTATCTGGTTGTGACAGGGGACCACTCGACTCCTGTTTCAAGAAAAGCCCACTCTGGCCATCCCGTTCCGTTTTTAGTTTATGGAAAAGATGAGAGGCCTGATAAAACCAAAAAATTCGATGAGTTTGAATCTGCTCAAGGTTCTCTTGGAAAAATAGATGGACAAAATGTAATTCCTCTTATTTTGAATTTATTAGAAAAAGGTAAAAAATACGGAAGTTAAAAAAAATTTAAAAATTTTAATTTTTTTTATTGTGCTTGTACTACTCCGCTCAATGTTGCAACTGCTAATTTTTCTATTCCTGCAACATCTCCCTGAGATGTATATACTATTGCCAAACTTCCCTTAAATTCAGAGTTTGGTGCAAGTTGCATTATTGCTCCTGTATCTGCATTGTAGCAATTTACTGTAGTTACTGTACTTGTGTTAGTTCCCAATACTCTAGATCCTCCTTGTGGGATTGATATTGCTGTTGATAATCTTGGGATAACCTGTGCTTTTTGGATGTTTGCAGCTGGTGCGCTTGAGCATCGAACTCCAAGAACATTTATTTGTCCATTTTGCTGATTATCTAGTTGGAACACCAATCTTACGTTATTTGAAGAGTCTGCTAAAATTGCATGCTTTTTAACATTGCACGAAAGTCCTGGCTGGCTAAATTGACAGTTTTCTGGTGGCTTTAATGTTGGCAATACTACTGTTACCAAAACGGCCAAAACAATTAGAATTACAACAAGTGCAACTCCATATGTCATCAAGTATTCCATCATTGCCTGTCCTTTATGGGCAGCTGGGATGCTTGCAAGTCTTTCCTTTTTTTGTTTTTTGTTTTTTTCAACTTTTTTCTTGGTCATTTTTTCACCAACTCGAATGTTTATACTAAAGTTGCAAATACACTGTCTAAGAATCCTCCAATTAGGGTATAGACTGCATATGCAACTATCAATATGAATGGCAGGTATTTCATTCCCTGGTTTTTAGTTCCTGATCTAATTATACTTACTATGAATGATGATATTAGTGCAGTTACAAAAATCATTGGAACTGCAAAATAAAAGAAATCTTGGGAGCTTATTGCTGGGCCGCTGAATTTAAGTGCGCTTAATGCACTAAACGATCCCCCTAGGGCATTTGCCCCGCTTAGGTCTCCTGCTCCAGATATCTGCGGTGCTATTTTTTCAAAAATCTGGATTATTTTTCCTCCTATTGCAAAGAGAAATGGCGCTCCAAATGCGGATGCTATCAAAACAAACATCTCATATATTGTAAGTGATGCTGCAATTTCTTTTCGCATAATCACGGTGTTTCTTACATCTTCTGCTGTTTTTTCAAGTATGCTAGTTAGTTCTCCTCCTGTTGTGGATGCTTGTTTAAGGAGCATTATTGTTCTTCTAAATGTTCTTGAATCAAATCTTGTTGCTAATTTATCTAATGATATTTCAAGTGTTTCTCCAGAAAAAGCTCCCTTTATAGTTTCTTTTATTTCAGTCGACAAAACTCCAAATTCAGGTTTTGCTGAATACCAAAGAGCCTGATCTAGTGTCATTCCTGATTTTATGTTGGATCCAACCAAAAGAAGAAAGTCTGGAAGGTTAGTCTCTAATTTTGTTCTTCGATTATCCGCATTCATCAAAAGATATGTTGTTGTAAGTCCTCGGATGCTTATGTAAACGACTCCTAGTGAAATCAAAAGCATTATTATTGCAGTTACGAAAAAGGGGAGAGTTAATCCAAGTATTTGCATTGTTAGTTTATCAAAAAATTCCACTGCTGGCCTGTGCAAAACTAGGATCGTTGTTAGGAAAAATGTTCCAACTATTATGTTGATGCTTATGTAGCCCGCAAATGATTCAGCTGGAAGTTTGATTCCTGCTGCGCCTATTTTTCCTTCATAATCTTTGATCTGGTTTCTTGTGAAAAACAAGCGTCCAAATTTTTCAAATATTGTTTCGTTTGCCATTTTGTTTCCCTCTTTAGTTTAGATATCTTGGCCTTGAACTTTCAATCAACCCTAAAAAGAGAACTTGAATCAAGGCAACCAAAACTCCGATTCCCATCAATGAAACTGAGTTTATCGGGCTCTTTCCTCCTACTATTGACGAAATTATTGCTGTTAGTAGTACTATTCCCAAAGTTGGAACAACTATTCCCAAAACCATATAGAGCATGACAAAAGGAGTTAGTCTTTGGCTGTATTCTTTTAGCGAAATTAATTGCTCTTTTGAAATCTGATCCAAAATACTCTCCAGGCTGCTTCCAATATCTGCACCGCTGTTGATCGAGTTTGCAACTTGGATCATTGTGCGGTTAAAGTATGCCGATGGGTTATTCATTGTAACTTCCTTTATTGCCTGGTTTGCCGGGACTCCTAAAACTATTTTATCTACTATTTTTGAAATTTCTCTACTTGCAAGTCCATAGTCCTTTGTTGCTCCTGCAAAAGAATCAAAAAGAGGCATTCCTGATTTGAGTGCTATTGCAATGTGCCTTGCTGCAAAAACTATTTCATAGTCAATTTCCCTTTGTCTTCTTATCGTTATCAGTGTTGGGTACATCAAAAGGTAATTATATGCTCCAACTGGGATAAATAGTATCAAAAGTATTATCAGTATCAGCGCTGAAAAATTTGATTTTGAAATTGCTTCAAAAATGAAATCTTTTGTAAATAATAACAAGACTATGATAAGTCCAAATGAGAGTATCAATGTGCTTCGCAATGTTTTTTGCACAAACTCCTGCGGACTTATCGTCAAATCTGCCATTTTGAGTTTTTCCTTTAAGTCTGCATTTTTAGATGCCAGATATTCCGAGACACTAAAGATTAGGTCTTTTCTATTTTTTGAACTTTCTCCCTGTCTTTTTATCTCTTCATTTTCCATCTAATCCGTCTCCGGGAAATACTTGTCTATGACCTTTTTATTTACTCCTTTTTCCTTTGCAATTGCAATTTTTGCTTTCAATACTGCTTTGCTCTTGCTCAACTGCTTTTTCTCGTATTTTTTGTAAACTTCCGGTTTGTTGGCTTTAAGGTAATTTAGAAGTGCTGTTGGAGTCATCGTGTCTATTTCTTCAATTTCCTCGATTCCTTTGGAATCTTCAACACTTGCTTCTCCAAATACCTTTGCTGTCGCATTATCTATGAGCGCATCTAATTCTTTTGCAATTCCAATTTTCACTTCTTCAAACTCATTCGAGTATGCTTTGATTGATTGCTCTATCTGGTCTTCCTTGTCGTGTGCTTCACTGATGTTCTTTAACTCGGATCTTTCCATTGCAATTATCTTATCTCTCTTTTCCTGAGTTTCAGTTCCGATTCTCTCAATTATTTCCTTTATTTTTGAAACAAGTGCTTCGAATTCTGTTTTTCTTTCATTATCGTTTTTTGCAGAACTTATTTTTATTGAGAAATCTTCTCTAAGTTTGTTTAATTCATCATTATATCTTTCATCTATCTCATCTGCAACGGAATTTGCTTCATTTGTGTATTTTTCCAATATTGCATCTATGATTATTGGCTGATTTTGTGCTGTTGGGACTTTGGTCTCTTCTTGAATTTGGCTTTCTCCGCTTAAGAGTCTCTTGAGCATGGAAATTTCTGTTTTTATTTCTTCTTTTTTGGAAGTGACTTTTTCCTTAAACAACTGCTTTGTCAACTCTAGCATGCGCATCTTGATTTCTTTTTCGCTCATGTTGTTTGGTACTGTTATTTTTGGTTTTGGCAAATTCTCTTCCAAAAATTCAGGAACTTTTCTTACTTCTCTTTCAGTTTCTGCAATCAAGGGCTCTCTGCTTTCTATTTTTTGCTCCTTTATTGCTACTGGTTTTTGCTCTTCAATTATGGATTCTCTGCTTGTTTGTGGAATTTCTCTTTCAATTATTTCGCTTTGTTTTGGCGAATCTTTTTCAAATTCAATTGCAGGTTTTGTTTCTTTTTCTAATTCTATTTCAATTTCAGGTTTTGGACTCTCTTTAACCTGTGCAATTTCCTGTGCAGTCACTAGTGTTTTTTCTGTATTTTTTTGCATCTCCAGTTCGATTTCTTTTGCAACTTTTTTCTCTTCTTCTTTGATTTGAGGAGTTCCTTTGATTAGGATTCCGCTCTTGTATATGCTTATTATTTTTTCGACTTTTTCGTATTGATTTATCAAATCTGCAAATTCGACTCTCTGCATTTCTATTTCAAGTAGTTTATTGCAGTCTTCCTTCTTCTGTGTTTCATATGGAAGTGCATTTTTTTCTATACTTCTTGCTTCTTCAACACTTTCTTGAAAGTTCATAATCGTTACCTCGATTCCCATGGCTTGTTTTTATTGACCAAGTTCATGATTTCACTTGGCTCCTGATAATATCTTGAAACAATGGATCCAACTTGATCCACCTTATCATAATCATTTTTGACCATCCAATTTAATACCTTGGATTTTTCTTCAATGTCATTTTCGATGTCTTTTTGGTCAAATCCGGCATATAATTCAAGCATGTTTGCAAGGCGGCTCATCTTTCCAATTCCTCTAACCCGATCGTTTTTGACTTCCCACCTGTAGAGTGTATTTGCTTTTGCCGCATCTGTTATTTCTGAAAATTCCAAAACTCTTCTCATATTGAGCCTTCTGTGTCTAAACATTACTACTAATCCTGCAAGTGCATCGAGCATCGCCGGAGGCACATTTATGGGAGGGTTTGTCAAACGCGAAACTGCCTGCTCTGAATTATCTGCATGAACTGTTGCATAAACACTGTGCCCGGTGTGCATTGCTTCAAACATGACTTCTGCTTCTTTCTGTCTTCTTATTTCTCCGACAAACATTCTATCTGGTCTTTGACGAAGTGCATTGACCATCAAATCCAGCATCGTTATTTCTCCCTTTCCTTCTGGGTTTGCTTCTCTAACTGTCATTGGAACCCAATGCAAAAAGGTTGGAAGAGTCAATTCTCTTGTATCTTCTATTGTGATTATTCTCTGGTTTGCAGGAATCAATCCGGCCATTGCATTCAAAAATGAGGTTTTTCCGCTACCTGTTCCCCCTGCAACAATCAAGGAGAGTTCATTTTGGATGCACATCCAAATCAATGATGCCATTTCTATGTCTATTGTTTTTGTTTTCAAAAAGCTTGTTATTGTCCAAGGATTTTTGGAAAACTTTCTGATCGTTATTGTATTTCCATATGATGAAATTGGAAATAGTGTTGCATTCACACGGTCTCCTGTTGGAAGGTGTGCATCCAAAAGTGGATTTAGTATGTTTATCTGTCTTCCGACTTTTCTTGCAATTGTGGATGCATAATCATATACCTGCTCTTCATTTTTTATCTTCAGATTAGTTTTGCACCATCCGAATTTTTTGTGATATACCCAAACAGGTTCTTTTGAATTGTTTATTACAATTTCTTCCAATTGCTCATCTGATAAAAGTGCTTCTATTTCTCCAAGTCCTAATGTGTTTTGGAGAAGATACACTGCAAGGATTTCTTTTTTGTCTTCTGGAAGAGATGGGAAATTTTTAGTTAGTATTTTTTTTGCAGCTTCGAGGAATTTTACTTTGACTCCCGAGTATTTTTTGGGATCTAATATGTCTGCTATATCTAACTTTACTTCTGTTACTAATTCTCCCTTTAATTTTGTTTCCAATATTAATTTGGTTCCTTCTGCAATTCCCTGTATTGCAACTTCGTATTTTGGAACATATTCGGTTACTGAATCCTTTTTTATTATTCTGACTTCGACCAAAATTCCTTCGCTTTTGAATGTGTATGAACTGACTAGTATGTTTTTTGATTTTGCTGCAATCTCTTCTTCTTTAACTGCCCCCTGAACTTCTATTTTTTCATCTGCCATTTATTTTCCCTCATTTTCCCATAGTTTCTTTATGAGTTTTTTAAGTTCCTCTCTCTTCTTTCTGTATTCCATTTCCTCTTCCTTTGTCAAGTCTATTTGTTTTTTGATTTCTTCTTTTTTCTCTTGCGCAATCTTTGCAACCTGAGGAGTTTCTGGAACTGGCTCTTCTTTTCTAATTGAGAGTAGTTTTGCTTCCCTTGCAATCAAAGTTATCTTTTTATTTAGGTTTTCCGAGCTTTCTGAAAGTTCATCTATTGTATCTTTTATTTCCTGTGCTATTTTTTGTTTTTCTTTAATTGTATTTACTGTGTTTACTATTTCCTTCATCTCTGGTTTTTTGAGAAGCTCAGCAACGTTTTTACTCTCCTTTTCAATTTCTTCTTCTTTGTTTAGCGCTTCCTTAATGGAGCCGTCCAATTCGCCCTTCATTTTTTCTATTCTCTTTTCAAATGTCTCTATTGAAGCTGCGATTTTTTCACGTATTTTCTGATAAGCAAAATAAGTTGATTTTTCTTCTTCAAGTGAGTTTGCAATTGAATCCAATTCCTTCTTTATCTGAACTAACTTATCATCAACTGCAAAATTCAGCTCTTCAAATTCCATTGACGCTGTTGCATTTCCGGAAACTGCATCTATTATTTTAGCCAAGGCTTCAACTTTTTCATCTATTTCGTTTTGCTCTTTCTCTATTTCCTGAAGTTTTTCCCTAGTTTCACTCTCTTTATCTAATCTTTTTATTGCTCCCTTGGCATTTGTGTATGTTTGATCAAATCGTTCAAGGACTTCTCTGTTTTCTTCAATTTTTTGAGCTATCTCATCTACTCTTTTTGTGACATTTAGTGCTTCTTGTGAAACTTCTGCCATTTCTTCTCTTAATTTTTCAAGAACTGATGCCTTTTCATCTATTTCCAAAAACACTTCTTTAACTGCGCTCGCTCCTTCAATCGCATCTCTCAAATCTTCCTTTAATTCAAGTCCCTTTGTTCTGATTACTAAAAATTCTTTTTTGAACTGATCAAATTTCTTCTTTATTTCTGCAACCGATGGAAGGTTCAGATCTTCTTCCTTGTTTTTTATTGTTTTGGTTTTTACCTGAGATATTTTTTTCTTTATTTCTTCAATTTGAGAAACCAAACCTTCTGTTTTTTCGATGCTTTTCTTATTCTCTTGCTGCATCTCTTCAATATTAATTGCTCTTAATTCGTTTCTCAATTCTTCTAGTTCCTGGTTTAGTTGCTCTACTTCAACCTTGTTTTTCTCAATTAATGATTCAACTTCCTTAAATCCATCTTCCTGGGGTATTGCAGGCATTTTTTCAAGTTCTTGTTCCACTTTTTCAAGCTTGCTTGCTGTTTTTGCGTAAAATTCGTTGAATGATGTTATGAATTCTTTCAAGTCTTCCCTTTCCTTATCCATCCTTTCTTTTATCTGCTCTGATTCATCTGCAATTTCTCTTTTTTGTGTAACTATTCTTTCTTCTTTTTCAACTACTTCTTCCTCGGTTGGCTTAATCCAAACCAGATAAACTTTTGTGAGTCTATACTCTATTCTTAAGATTCCTTCTTCTTCAAGCACTCTTGACCAGTCTTCAATAGTTTCGCTTGGAATGTTTAGTGTTTTTGATGCTTCTTCCAATTCGACCTTGCTTTTTTGTTTTACAAGTCGAACTAAGGCATCTACTCCTGTAGTAATTAGTAGTTCATCGAACTCCATGACTTGATTAAATTGAGTATGTTAATAAAGATTCTCCTCATTTAATAACTAACTGAATTTGCGTGATTGAGATGGATCTCTCTAATGATTACAAAATTAAAAAGAACGAAAAAGGCCCTCTTCAGAGGTTCAAGAATCAAAATCTTATCCTAAAAAAATTCGGAGACCTTGGCCTTTCTGTCTATAAGGCAATTACTGGAAAACGCTCTTTAAGCGAATTAAAAAATGATGTTTCTGTTGATCCAAAACTATTTGATCAAATGATCGAGTTCATGGAAAAGAATGAACTAATTATTCTTGAAAAACCCTCTTCCTCCAAGGACGAACCTTCTGTTGATTCAGAGCCTGTTTCAGAAGAGGTTCCTATTGAAATGCCAAAGAAAAAAACATCTTCCAAAAAGAAAGTTGTCGATGAGCTTCCTCCAGAACCCGAGCCTCCAAAAGAAGAGATTGCTCCAGAACCATCTTACTCTGAATCCACTTCCTCTTTTGATGATGAAATAAAGCCAATCGATTTGGATCTTCCATCAACTGATTCCAAAAAGAAAAAAACTGTTGATGAGCCTGAACCATTGGATTTTGTTGAAACTCCAAAGGAAAGCGAACCTATCGAAACTCCTCCACAAGAACCTTCAACTCCAGAGCCTGATATTTCTCCTATTGAAAATACTTCTACTTCTCAAAGCCGTTCTCTTGGAACTCTTGAGCAGATAATTTTCGATAAATATGGTGATTTGGGCCTCAAAGTCTACTCTTTGATTGACGGTCAAAGAACTGCTGAAGAAATAATGCGCCAGACTGGTCTAACAGAATCCAAATTAGTTGAAATTCTTGACTTTTTGGATGAGCAGGGAATAATCAAATTGGACTATCCTAGAAATAATGCCCCTCCTTCTTCTCCCCCATTGCAGCAAAATGCATTTTCCGGGGGAAGCTCAAATTATGCTGCTCCTTCAAACTACACAAACCCTCAATCAAATTATGCTGCTCCTTATTCTCCCCCATCGTCACAACCAACTTCTGGCGGTTTCTCTCCTATGATCGAAGGGGAAACAAAAAACGATGAAAATTCTCCAGTTCCATTTCCTGTTGAAATTTATTCAAAAGCTCCTGTTGATATTGTTCGGGCAGTTCAGCTTAAGACAAAAATTCTTCTAAAATATGGAGATCGGGGAAACAAGATCATGGAAATGATTGATGGCAAAAATGATGTTTTAGATATCTGCCTAAAACTTTCCCTTCCGCTTTACACTGTTTATGAATTAATCAACTTTATGATGGAAAATGGTCTTCTAATTAGAAGGGCTTCTTCCCGTTCTGAAGTTAAATCCAAATACGGTGATGAAGGCTACACAATATACAAAAGATATGGCCGCGAAGGTCTTCTCTTTTATGAACTTGTTGGTAAGGAAATGGGCATAAAAGCAATGGCTGATATGGTTTCAAAGGATAAAAACAAGGTTCTTGAAATGTTTATTTTCATCTACCAGGTTTTAGGTGTTGAGCTTCCTGTTGATAAGAATCTTCTTGCCAAAGAACTCAACTAATTCTTGAAACACTTATTCTTTCTATTTCTTCAATTTCCGCTTTTTCTCTTTTTGCTCCTTTTATTGAAATTATCTTTTCCAAATTGAATTCAATTTCTATTTCTTCCTTTCCATTTTCTGCCCATTTTTTTGCTTCTCTTATGTCTTTTTTTCCACTTAGAAAGAGAAGGAATTCCAAATCAAAATTTTTTGCAATGTTTATTTTTCTTTTAAAAGTTTCTTTTGCGCTTTCAAATGCAACTGTTATTTCCTCTTTGGAAACTTCTTTTTTAGTGAGTATTTTGAACATTTAATCCAACATTGCTTCAAGGGAAGAGTTAAAAAACCTTATTTCGCTTAATCTATTCTAGTATTACATTTAGAGGAATTTATATGCAACAATATCACAAGCCACATGGTAAAAAGGTCAGCAGCGGTAGCGGCGGAAGAACTAGAAAGTTCAAGGACAAAAAACTCTCTCACGTTGGTGGGGTATTTAGTTCAACAAAAGTTTCTACTTCACAAGTCACTTCAAAAGTCAGAACTAGAGGCGGAAGCTTAAAAACCAAGGTCAAAAAGGCAGCACATGTCAATGTCGTTACAAAAAGCGGCACAAAAGTTGCAAAGATCTTGAGAGTTTTGGAAAGCCACAACTCTGAGTATGTTCGTATGAACATTTTGGTCAAAGGAACAATTATCGAAACTGATCTTGGAAAAGTAAAAGTAACTAATAGAGTTGGCCAAGACGGCGTAGTTAACGGCGTTTTAGTTTCTTAAATTTTTTTAAATAATTTCTCTGATTTTAATCTTAAGATTTAGCTAAGAATCTTTCTCTAAGCCCATCTTTTTCGATTAGTATATTATTTTGCTGATCATGCGTAAACTGACGATCGTTTTCTCATATTTATTTGACTTTGGTTAATTCGAAACAAGAAGATAACCAACATAATACATTTCATCAAGATTTCAATACCACTTTGGTTAATTCGAAACCCATTAGAAAAACACCTTCATTTGGAGATATTCATATTTCAATACCACTTTGGTTAATTCGAAACGGGCACTTCTCCGATTGAAATATTTAACTGATCAATATTTCAATACCACTTTGGTTAATTCGAAACGTTTGTGTGGGCAACTGCTCGATAGTGGCAGGGTGATTTCAATACCACTTTGGTTAATTCGAAACCATATTTATTTGAGCACAATCTGATTCTTTTGTATTTCAATACCACTTTGGTTAATTCGAAACAAAGACACGGAAGGCAATTATTCCCAGAAAATATATTTCAATACCACTTTGGTTAATTCGAAACTTTGCGAGATTTTGCATGGTTATTTTTGCATCTAAATTTCAATACCACTTTGGTTAATTCGAAACCTCAGGGAAATAAAGCAACTCCAACTGCAACCCTATTTCAATACCACTTTGGTTAATTCGAAACCAGGAGTAAGAATCAGACCATCTTC
>CAZPWA010000002.1:63335-73010 GCA_964590665.1 Microcaldota archaeon
ATTTCAATACCACTTTGGTTAATTCGAAACCAGGAGTAAGAATCAGACCATCTTCGACAAACAAATTTCAATACCACTTTGGTTAATTCGAAACAGATTTGAACTCCTGTCTCTAGGTTCAAAGCCTAGCGTCCTATTTCAATACCACTTTGGTTAATTCGAAACCATCTCCTAATGTAATCGTAGATTGTCATGGGTAATTTCAATACCACTTTGGTTAATTCGAAACAGCAGTTTCCGATTTTGTTGCAAATGCTTTAGATTATTTCAATACCACTTTGGTTAATTCGAAACCTTGACCTATATTTCAAATAACTCAGGTAAAAAACATTTCAATACCACTTTGGTTAATTCGAAACGAGTGGGGAGTGTTTTGTTATGAACCTGGAAATAATTTCAATACCACTTTGGTTAATTCGAAACCTTCTATCTGAGATTAAGGTTCCGTTGATGTACAGATTTCAATACCACTTTGGTTAATTCGAAACACAATGCAAACCGCATACCGCCTAGCCCTTGCGCTATTTCAATACCACTTTGGTTAATTCGAAACCACCAGCTACTACTAATGTAGCAACAACGACGGGCATTTCAATACCACTTTGGTTAATTCGAAACCTCTGGTTTTCCCTAAGACTTTCACATCCCCCGAATTTCAATACCACTTTGGTTAATTCGAAACCCGACCAAATCCCCAAGTTGAGGAATTTCTATGTCTATTTCAATACCACTTTGGTTAATTCGAAACCGCAGTGGTCAGATAAATTCCGGTTGCAATTGTTATTTCAATACCACTTTGGTTAATTCGAAACGCGTTAAATGTTTATGGAAGAACTATTTTCGGTAGATTTCAATACCACTTTGGTTAATTCGAAACTATCTTGCTAAGTTTTTCATTATATATCACCATAATTTCAATACCACTTTGGTTAATTCGAAACGTTTGGAGTCACCATTAGTAAGTTTAACTCTTTTATTTCAATACCACTTTGGTTAATTCGAAACGATGATAGTTATTCTATAATGTGGTAATTTAAAGGATTTCAATACCACTTTGGTTAATTCGAAACATGGAAATTGATAATTGTGATTCTGAAACATTTGCATTTCAATACCACTTTGGTTAATTCGAAACAATCGTTTAACAAAGTAAAACAATTCAAGAGCATATTTCAATACCACTTTGGTTAATTCGAAACTGTACGACTTGGAAAAAGAGATAGCGACACTAAAATTTCAATACCACTTTGGTTAATTCGAAACGCAAAACTAGTTTTAGGAATAGAACCACTTTTAGAATTTCAATACCACTTTGGTTAATTCGAAACCCTGTTTTCTTCCCTAGTATCTAAAATCATATCATTAGTTCTTATGAAGAATATATAAATAATTCTTGTTTTTCTCAGCCGATGTATTATGCTCTTTCGTCGAAGTAGAAAAACTATGAGCATCCGCTGTTCAGATTATGTTGCTGACAGAGTTCTTTTCCAGACCTATGATTTCCCTTGAAACATATCTTGGATTGTATCCTTCAAATCTAAAGATTATGATCGAATCAGACTCTTTCACCATTTTATCTAGTTTCAGTTTAAGTTCACTCAAATTAGCTTCTCCAATTTCTCCTTCAAAGACGCTGTTTTGGATATGGATCAGGTATTGGCGGCATATTTTGAGTGCTTTGCCTACTCTTTCTACTCCAAGGTCATAAACTAAAATTATGTACAAAAATTCACCAGTAAATCCTAAAAGAACCATAATGTGATTCTTCGAGAATGTGTTTTATGAGCTTGTAGCATTCAATTCGTATGAGGTGCCTATATGAAACATTCCTCTTGAGAGTTGGATGTTTGATCGTTTGCCTTAGTTTCTCGTCATAAACCTGGATGAATTTCTTTCGCCCGCTTTCGCTAAGAAAACAATACCCTGTTTCTTCCCTAAAGTCTTCTTCAGAGAGCATCCGTTTATTGATCATTGTAAATATGACTCGGTCACTGATAAGTGGTTTGAATATGTCGGCTATATCCAAGTTCAACGAATATCTTCTTTCAAATGGTTCGTGTACAAAACTTATCCGTGGGTCAAGGGGAGTTCTGAATATCTGGCTTAAAACTGTGTTATAAAGAAGTGAGTTGCCAAAACTTAAAAGCGCATTAATTGGATTGGGTGGAGGATTAAATTCTCGATTTTCCATTCTAAAAAAATCTTCTTTTAATATGCTATTAAACTTGGAATAGTATTCAGCACGTGCGTTACCTTCAAAACCCATTAAATTCTCAATTGAAGTAGCATAAGAACATTTTTCCAGTATTGCATCTATCCGGCTGGATTCAGTTTCATATTGCATCAGGGTCTTTCGAATATTATGTACTGCACCTTCGACCATTTCCCGTGCTATTTCAAGTCTGGACGAGTTGGAATGGTAACTGAGGGCCTGTTTTACAATTATTCTGCCGCTTAGATATTGTTCTCGTGGTGCAAAACAGCCAACGTAACCCCCGTAATAGTTGTAAAAATAAGCTGGAATATGGTTTTTTGAAAGAAACTGGAGAAGCCGGCTATTAAGCCTAGTCTCATTCAGAAGGTGTATCGAAGAGACTTCCTTGACTGGAATTCTGACTGTTTCAGTTCCAGTATCAAAAAGTAAAGTATTTTCATCCTGCTTAAGGGTTCCGCTTTTTGTTATGTACATATCCCGCATTCAATCCACCCAACAATACTCAAAAAGAGAGCAATTGGAGCACATGCTGCGTTTTTCCTTCCGCGGAGGAATTTTTTCCTGTGCGCATATTTCACTGCTCATTTCCTCGATTTTCTTTTCATATTCCGGATCTGGATAATTGATTGTTTTTGACTCTCTTTTTTCTATGGAGCGGACAATTGCCTTATTGATTTTATCACCATATACATTGAGTCGTTTTAGGTAATAGTATGCCTGAAGTTCAGCCGATAATCCAATCTGGCGCTTCTTAAATTCGATAATTTTTCCTCCTTCCCAGTCTATCTGATCCACTTTAACTGGTTCTTCGTCTGTGTTATCTCTTTTTTTGTGCATTACTCGCCCGATTCCAAGCAGGTTGTGCTGATGGTTATAGATTCCAAAAAGATTAAGAAAAAACTGGCGTTTGCAGAAAAAATAACTCTCGACTAAGTGTGTGCGGTTGAGTAACACTTCTTCAAGAGTTTTTGGAGTTAGTTTTTCCATAATAATCAAAAGACTACTGCCTCTTCATCATCTTTCAATTCATCTACTTTTAGCCCGTATTTTAGTGAGTATACTCCTTTTTTAGATTCGGTTTCAATTTCTTCATCTTTGAGTTTTAGAAATGACGATGGATTTTTTTCATTTGAGAATATTTCCTCGGTGTACATTCTGAGTTTGTGGGCACGATTATAAGAAACTGAGAATATGAATTGATTAAGAAGAGGTGCGAGTTTCTTCAAATCAATTTTTTTAGTTTTGTTTTTAGATGTAGCTATTGACTTATATAACTCTAGAACATTCTTTGAAATAAGTCGGTTGCCCTCCAAAATTGTAATCCCTGAAGATTCATTTATTGCCCTAGCGAGAACAAGTAACCCTTTTTTCTTTTCTAAGTTCTCTTTTTCGTTCTGTGGAAGTTCAACATCTATGGGTGCGAAAATAGAAACCGACTCTTGCTCAATAACTTTGTGTTCATCTAATGATTCAAAATCCAACTCCCGTAACCCTTCTACTGCGTGTCTCTGTGTTTCTCGATATCTCTCATTATTTTGTGTTTTAATGAGTTCAACAAGTTCCCTTGAATATTTGGCATATTTTTCATCCATAGGAGTTTGTGTCTCTTGCAATAATTCTTTGATTTTTTGTTGCATACTGGCGCCAAAATTCTTTTTCGTTTTTGTCCCTCTGAATTTCAAATCACCATAAATTAGGGAGTCTTTTTCCGTGTCTTTTGTTGAGATGTAAACTCTACATTTACCTATCTTTTCTTTTTTCATATGACGGTTTACTCTACCACATACCTGGAGGAGATTGTCTAAGGGCGCAAGCTCTCTAACTCCAAGGTCAAAGTCCACGTCAAGGCCAGCTTCTACCGATTGCGTAGAAACTAACAGGATGTCTTCGTCATCTTTTCCAATTAGTGCAATAATTTCTTTTCTTCGTGATGGCAACATGGTGCTATTTAACAAGACAATTCTACTCATTCCCATTTTGTCCACATATTTCTCTTTCAAATATTTGCTTTTCTGCAATTCCTTAAATGTTTCAATCGATTTTTTGATTGTATTGACCACTACCAAAACTTTCTTGGGAATTTTTTGTTCTTTATTTTCAAATTCGGTGATCTTCTCCTCTACTAATTCGGATATGTTCTGTTCTTTTGGTTCCAAGATTAGTTGAACTCTGTTCAAAAACGGTTTAAATTCTTCTTTGAGTTCTGTATCATCCGGGGATATTAGTATTTCGACTTCCTTGTGAATGGCTTCGCTTTCTTCGGATAATTCATGAATTGGAGGAATGGTTGCCGACATTACAATTATTTTTGAATTGAGCATTTTTGCCGCATTAACAATCAAATCGTTGTAAAGCGTCCATTCTTTGGCGTTTAGAGACTGTATCTCATCGATCACGATTACGCTATTGGCAAAATTGTGAAGTTTGTAATTTGAATTTTTCCCACTTTTTATGAGCGCATTAAAGAAATTGACATTACTCAGAATGACGGCCGGGTAATTTGTGAATTCTTGATTAATGAAGTGCACCCTATCGTTTTCGTCTTCCTTCAAATCCCACTCCGAATATGAATATATTGGTGAAACTAAATCGTCGCCTAGCACGTCCTTTAGAGCTTCGTGATTTTGTTCTATTATATTTACAAATGGAAATACATAAAACAAACGTTTCGCATTGTTTTTTTCTGCTAACTCAAGCGCAAGGCTTAGTGAAGTTAATGTTTTGCCTCCCCCAGTTGGAAGGTATAAATAAAAGACCTTTTTGCCACTTGATTTTGTAAGTCTTTGGTGTGACACAAGTCTGAATTTTTCTCGTGCTTTTGATGCCGGTTCTTCAGATTTCTTTTCGTCCAATTTCCGTGCCAGATTCTCTTTCAGTTTTTTTATCTCAGATAATGTGTTGGCGACTTTTTCCGGATCCATGCGATAATGCGCTGCATAATAATCTGCACTCACCAGACAAGAATACAATAATTTATGTAGGTAATATAGCGCCTCGCGTTGGGTTGAACTTGTTGGTAGGTTATCTTTGAAGTATCTGAAAATCGCACCTGGTTGATTTGATGGGCTGTTTTGGGTTGGATCAAACCATAATCCAAGATTGTGAGTTTGGCCACTTTTTTGTACTTCCTTATGAATTTTTGTGATCAATTTACGAAATTCGCTTTCCTCCGACTTCTTCCAAAGTTCATCTACACAATCTCCTATCTCAATCGGAGATTGAAGATTGGTATGGTGGCGCGCAATGACAGACGCGAGATAGAATGCCGTTGCCTTTGTTTTATCATCTTCGTCTTTTAGGTATGTCTCCAGTAGCAATCCAAATAGAAATAATCCGGGAAGCGAATGATCCGAATCTCTGGTTTTTTGTGCATATCCTGTTTCTTCAATTTCTTTCATTCTGTCCTGAAAAGCACCATTCATCTTTCCAAAATCATGGAAATAAACTATGGAACGTAGGATGTGCCAAAACTTTTTATCCTTTTTTCCAAATACTTGTTCGAGCAAATTGGCAAATATTTTTTCAAGCTCCAACTCTCCTACTAGTCGATCAAAAATCTTAATGGTTACTTGTGAATGTGCAGTTAGTAGTTCAGCTGAGTTTTCACCGTCTTCGCTTTTAGGTCTGGCAATTATTTTATCAAGGTACTCTTTTTCAAATATTTTTGAATAGTCTGGATTGGTAAAAATATCCTCAATTGAAGCTTTCATTCTAATCCCCCATTAAACATCTGTATTGTTCGTTCTTTTCCTTCAAGATCCCTAATTCTGAATACTCTTGTCCCTTCCATTAGGGTGGATGGATCTATCTCCCAATTTGTGAAAACAGAAAGTGCCAGTTTGTAATGAAGATCCTTTCCCAATGCATAGGGATAGTTTTCGAATATAGAATATCCGTCATCTGATATCTGAGATTTTGGTGCTTCAAAATATTTTTCAAAGCTTATTCCTTTGGAAAGATTTTTGATAATTGGATGTTTATCCGGTTTCTTAAGCAGAGTCACTGAATCGAATTTCATTGATTTTTTGTCTTTTACTTCTTCAGTTATTTCTACTGCATTTTCTAATTCTTCAAAATTACTTATTTCTGCGCGGAATTCGTTTTTCCCTAGGTAAGGCGTGAATACTGTTTGTTTGTTTCTGAGATTTTCGATAATATTTTTACTCTGCCCGGTTTCATCATAGAAATATGCTTTCCAAGTGGGTGCAATTATGATTTGCTCGGTTATCTGAAAACATCCTGCGTCTGAACCATATCCATGATAATTATTTGATGTGACCATCTGCTTCTGAAAAATCGGGCGTTCTGAAAAAATAGGATGAAAAGAAATCCATATGCTGGAGATATCTTGGTAAAAATGCGGAAAACTATCTATGTCCTGTTTTCTTTTAGGGTTATACCCAGATAATCCGGCAATCGATCCAAGAATTCCTAAAATCACTGAGTATGGTGGATTATTGTACGTTAGGTATATGCTGTTGGTATCTGGTCTTCTAAACGTTGCAAAATGTCCGCTAATTTTGAAAGAATAAATGGTCAAAGTTCCACCTATACTTTGTTGTGTGTGCCTATGTGAAAGCACTTAATATCTGGATTAAGTCCCTCCACTTCGGTGTATTCTGGGTCATAGTATACTGACACCTCTTTTGGAGAATAATCTTTCAGAGATTTGATTGCTTCTGCTAGATCTATTTTTCGTTTTGAAGCATTTTCTGAAACTGTTATCTTAGTTTTCAGAAGAGGAACTAAAGGAACTTGCCTTTCAGCTCCTTTTTCAAACTCCACAAATAGCAACAGTTCCCCAACTGCTCCAACTTTCGTAGTTGAAGTTACATAGTTAACCCCGCGGGTGATTGCTTCTTTGAATAATTGAATGTCTTGTGAATTTAGGTAATATTTATTTGCATTTTCTTTCTCGAATAAAGTTTTGATTTGCTCATCTTGCGTCAGATTATTTGGATTTATGTTGAAATCATAGACGTAATGAACCTCTGTTGCTCTTGATTCTGAACCAATTGTGCTCTTTTCATTGCCTTTTTCACTGCTATATGGGGATAGAATTGCACTTGTATAAGCTGAACCTGGTTTGAAAACGTTTACGCCATACGTAATTTGACATGGTCCGGTAATTGAGATGTTTTTATCCCCAACTGCCAAGGTTACTCCGAAAAGACGTACATCTTCTTTTGACAGCGCGAGTTCTACCATTTCTTTTTGTGAAACGTCTTTAACTGGTTTCTTGGATAAATATGCAATGTTTCCTTCCAACTCTAACGGCTCAAGTTTTCCTTTTTTGTTGATTTCAAACCGTCTCCAAGCGAATACTTTATCTTTCCCTTCAATATCGTGAATATATTTGCGTATACAATATTTGAGTGCCTTATCTGTTGCATATATCTGCCCATCTGGAAGTTCTCTGGGCATATGGCTAAAATCTGCATTGAAATTAGCATTATCCGCTCGAACAATGAATACTCCACACGCATATCTATCATATCCAATTGCATCTGTTTTTTCCTTACTCATTAGACTCTCCTCCAATTTTTTTCTCATTTTTTATCTGATCTACATATCCTGCATAAAAATAGGGTTTTAATTCCTTGAAATTTACTCCATCAAATTTGTTGAACGCAAGCAGTTCGGCAAGTTGCAATCTAAATTGTTTTAATTCTCCTTCCTCAAGAGCATGTGAGCGTTGCTCTAGTTTTTTGACAATCGCATTCTTTACTGTCTGATTTTGATGCGAACGAACAATATTCTCAAGTTCTAAATTTTTCTGTCCTGCCTGTTTTGAAACTAAAAACCGGTAGGCCATACCTGCACGATATGCCCACCTTTCTGACGAATCACCAATCTGCACATTGTTTCTTAGTTCTTCGATTGACACATATATCCCCTCTTTCAAATTTAACAGCTGATTTTGATTGAACCATATCTCGAGACATGTCTGAACCCTTCGATAATTCTGTTCTTCGAATTCTCTTTGAGATCCGAGTGCAAGTTGTTCGAAAGGCAAAATAGAAAGTTGCCTTAGGTCATGTCGAGTAAACTGATTTCTATTCCGATAAACAAAATTGAAGACTTTTTCTGACAAAAGATTTCGAAGATAAGATTGTAAATTATTTAGTCCCTTCTGATCTTCAAAATAATTGAGATGTTTGATTCCAATTGCGGTACTTACTTTCATCTCAAATAAATTTCGTTTAATTTTATTAGTCTGGTTGTTCTGTTGATTGTTGTATTGAGAATAGTTGGCCCATTTGATTCTCCATGTATAGTTACTGACATAATCACAATATTTCAATTCCCCCGAACTAAATAGCATAATATAAAATTCAAAAGATTCGTAATCTCCGATTTGATTAAAGATCTGTGAAAAACTGTTGAGTTCCTTTTCATCAATAAGTCGAATTTCTTTGTTTTGAAGAATTGGATCAATAAAGAGGGGCAGTATTTTTAGTTTCCATTTTTTTAACAAGCCAAAAAAAGCGGCGTATTTTATGGCGCAATTATGACAAATAAGGATGGGTTTATTTTGAGCTGCGCGCAGCATGGTTGGGTGTTCCAGGAAACGTTTTTTATTGTCCATTGCAATTTCATTTTGAGGGGCTTCCACCAAACATTCATTTTTTGAGCAACACGAGCATGTCCCTTTAATTTTGGGGGTATTTTTGAAAACATTTTGTTTGAAATACTCTTCCCGTATTGTCGCGTATATATTAGAAATATTCTCTTGATGTGGGATCAGATTTATTATTATAATCGAGGTTTTACTGTGGTTTTCAGCACATAACTTTGAAATCCCTTCTAGTGCTGTTTTAGCGGATTCAGCTGAATAAAACCACTCTGCAAGTGACCTGCCGATATCGTTGAGCCCGAATTTACTCAGAGTTATATATTCATCGCCATATAAAAAGTTTTTAAATCTAGTTTTAAGTATGTATTCACGCTCTTTTTCTTTCTCGAATAATCCCCAAAATGAGGTACTTTCTAATGATCCCTTTTTGAATTCCATTAAATTGTTATCCGATGCTTTGCACGATGCTAATTCTATTGCATAAATAACGCTTGAAGATAAGTTTTGGCTCCCTCCGATGCGCTTGTTATTATCACTAACTAACGCGATATGTTTTTTCGGAGTTTCAAATATGCCTCTCAGATCATTAATTTCTTCCTTTGAATAATTGTACTCCTTTATGATATCAAGTTCTAGTAATTCAGCTACCTTTGATTTTCTCTTTATTGTGATGTTCGTCTGTTTAAGTTTGAGTCCATTTTCAGACTTTTCGAATGGAAAAAGTAAGAATATTTGAGTTTCTTCCTTTTCGGTCTTTGGCATCTCATCTACAATCTCATTTATTGTGCTATCGGTGCTTTTTTCAACTTCTTCGGCAGTTGAAAGGAAGATATCCTCGATTATGAACGCAGTGCTACTCTTCCCTTTACTGTTGTAATGTTTA
>CAZPWA010000003.1:0-39085 GCA_964590665.1 Microcaldota archaeon
ATGCTCTTTGATATTGAACATTTTGTCATGGATGGTATATTCAACCTATACAATTTGGATCGAGAAGATAGACGAATCAGAGCTCTTGAAATCTTCAAAATGCGTGGAACAGACCACTCAAGAGAATTAGTTCCATTCAAAGTGACTCCGCAGGGAATCAAAGTATATGTTGGAGAAAAAGTATTCTAATTTTTTATTTTTAATATTTTAAAATAACGCAAAACTAATTTCCTGATCGAAGTTGATCTCTTCGCAAATTGTGCCAATCGCGACATTGTGTGTCCCCGGAAAGATCGCAAAGAAATGCCAAATTTCCATGGACAACAGGATCTAGATCAAAGAGTTCTAAAGAGCGCCGATAGGCGGCTATGCCCCTAGCAACGAAGGTCGAGTCTTCATTCCGATGAACCCTAAAATAATCCCCCCATTCTGCATGATAGATTGCTGCAGGAGAAGAATTGTTTGGAGAAATAGCATATACAATCGAGGGGGAATAGCGAGGAATTGAAATGGTACCCAAAGCATTTGAAGATAGATCAGCTACAGTTGTTGTTCCACTAAAAGGAACAATTGCAACCATATGGAAAAGAGTTGGAGACCCAGTATTTAAAATTTGGGCACCATAGGGAATTCTTGCGCCAAGAGAATTCATATAACGAATTCCGGATAAAAATGCAAGAGTTAAATCAGAGCAATCTCCACCAAAACGAGAAGTTTGAGAAGCAGTACTTGGAGGTTGAGATGGAGATCTGGAAAACAAACCAGAAGGGGCAGAAACCTTAAGATGATCAAAAAGATAACGAATTCTAGAATCATTTGACCTAAAGCGCCTAAATGCACGAGTTGCAATAGATCGGATTCTTCGATCAGGAACAAGAGGATTTATTTGAGGGGAATAAGTTTGAGGAGAGGGGGGATTTATTTGAGCATGTGCGCAGTTTTCAGTAAGAGGATTAAATGTGCAAAAGAGAGAAACGATGGGAAAAATTAAAGCAGAAGTTGCATTGCTTAAAACTCTTTTGCGCATAGGAAGAATAGTGTGTTAGAAAAGGTTTAAAATTGTTAAATTGTGGAAAAATACGGTAAATGGAGATTTATAATCACAATGGGACATAAATTTTCCACTTAAAAAATTCACTTTTAGAGGTAGAAACCAATGTATGATCACAAAAAAATAGAAAAAGAAATGGCTGAGTTTTGGAAAAGCAACAAAATATATGAAAAAACAAAAGAGAGATCAAAAAGTGCAAAGCAAACATACTTTTTCTGCGATGGGCCTCCATATGCAACAGGACAGATTCACCCAGGAACAGGATGGAACAAAACAATAAAGGATTGTATTTGTAGATATCACAGATCAAAAGGCAAAAACGTTCGATTCCAACCAGGTTTCGATACCCATGGTCTTCCAATTGAAGTAAAAGTAGAGCAAGAATTGAAGTTCAAACACAAGAGCGATATTGAAAAATTAGGAATTGAAAAATTCATAAACAAGTGCAAAGAATTTGCAACAAAATACATAGGAATTATGAGCGAGCAATTTAGATCATTGGGAGTTTGGATGGATTTTGAAACTCCATATATCACATATCACGATTCATATATAGAAGCTTCTTGGAAAACGATTGAGCAGGCCAAAAACAAAGGACTTCTTTATGAAGGAGTTTATGTTCTACCATATTGCTTTAGATGCGAAACAACAATTGCAAATTATGAACTAGAATACGCAGATGAAACGGATCCAAGTATCTATGTCAAGTTTAAAGTCAAAGGCAAGGAAAACGAATACTTGATAATTTGGACAACAACGCCATGGACCCTTGTTTCAAATTTGGCAGTGATGGTACACCCAACACTAAATTACGTTAAAGTAAATGTAGATGGAGAAATTTGGATCGTTGCCAAAGAAAGATTGGATTATTTGATGAACATAATTGAAAAATCGGCAACGATTCTTGAAGAAATACCAGGAAGAAAATTGAAGGATATAGAGTATGAACATCCATTTCAGGATAAAATAACAAAAGAATACAATAGGAGAGTAGTCTTATCAGATGAATTTGTAACTCTTGAAGATGGATCAGGATTAGTTCACACTGCACCGGGGCATGGACCTGCAGACTTTGTTGTGGGTAAGAAAAACGGCATAGAGCCATTTTCACCAGTTGATGAGAGAGGAAACTACACAGAAGAAGCAGGCGAATTAAAAGGAAAAAATGTTAGAGAAGCAAACCCGCTAGTAATTGAAATTCTCAAAAATAATGGAAGTTTGGTTCATAGCGCAAGGATAAAACACAGATATCCACATTGTTGGAGATGTAAAACGCCTCTTATTTTTGTTACAACAAAACAATGGTTCATATCTATTTCAAAAATCAAAAATGAGATGATGGATGGAATAGATTCAACTAGATGGAAACCAGATTTTGCCAAAGAAAGATTCAAGGAATTTGTTTCAGGAGCACCTGATTGGTGCATTTCAAGACAAAGATATTGGGGGGTCCCACTTCCGATTTGGAAATGCAGTTGCGGTGAAGTTAAAGTCATTGGATCAAAAAAAGAACTTGGAGCAGAAGTTCAGGAATTGCACAGACCATATATTGACAAAATAAAATTCAAATGCAAGTGTTCTAAAGATATGGAAAGAGTTCCGGATGTTTTGGATGTATGGTTTGATTCAGGAAATGCGATCTGGGCATCAAGAAGCGAAGAAGAGATTCAAACTTATGGAGATTGTGCAAACCAGATAGTTGAAGGACAAGATCAGATCCGCGGATGGTTCTATTCGCTTTTAGGATCAGGAATAATAAGGTATGGAAAGAGTCCATACAAACAGCTTTTGATGCACGGATTCTTTGTTGATGAAAAGGGAGAAAAAATGAGTAAATCCCTTGGAAATTTCATTCCACTTGAAGAAATAATTGAAAGATACGGCGCAGACAGTTTCAGACTATGGGGAGTGTCAAACACCACCTGGGATGAACTAAAATTCTCATGGGATGAGATGAAAAAATGCAATTCTGATTTGAATATCGCATATAATATGATAGTGTTTTTGGAAAGATTCTATCCAAAGGAAAAAATTGCAAAGCCAAAGAATATGGAAAAACTCGATTTGTGGCTTTTGAGCAGATTAAATTCAACCAAAAAGGAATTTAGAGAAGCTTTTGAAAATACAGAAATCAATATCGGAGTAAAGGCGCTTAGAAATTTCATGGTTGAAGATTTATCCAGATTCTACATGAAAGTTGCAAAAGATCGGATACAAAACGAAGAAAATATGGAAGCAGCACTTTACACAATATACACTTCATTTAGAGAAGTGCTTTTGATGCTTGGGTGCATCAGTCCTTTTGTAAGCGAGAATTTATATCAAAAATTCTACCGAAAGCACGAAGGGGAAGAATCACTGTTTTTCTTAAAAATGGAAGATGAGGAATCGGCTTCAATAAACACAGCGCTTGAAAAGAAAACAGAAGTGGTTAAAGAAGTAATTTCAATTGCACTTTTAGCAAGACAGAATTCTGGAGTAAAGGTTCGCTGGCCAATTAGAAACCTCTACATAGAAACAAAATCGCATGAAGTAAATGATGCAATTTCAGATTTCAGAGACACGATTTCAAAAATGGTTAATGTAAAAGAAGTCAAAATTGTTGAAGTGTTTGAAAAGGGAGAAGTTTCAAGCGGAGACTTTTCACTTGGGAAAATACATGTAGATAAGACAATAGATGAAGAATTGTATTCTGAGGGAATATTCAATGAAGTCAAAAGAAGAATACAGATTTTAAGAAAAGAAGCCAAACTCATTGAAAACGATGTAATCGAAGTTTACATCGATACCGAAGAAGAAATACTTGCGATTTTGAAGAAAAAGGAGAAGGAAATGGCAGATGCAGTAAATGCGAAACAAATAAATTACAAGGCCGAAAAAGAAATGATTGAGTATAATATTGATGGAAGGAACGTAAGGATTAAAATCCAAAAGAAATAGGTGAAAATATGGCTAATGTCATAGTTTATTCAGCAAGCTGGTGTCCATGGTGCCACAAGGTCAAAGACTTTTTAGATCAACACAAAATAAAGTATGAAGTTCGAGATGTTGATGAGCAAAAATTTGCAGAAGAAGTGGTTAAAAAGAGCGGGCAGGGAGGAATCCCAGTTACGGACATTGATGGCACAATTGTAATAGGATATGACACAAAAAAACTCAAAGAACTTCTAAAAATACAATAATTTTTTATAATCTTTTTCAATAAATAAAGGAAATTTCCTTAGAAAAAAACAAACCACTTATTCTTTTTAGAAGATAAATCATTTAAGGTGAAAAAATGAACCAAAACATTAATCTGACAAATGTCCTACTGGGACTTTTGATAATAGTTATCCTTGTCGGAGGAGGACTATATTTTTTGAATTTAGATAAAGCAAAAATAACAAAACCCACAATAAATGTAAGGGGGGAAGCAATAAAGAGTGTGCCGCCAGATTTGGTGAATATTGGGTTTAGCATTGAAACCGAGGGAAACACAACCTTGGATTCAACAACCAAAAACGCGGCCGAACTTTCAAGAATCAAAAATAAACTTTTAGAAATGGGGATAAATCAAAGCGATATAGAGAGCAGCAGTTACTATACAAACCCAGTTTACAATGAAAGCTGCAATAATTATTGCCGCATAATTCCAATAGAAGCAATAAGTGCAAGGCCCATTCCAGTAGATTATTCCCCGACTTACGTAGATGGAAACTGTGAGAGAAATTGCAATGTAATTGGATATAAGACAACGCACACAATAACAATTAAATCAAAAGAAGTCAATAAAGGTGCAGAATTAGCACAAAAGATCCTTGAAGCAAGCAATAAGAGCAAAATAGAATACGCATTCTTTACAATAAAAGAAGAAACACAAATAAAAGTGCAAAATGAACTCGAAGCAATTGCAGCAAAAAACACACGGGAAAAGGCTCAAAATATTGCATCTGGACTTAATGCAAAATTGGGAAGGTTAATTTCGATAACTCCAGAAGGCGGATATGGTTATCCTATGCCCCTGTACGCATATGAAAAGGCAACAGTAGGCACAAGTGAATTGGTTAGTCCAAGCCCATCAGAAATATTTCCAACTCAAAGCACACTCAGATCAGCAGTAATTGCGGTATATGAAATAGAATAATTTTTTTATATTTTTTTAGAGATTCCGCTTGAGAGGAAAAGACAGTTAAACCCCAATTCTTTGAATTTTTGCGCATTTGTAGTATGAATTGGAATCACAAATTCAGGTTCGATCATTTCAATTATTTTTATCAAATCAGGCGATGGGGCGTGACCTGAACAATGGGTTTGGAATTTTTTTAATTTAAAGTGGTGCAGCCAGTTGTCAAGCTTTTGCTCGCTAACAAGCATCTCATCATCAAAGGGTTCAACCATAGACCTAATATAACTTGAATTTTGAGGAGGCCGTATATCAATTAAATCAGTCATATCAAACAAATCCGCCCTAAAAACATAGCGGGAATAATCAGTTTGAATATCTTTGAAAGTAACCATATTAGGATGATCCAAAAATCCTAATTCCCATTTAACAAAGGAATAATCGCGCAAAATTTGGTCTTTTTGATCAGAAATTCCTAAAAGTCCCCAGGACCTTCTTTGGATGAAAATTCGGATATTTTTATTGTCAATAGATGGAACATCTGCACCGCTTTGTGCAAGCTGATTTAGAAGATATGCTTGTTTGCTTGAAATTACCAAAATGCGATCGTTTTCGATTGCCGCATTAAAAAATGACCAAAGCCGATCAGTATCCCGGCTTGGCCAATTGGCAACAACAAGACCAGAGGTTTCCCTAATTATTTTTGAAATTTCATTTTGAACATCCAATTCAGTTTTGACATTTTGATTATCGATTCTTGTTCCCTCTATCATTAGATATTTGACATTTCTTGCTTTTTTTGCAAAATTCTGGGTTAAGAAACCGCTTTTTCCATGAAGTCGAATATCTCCAGAAAAGGCAATATCTGCATCAGGGGAGCGAATCAAATAAGCGCATGCACCCAAAAGAGAGTGGTTTACCAAAACAGGCTCGATTTCAAAATCTCCAATCAAAGTTTTTTTGTTTGGATTAATTTCATTAAGAGGTCTTGGAATGAGAATTCCCGGATCTCTTGAATCAAGGCGCTTTGGTTTACCCTCTTTAGTTGATCCGATTTCAAAGGAATTAGTAAATGTGCAAAGGTCAGTATTTGTAGTGTTTGAGCAATCTTCAATGGATTTGAGGATTGCAAAGGTCTCTTTTGTTCCATAAAATGGAAGATCCTTCCTAAGAAAATGAATATATGAAGCGTGATCTGCATGCGCGTGAGTTAGAAACAGAGCGTCAAACTCCAATTCCTCAACTGGGTCTTTTGGGTTTGTGTGTTTTTGGTAATCAGTCCTATAAATTCCTTTTATTTTTGGAAGAAGACCAAGTTCTTGATAGTCAATTAGGCCATTGAATTTTCTTGGAGTTAGAAATTCATCGAGAAACTTATTTGAGGTTTTGAAACTTAGACCAAAATCCAGAAAAATACGGGATTTTTCATCTTCAATTAGGAATTTGTTTCCTCCAATTTCATCAACGCCGCCAAAACCAGTAACAGAGAGCATCAAAACACCAATGTGAGAAAACAAAACAAAAGTAGAACGCAGGAAAAAAATTTAATTAGATGAGCAACTTAGGAAAATCGAATGATGGATGTGAGTTGATCAAAAGAATCAATAGAATAATCCCAAGTATTCTGAGGTTTTCTTAATGATCCGTATTTTGTGAAGCAGGTTTTAAGAGAAAGATTTTTTGCAGCAGTAAGTTTTTTTTCATCAGAAGAAACGAAAAGAGCCTCGGAGGAATGAATCCCAAATTGACCTAGAGAAAGATTGATTAGATCAGGAAGATTTGGAGAGGTATCTTTTGAGAAAACAGGAGAAAAATCATTTTCCAGTGAAGTTATCACAAGCCTCTGCCATACTTTGTTTCTGGGAGAGAGAGAAATTCCGATTTTTTTTATATTTAGCGGAAGCCTAAAGAGAGTTGTTTTAACAAATGGGAATGGTTTTAGAGTTTCAAATTTGCGCTTAAGGTAAGCTCCTATTGCAGATTGTTGAATCCGCTCAAAATCATCCGGAGAAAGATTAAAAGACAAAAGAACATCGTGGAAAGTTTTTTGATAGTCAAGACCTTCCTTTTCATAAATGGAAAAAATTTTCCCATAAAGAGTAAGATCTGAGCAGTTGAGACCCTGACGAACCATTTCATTTGCAGCGGATTTGGCACTTTCAACCTTAAATGTCAAAAAATCAATTATTGAAGTATCTAAATCGAAAATAATCGCCTTAATCATTGTATAAGATTGAATCCAATTGGAATAAAAAATGAACTTTAAATAGTAAATTTATGCTAAAGCAAAATGAAGCAGTGTTGAACTTCCAAAAAAAAGTTGGAGAAATGCTTGCATCACTTCCAATTTCACCAAATGTATATACAGTAGCATCAGTATTCATAGCATTCTTTGCAGCAGTTGCAATTGCAACAGGAAATTTGTATTTGGGAGTTGGGCTTTTTGCACTTAGTGCAATTTTTGATGGTTTTGATGGAGCAGTTGCAAGAGCAAAAAACCAGATTACACGTTTTGGCGCATTCCTAGATGGGGTTTGTGATAGAATAGTTGAATTCTTTTTCTTAGGAGCATTTTTCTTTTATCCTCTTCCAAAAATATTTTTGGAAGCTCAGACATATTTGTTCTTTTTAGTTTTCTTTGGAACCGCACTTCCTGCATACATTAGAGCGTATGCAGATCACAAAAAAGTGATTAGCGCAGAAGAAGCCAACATGATGGGAGGAATTTTTGAAAGAGGAGAGAGAGTATTTCTTTTGACAGTTTCACTCTTTGGAGGAGTGATTCTTGGGATGGAAGTCTTTGTATATGGGATCATTATTGCCCTGTCTCTTTCGATAATAACGTGCATCCAAAGGATCTCATATGTTGCAAAAAAGGCAAAGGATGCAGAAGGAAACAGAGATGAATATCAGGATGAAAACCAAGAATAAAAAAATTATTTTTTGCCAAAACTTCGATATATTAGAATCGACGTACAACCAAGCACACAAAGAAGAGAAACCAAAAGAACTAATTGAAGAATAGAGGGTTCAACAAAAGAAGAAGGAGCTTGAGTTGCAGTTGCGGCAGCTATATTCATAGGCTCATAGGCAAGAGGAGCAGCGGCTTTTGATGCAAATGCTTCTTGAGTTACAGCAGAAGAAGAATCGAAATAGAGAGCAAAGGCACTAAGGATTGAAACTGCACAGGAAATCCCAAGAAGAATCATAACTTTAAGAGCATTTGGAGAAAATAGGTTTTTGCCCTTTTTCGTGAGAAAATAATACTTCCATTTGTGCCCATCATCCATTTTCTGGACAAAACCAGAAGATTCAAGAGTGTCCAAATGTTCTTTTATCGAAGGGACAGCCAAATTAAGTTCTTGAGCCAATTCAGTTGAAGTTTTCTGGCGTGAGTTTAATGATTTTAGGATTTTTATACGAGTTTCCCCGGCAAGAGCCTCAAAACTTTTTTTATCAAGAACTATATTTTCCTCATCCATAAGGAGAAGTAATGAGTAAAACAATATAAAGAGCGAGATTAAACTTAGGCTTGAACCTTAGTAAGCTACTAACGACAACAGACCGAAAAGTATTTAAAGCAGGCACTTCAAAATGTGTATTAAAGTTTTAAAACTTTATGCTTACTAGGCGCAAAAGATGCTCTTAGATGGGTTTTTGGGGAGATGAATAAATGACAACCGCTACAAGATGTCCTGAATGTAAAAGCGACAGAGTAATTAGAGATTATGAAAAAGGAGAATTATTGTGTGGAAGCTGTGGATTAATTATCGCAGAAAATATACAAGATTTGGGTCCAGAATGGCGTGCATTTGATGCAGAACAGAAGGAGAAAAAAGCACGTGGTGGAGCACCAATTAAGTACATGAAGCCAAATAAGGGTTTGGTCACAGAAATAGATCAATACAACAAAGATATTAGAGGAGGAAAGATTTCTCCAAAGAAGCAGGCGCAATTGTATAGAATGAGAAAATGGCACAAGAGAATTTCAATTGCTACATCAATGGAAAGAAACTTGGTCATTGCACTTGCAGAATTAGACAGAGTTGCATCCTCATTAGGACTTCCAGAAAATATTAAGGAAAGTGCAGCACTTCTTTACAGAAAAGCAGTTAAAGAAGAACTAATTAGAGGAAGACTAATTGAAAGCGTAGTTGCTGCAGTAGTTTATGGAATTTGCAGAATGCAGGGAATTCCAAGAACACTTGATGAAATTTCAAGAGCTTCAGGAATTGAAAAGAAAGAAATTGGAAGAGCATATCGATTCCTTAAGACCGAATTGAACGTCGATGTTCCATTGACAGATCCAGCACAATACGTACCTAAATTTGCAACTGCGCTAAAATTGGGCGGAGAAGTCCAAGAAGAAGCAGTCAAATTGATTAAAAAGGCACTTAAGAAAGGATTGATTTCCGGCCGAGGTCCAACTGGAGTTGCGGCAGCTGCAGTCTACATCGCATCTGCAATGCATGGAGAAAAGAAGACTCAGAAAGAAGTTGCTGATGTTGCAGGAGTAACAGAAGTAACAATTAGAAACAGATACCGCGAACTCAAAAAGGAACTAGGACTTAAGGTCAATTTATAATTTTTTTCTAATTTTTATAAAATTTTTTCTAACTAATTCTATAAAAATATAAAAAAGAGAATTAAATTTTATCAGAAAGATAGTTTAATCGTCATAAGAACTTGCGTCCTTCAGCCTGTCGAACTTTCATCATTTAAGTAACATTTAGATAAGAAGAATTAAAATGGAGTTAGAAGAAAGATCACAAAAAACATTGAAACCACACAAGATTTATAAATAGACAAAGTCTTAATAAAATCAGATAAAAATGACTACTTCGAGTGTAAAAAAGGTTACGGTCAGAATTGGTGATGCTCACCGAGAAATAACATTGCACCCACCAAGACCAGGGTTTAATGTATTTGAACCATTAATTTCAACTCTTCCTCAGGGAGAAAAAATACAACTTGAAAATGGGGCAGACATCATGCTCAGACCAAGGAAGGGGATCGTTAAAACAGTAGAACATGGAGAGAGGCCAATAGATGCAACAGAAATAAGTGCCAATCTTAAAGGAAAAAGAATAGTCCTAGTTAGTGATGGACGAGAAATAGGACACGATAAAGTTGGAATTACTCATAAACTTGTAAGAATAACACATGGAAGCGAGCAGGTTTTAGTAAAACCTTTAGCAACACACCCGCAACACGAAGACATAATAACAGATGCTCAAGTAAAAGTTCCTTGGAATCTTGTGAAAAGGCACGTGCGAGGTTGTATGGTTCACGTAGGAGAAAAGGAGGTTGTTGTAAGAGGAGAATCCCTATTCTATGGTCCAACCATCAAGGCAGAAGTTGCACAAATAATAAGAGAAGCATTTGAACCATTGGGTATAGCAGTTAGAGTTGTCTATGATGTGTCTCAGGGAACAAAAGGGCATGAAATAGAACTCTTGATGGCAAATGAGTAAAAACTTCGTTGATGGACGAGAAAGAATATATTTAAAAGAACAATTAGACAATCAACGTATTTATGTTACCAATATTAGCAGTTGACTTAACATGGGTCTGCCTACCGATCATCGTATTAGGCGTAGGTTTTTTCCTATTCGGATCAGTAAAAATGGTCAGACCAACAGAAAGAGTAGTAATTGAAAGGCTTGGAAAATATCACAGAACCGCAGAATCAGGATTGCTGGTCGTGATACCGTTTTTCGAACATTCAATAACAGTACCAGTTACAGAAATACGAGTAGATGTTGAAAAACAAACCGTAATCACTAAAGACAATCTAAACACTGATGTCGATGCAATTGTATACTATCGAATTCAAGATGTAGTTAAGGCACTCTATCAAATAGATAATTACAAAACAGCAATTCCATCATTAGCTCAAACAACACTTAGAGCAGTTATGGGTAAATTGAATCTTTCTGAAGCAAATGAAAATCGACAGAAAATAAATGCTTCATTAGAGGAAGAATTGGATCGGGAAACTAATCAATGGGGAATCGACATCATGCGAGTCGAATTGCAGAGAATCCAGCCACCAAACGATGTTCAACAAGCAATGAACAATGTCGTTAAAGCAGAAAATGAAAAAATAGCTGCAATTAATTTGGCAACGGCAGTCGAAACACGTGCAGATGGTGAAAAAAGAGCTGCAATCAAAGTTGCAGAAGGGCAAGCAAGAGCAGTTGAATTAGAAGCCGAGGCAAAAGCAAAATCAATTCAACTGGTAAATGAAGCGGCCCAAAAATACTTTAGAGGAGAAGCTCAGAATCTGAAGAAATTGGAAGTTGCAGAAAAAGTACTTTCCGAAAATACAAAATTCATAATTCCAGAAGGAAAGGAATTGTCTCTTGTGATTTCTGAAGCTGCAGGAACAGAAATAATTCCAGTTAAAAAGAACTAATTTTTTCTTTTTTAATCTTTTTTTAAGAAACAGATGATTTAAAAGAGTTTGAAATAGATAAGAAACGGGATGAAGAAAATTGCAATACCGTTGAGAGTTCCAGAAATGGAATTCAATGAAATAGATCTTGAGTTCTGACCAAAAAAGGAGAAAAAATGAAAAATGAGATTATTTTTCTTATTGTAGGCATTCTTATTGGAAGCATAATCACAATGATGATTATTTCAAATAAAGAAACAACTGAAATTGAAACGATTTTTTCGCCGCAAGAAGGAAATAAAATACTCGAGCAGATACGAAGTGCGAACCAGAGCATAGAAATCGAGATGTTCGTATTTAGTTCCCAAGAAATCTACGAAGAACTAATACGTGCAAAAGATAGAGGAGTCATAATCAGAGTGATTCTTGAAAAAAGAGATTCTGGCGGATCAAATGAAAGAATGGTTGAAAAATTAAGAGAAAACGAAATAGATGCGAGATTTGCAACATATGAATACAAACTGACCCATGCAAAAATAATCATAATAGATGGAAAAATCGTGGTAGTCGGGTCTCACAATCTAACAAAACCTGCATTAAATGAAAACCGTGAAGCATCAGTCATAATAAAAGATCAGATCATTGCAAGTGCATTTAGATTTGAGTTTGAAAAAGATTTTCTTAGATCTTGGAATTAGAAAAAACATATTTTGCAAAAAGCCTTGCGAAAATTTTATACTTTCCCCGCTCAACTTTTATTAAAAAGCCCTTTTTTTGGAGCCTCAAAATCATAGAAGTAACTTCCCTAAGAGGAACTTTTGATGAGTTTGAAATTTCATTTACAGATAAAATATCCGAACTTGCAAAACAACGAAGGATTAGGGATTCTTTTTTTGAAACAGTTGCAAGGAGTTTTCCGAAAAATTCTCTGGATAAAAATGAGAGAATTGCCTGTGAATATGCAAGATAATGGCCTTTGATTATGATTTTTTCAGAAGGTTTTAGTTTTTCAAAAAGAAACCAGCAAAGAAGTTTGAAGATTTTAGGGTTTCCGCTTGATTCCTCAAGAAGAGTTGTGATGCACTCTTCACCCATTTTTATCGAAGTGGGTTTTAGGGATTTTGAAACCAGGTCATGAGCTTCAACTGATGAGAGAGGCTCCAAAGTAAAAGATTTTGAATTTGGAGCAGAAAATGAGTTTAGAGAAGAGAAGGCAAAACCAACACCAGCGTGGGCATATAGGGAAATTTCACGAAGCAATTTATCAGCATTTTTAGATAGATCAAAATCATCAATAACAACCAGAAGAGGCTTTTTTGCAGACACAATGGAAGAGAGATCAAAAGTATCAGAGTTTGAATAAAATCGACTGAAAATCACATTAAATCCGCGAGATTGCGCATCTATCCAAAGACGCTCCAAAAAAAGAGATTTTCCAGAACCAGGAGAGCCATTAATTAAAAGAAGGCCGAAGTTTTCATTCTCAATGTTTGAAAGGAATGGGCCGATAAACTTTAATTCATCCTTGAAACCGACCAAATTTTCGACTTTTTCTCCCCAAACATAGAAAGGATTTCTTTGCTCCATATTGAAAAACACCTCGAATAACAGATTTAGATCTATTTAACTACACAGATTGTAGTTTTTGTAGTTTATTAAACTATGCCAATGTGGGGGATTTATAAAGAAAAAAAAGAGCAGTTATTGCGTGAGTGTTATGAAAATCATGTATGTATTGACGATGTTTATGCTCCTTTTGGGGGCAAGTTTTGCACATATAACGCCAACTACGGCGAATGCACCAAAACCAACGATGGTTTTAGTGACTCCAACAAATGACGAATCCAATTCTTTTACGGTTTCGGTTTTGGCAATAACGACAGGTGGATCTGCAACAGCACCGGTAGATAATCAAGAGATACTCAGACAATGTAGCAGAGGCCCTGCAGAAGAATATAATCAATGCGTACTTCAAGCAGGAATAGGAAACCTAAGAGGAAACAATGCATACAGAGTAGACACTAGTGGAATTGAATCTATTCAAAACGCTCACTTTAGATACCAGTATTTTGCAAACGGAAACTGGATAACAATCACAAATTTAGGATCAAGATGTACTGATACAGCAGCAGAAACAGTAGTAACAAATGTGGGAGAAGGAAGAACATTTACATCATATGTTGCAAGATGCACCCTTCCACAAGAAGTATTTAGAGGAATTAGTGCAAGAGAACTTCAATTAAGAATAGATTATATTCCAGCAGAAGGAGAAAATTATATAGCCAGTAGCACAAGACACAGCATTCCAATAACAGGCGAATCGACAACAGCAGCACAACTTGGAAGAACAATAACTGATTTAATAAACAGCGCAAATTCAGGAGGAAACATGCTCTTTTGTTTAGGAGCATTCCTGATTTTAGGAGGACTTTTATCAACAATGTATTTCTCAGGCCAATCTCCATTAAGCTTACTTGATTTAACAACACCAAAACTACCTATGCCAAAAGGGCTTGCAGCATCAGGACAGGTAGTATTACCATTTGGTTACACAGAAACCAAAAACATAACAACAAGACAAATGGCAGCAACAGCAGCACTCTCAAGAACAATAACCCAAGGGTTAATGAGTGAATCAGGATTGCATACAAACAGAGCAGTTCAGGCAATTGTCAATAGAGCTGGATCAGACCAAGTTACAAGAGATGTTGCATCATTAGGTGCGATGGTTTTAGGACCAAATAGATACGCAGATTTACAAAGAGTATTCAATGGCAGAGCAATAGGATCATTTGGAACAAGCGATCATGCAGTAGTTAGACAAATTATAGAAGCAGCAAGAGAAAGAGGAGGAAGATATGCATATGCAGCATTGAACCTTCAAGCACACTTAACTGCAGCAGAAGCAATGAAAACATACAACTTAATTACCGGCTCCACTGGAGTTTATGGAAAAGATTCAGGATTTGAAAAGAATCTTCACAAATACATTGGTTATGCAGTTGGAAGATATGATACCCTTAGAGCAGTTGGCGCGGCTTCCGCAGGATCACTTGGAAGAAGCAGCACTATAATATTTGGAGCAACAAGAGATGCCGTTAGAGGCGCACCCAAATTTGTCAGAGATACAGTTCAGGATTTAAGAGATGAAAGAATTGCAAGAACAAGAGGAGTTGAAGAACTCTCAAGAGTAAGACGCGAGAGAGTTGCGGCAAATGCAAGAGTTGCAAATTCAGCGTTCCTTGCAGCAAATGATAATAGAGAGAATAAGTTTGGTTATAGCTACCATGTTAGCGAATCAATGACTCACCTCTATGAAAATTTAAGAAGAGAAGCATATGCAGATGTTCGAGGATATGTGATGATGCAGATCCTTCGATCAAAAGCAGGTGTTCGAAACTTAACATTTGAGCAGGTGATGGAACTTGCAACAAAGCCAGCAAACTTAAGACAAACTCTTGGGTTGACTAATGCAGCAGCACTTGCAGAATTGGAAGTCGAATTTAGAAGAATATTATCAAATAAAACAATGAGCCCACGAGAGCAGTTTGATGAGCTTTCAAGAATGGCGCAAAGATACGGAGCACACATTGATCCAGCAGCAAGAAGACTTATGGACAGCGTTGAAGCAGTAGAACTTTCAAGAGAACCAGCACATGTGAAAATGATCACATTGATTGGTAGAATTGAAGAGCAGCACAACAATAGAGGCCAAAAAACACAAGGAGCACACCAAGATAGTGCATATGTTTGCACAGTCGGCGGAGCAATGGCAGATGATCATGTATATCGAGTAGCACTCCTAAGACCATACATGCAAGCACTTGAAAATGGAAAAATGCAGGGAGTTGCAAATGGTGAAGGAATAGTAACTTTTGCACATGCATTAAGAGCAAAAACAATTAACAGCATGTTTTCAAGTGAACCTGATGCACTAGATGCAAATGCAGTTCCAGTTGCATTAAGAAATGTAGATAGACGCGCAGTTGCAGCAGCAATGAGAGAATCACTTGCAGAGCAATTCACAGAAGCAGGAGCAAAAGCCTTTGAAGCAAAAACAGGAAAGGCATTTGCAAGCGCATCACTTGCATCCATTTTGGAATTTACCAAAACAGCAGTTGCAAATGATCCACATGGCGGATCTCACGAAGCATACCTACCTGATGCGTACTTAAGAATTGGATACAGAGAAGTCCACAACCAGGCAGGAAAGAGAGATTCGATTGCCGAACACTTGCAGATGAGAAGCGCTGAAGGAAAGAAAATAGTTGAAGATCCAGTTGTCGAAGCGCAAATGAGACGAGATCCAAGAGTCAGAACAATGGATGCGCAAGAGCAAGGAGAATTGATGCAGCGATTGATCATGGCAAATGGACTTAAGAGAAACTTTGAAACCAGATTGAGCGAAGCGTTTGGAAACAACGTTTATGGAACAACACACGAGAGCGCAAGACAACTCACTGCAGTTTCAGTTGCATATTTGAGCCAAATACTTAGAGAAAAGGGAGTTGCGCCAAACAACATAGAGGCAGCATTCCTTGAAAAAGTAGATTTGGAAAAACCAGAGCACAGAAGAAAGATTGCGGAATTGATTAGTAAATACAATAAAGAATTTAACGACATACAGCAAAGAAGATATGGAATTAGCGACCTCTCATCAAGCGAGCAGGTATATGTTAGAATGTATGAAGGAGGATATGTTCCATATCACAAGTGCATGCAACTAGCATATGAACGAGACCAAGTCGTAAATGGTGTAGTTTCAGTTAGAAACAAAAATGGAAGATATGAGAGATTCACAATTGAAGATGTGCCAATAAAACTAGAAGGCAGATCAGATTTGATGGAAGAGTGGCACAGAGTTCAAGGATCCAGAAACAAGGAAGATTGGCTTCCATTTATTGCAAGAATGAAGAACTACAAAAATGCTGGCGAGTATGACCCAGTTAGAGAAAAGGAATTTGCAGCAGTATTGTGGCACTATGGTTCAAGAACAGGAGAATACAGCGCAACACTATGGAAGGATAGTGCAATAACACTAACTGCAAGAAAGGATACAATAGAATTAAGTCCAGCAGTTGCAAGAATTGCGGGAGTTGAAACACCAAGACTCAACCAGCTATACCACAACATAGACATAGTCACAAGAAACCTTGGAGAATTTGGAGCAAGAAACTTCATGGTTGGAGCAGGCGGATACATAGAAGCGTCATATCAGACAGGTTATCGCTTTGAGCTTCAAAGAAGAACCCAGATGGAAATGGTTCAAGCCATGCAGGCCCAGACATATGGAAAAATGACAGATGCAGAGAGAAAGGCAGCTGAAAAAGTAATAAAAATCAGCGAAGGTCTTTATTCAATTGGAGGATGGGCATTTGACAGAGCTGCAGTTGGAACTTCGCTCGAAGCAATGAACCAATCATACATGCAGTTTGGTCCAGGGCATTTGTTCTCCCCAAGAAGCTACTATGCAGGATATTACGAAAACAAATTAAGCGAAAAAATGGCATACATGGCATACTATTGGCCACTTGATTTAGCCAAAAAAGTAGGAGATGCATTTGCAATCCCAGTTAGAAAATTCCAAAGAGCAAGCTGGGATGGTTCTTCCAGATCAGATTTGATTACCAATAACCCATGGGAAACACACACAGGTTATGGGGACACGAGCATGCTAAGAGCAGCCCAAACTGCACTTAGATTTGCTCCAACAGAACCAAAAGGAAAAATTGGAAAAGCACTCTATAGGGCATGGAACTTTGGAATGCCAACTCCAGAATACAAAGAATCTGGAGGTCAATCATCCAACCTGGTTTTAGACCAATCAGGAAACTATGGTGCTCGTGCAGAAGCAAGAATTGCAAATGCAAACCCGCACCAAAATTTCATGTTCCATGATGGAAGCTACAGAATGAATCCAAGAGTGAACACTCTTAGATTCGGATCGCAAAGATCAGCATTCTTTGAAAATGATCCAAATGTAGTGCAGGCTGGAAATGAAATATACACTCAAAGAGTTGCGGCAACAGTGCCTCTTGCAATGAGAAAAGAAAGAAGCATGTTGCAGTACTCAGTTCTTGCAGGACAACACCCAGTTGGAGGATTTGTTTCTCCATTCCACTTCCTAATTACAGGAGCAGGTGGATTGATGGGAGACTATTCACCAACAGCAGTGATTCCTCAAATGGTCCACTCAATTAGAGAAGGAAGGCCAGCTAATTTCCAAGGCCCAAGTGTACCAGCTGGATTGAAGCAAGGCGCAAAGCAAATGGCAAACCCAACAACAAGGTATGTCAAGTGTCCAACCTGTTCTGCAAATATTGCGCAGGGAGACATCTTTGCCCACCAAGCAGATCACAGAAGAGAAAACTACAAAAAAGCAGCATAATTTTTTCTTTTTTTATCTCTTTTAAAAATACAAAAATATAAAAACAAGTTTCGAGGCTAATTATTTAAGTGTCTAGGGTGTGCTCTGATGGATTTTAGAAACAAAATTATTTTGCTGGCAGTTGTTGCAGTGTTGATATTTCTTTTTGGATGCACCGGGTCAGGAGGAAACTTTTCAAGAGAGTACACCAGCACATTCAGTAGAACTGCACTAGACTATAGTCAAAACCAACTCACCCCCGGCTCCTGTGTTTGTATGGTTTGCAAAAATGGATCAAGCTTTTTTCCATTCTTTAATTCCCTAGTTGGAGGAAGCTGCCGTTTTGAAGAGAGCTGCACAGAAGAGAGATTCAATCAATTAGTTAGAAGAAATGATGGAAACAATGATGATGAAATACTCAGACAATTTATGATTGGCCAAGGAGGAGACTTGGCAGATTTTGGCCAAGCAAACCCATATTGCAATAATAAATTAAGCATGGCAGTGCAGTGGCTGCTTGGAGATCGGGTTGAAGAATATAGAAATGCAGATCCACAAAGAGCAGTGTGCCTTTTGGATAAAGGAGTAATGCCCGTTTATGTTCTCCACTCAGCAGGAAATAATATTGATTCGGAAAGATCATTTACAATAGCAAGGACTCTTGGACGAGGCGGAAGAGATGTGACAATGGGGCACTTGTCAGATGGGCCAGTTGGTCCAGTTGTCATAACTACAGAAATGGACATCAATAGTACATTCACAGATGTGCAGATAGATGCAGTAAAAAGACAAATACGAAGCTTGAATGAAGGATGCGAAAATAATCGGGCGAGCAATCCCCCTCAAATAAAATGTATGGTCGCACTTGGAGTACAGATGAATGATCGAGCAGTTTTAGAGAGATTAATGAATGATCCGCAAGTTAAAAACAACGTTGATTTGGTCGCATTTGGAATAAATTCAAACAAAATGAACACTTGCAATCCGGCGCAAATGATTGAAGAAGCAAGAGGATTTGCAAGTCATGTTTTATACACTTATAAAAAACCGACAATAATGCCGTATATTATTTTTGATGCCCAAGGAACAAGCGCAGATGGAACATGCCAGATGAACGATTTTGCAATGAGACAAGGATATTCATTATTCTTTAGTGGCGAAGCAGTATCGTTTGCACAACGAGGAGTAATTGGAGCAGCGCCATATTCATTTAACAGCACAGGTATGGGCGGACCAAATCCGCTTGTTTGTAAAGATTGCAATTTAGGAAAAACAGTTGAAAGACTTAGTTCATGGTTTGGAGGATGCCAAGCATATACAAACATTACGACAAGACTGCCAGGAGGACAGGAATATACACGAGCTTCACCCGGAACACTTTTGAATTTCCCTAATGGGCCTGCAACAGTTTGCGATTACAATCAGCAATTAGATTATGTTTTTAGAAATATGCAATTTGGAGATGGAGGATTTGGACGAGACTTTTCAAGCATTCAGGCACCTCCACTAGAAGAACCACAACAAGCGCTTATACGTTGCGATGCATGCATAACAAGAACCCTTGCTCCAAGTCCGTTTAATTTTGGAGCAAGATCATTTAGCCCAACTGGGGTTGAATGCACAGCCTTCCCATCTATAGAAAACTGGGCATCAAGAAACAACTTAGATCCGCTTTTTGTTAGAGCATCGATTACAACGGAAAGTGGATTCAACACATGCGATGCAGAAAAAGTATGCATTAAGGAAGTTAAAAGTGGAACGGGCGGAAGAACCGCAACAACAGGATGCTTTAATCAAGGAAACACACAGGTTGATGATGAATGTTATGGATTTGGATATGATTTAGTAACTGATCCAGAACCACACGAAATTGCAGGAGAAACCGCATTAAGAATGTGTCAGGTTGGAGTTTCAGGCGAAATTCCCCAATGGGATACGCAATATGTTAATCCAAGCATACCAACAGCAGAAGGAATTAGACCAGGGTGGAGAATCTGTGCAATGGGACTTATGCAATCGCTTGAGCCGCCATACACGTTCTGGCCAGCAAGATACACTCACGATAGCAGAGATTCCCAATATGCATGGGTCTTTGAACATGCATGCGACTGGGATCCTGAAAGAAGAACATGTACATCAGGCCTCCCCGTAGATATGCTAGGTGCAATAAGATGCAATCCAACAAACTTTAATCCATTTAATCCAAATGACGGACTTTGCATCGGAACCACAAAACTTGGAAACTACATGGAACAGATGAGAAGAGAAGTTCCAGGACTGCATTCGTGGCAAACAAGCATACTCGGAAGAAGTGAAAGTGCAGATTTACTAGGATGGGCTGGAGATGATCCACAAGTAAGAGCAGAAAAAGATGAAATATTTGCAGCATATTTAGCAGCAAACAGATACAGCGGATTTTTGACAAATGTGAATTTAATTAGAGACGGATCCCGATTGGATCAACGATGCAGATCAAGACATGCTGGGGATTCAAGATTCTCAAATGGACAAATACCTGCACTCTACTGCTATTTGGAAGAATTTTATGAAAGCAGAGAAGCATGCAGACCAAATTTAGAAGGGGTCGTAACGAACAGCGCCTGCTTGGATGCAGATGATAATGTTTTACCATTAAGTGAATTGAAGAAATACCCAAAATGTCTTGGATATACAGATCCAATAGAATTCATCAGATACTGCATGCTCACAGTAGAAAACGTTGCAGGATGGGCAAATGTGCACCCAACAACCAATCCAATGGCATCATCAGATAATTCAAACACAAAAATAGTTGTGGATAGAGGAGGAACAAAGATGTCAGCATACTTTGGTTTACGAAGCAGCTGCCAAAATTCAGGCTGTCCGGATTGGAGAAATATCTACAACACAGTAAGAAGCGAAGATCCTGCATATGCAAGCAGAAACAGAATACAGGTTGATCAAAACACAAACCCCTACATAAGCAGAGGGGCAGGAACACCAGTTGCAGGCGCAAGATAAACGAGGTAAGAAAATGAAGGAATACGCAAAGAATGCATCAATTACAGTTTTGTTTTTGCTTTTGATTTTTGGAATTAATTTTGCTGCAAATGAAACAAAAATAGGAGTTTATGTAATAAATGCAGGAAAATTTGATCCACAAAGTGGAACTTATAATGTCGATTTCTATTTGAATATGAATTGTGAGAATAATTGCTCTTCAGATTTTGAATTTACAAACGGAAGAGCAACAAATATCGATAAAATAATTGATTTGCCAAATGAAAAATTCTATAGAATAGTTGCAACACTTCAAGACCCAGTTGATTTTAGGAAATTTCCATTTGATTCGCACACGCTCAGTATTTCACTGGAGGACAAGTTCAAAACAGCACAAAGCATGATTTACATTGCAGATTTAGAAAAAAGCGGAGTTGAAGGAGAAGTTCAATTTGTCGGATGGCAACTAAAAAACTGGAGTGCGCAGACAACAGAACATTACTACAAACCTTATGATGAGACATATTCAAGGTATCAGTTCAATATAAATTTGGAAAGAGAAGCACTATCGTCAATTTTGAAAATATTTGTTCCGGTTTTGTTCATTATGCTGCTAAATTTCTTTGCTCACTTTCCGGATCCAGATAAAATCACAACGAGAATTACAATGCATTCATCGTTTTTGATTGCAGCAGTTATGTTCCATGTTGCAATTGGAAACCAGCTTCCCGCCCTGGGGTATTTGACAGTTGCAGACAAATTCATGTTTGCAAGCTATCTTTCACTAGCATTTTCACTCTTTAGCGCAATAGTGATTTTGGAACTAACAGAAGAGAAGAAGACAGAACTTGTTGGAAAAATACAAAAAGGTTCAGGAATTGCAAGTTTCATAATATGGATAATCGGGCTCCTTTTTGTGTTCTTCACGATGTGATTTTTTGAAGAGCATGGAAATAAGCAGCAATTCAAAAAATCCGATAATAGGACTTACCGAGGAGTTTGTTTTTGAACTTCTAAAAGAGGATTTTAGCGGCCATGATTTTGAACACATTCAAAGAGTGCGAAGATTTGCGATATTTATTGCAAAAAAAGAAGGAGCAGATCTTGAAATAGTTGAACTTTCTGCACTTTTGCATGATATTTCAGACTGGAAATTTAATGGTGGCGATTTGGAGTTGGGATCCAAATTAGCATATGAATGGCTGCTAAAAAATAATTACCCTAAAGAGAGAGCAGAATTGATTTCGCAAATCATCAAAAATGTTTCATATAAGGGAGCAAAAGTCGAATCAAAACAACAAACACTTGAAGGTAAAATTGTCCAGGATGCAGATAGGTTGGATGCACTTGGAGCAGTTGGAATTGGCCGGGCATTTGCATATGGAGGGACGAAAAAAAGGAAAATGTATGATCCGAAAATCGTCCCGGTCTTACATGTGAGTTTTGAAGAGTACAAAAATAATGAGAATACAACAATAAATCATTTTTATGAGAAATTGTTTTTACTGGAAGAAAAAATGAATACAAAAAGCGCAAAAGAACTTGCAAGAGAAAAAACAAAATTTATGAAAGAATTTGTTGAAAGATTTTTAGATGAGTGGAATGGAGCAAAACAAAGAGAAACAGATATCTGAGATGATCTTCTTAGAAAGATACTCTTTGTATAGCTTAGGAAATACTTGTCTTTTAGTTTGCATATTTCTATTAATGAGTTGAGAAGTGTATAATGCAACACTCCATTTTTGCGTCTGTTACATAACTAAATTTTAGTGATAAAGATGAGTTTCAAGAAGCGTTAGTTCTTCTTTCTTTAGATATAGTCTGTATTTCCAGGCTCTCATTTACATAAAAATAAGAAATAATTTAGCTATTTATAAAGAAAAACCAATACAGCTCATTTCCGCAGAAACTTAGGGGCAATTCATCCGCAGACTCGGTCTTCTTGCTTAGATTTTAAGTAAAAACAGTAAAAAAGAAAGTTAAAACTTAATTTCCAGGGGTTTTTTCTCTTGCTAATTTGAGAAGTGCTACTAAATCAGCATCTTCAAAATCAGGACTCGCAAGAAGTCTTACAAAAGTTTGACCAGCTTGAGTCCCAGTTGTGAATTTTTTAACCCAATCAGCAGCATCTTTATCTTCAGCGAAGCTTGCTCCAAGTTGTTCTGCAAGGAATTCTCCACTAGAATCTCTTGCAAGTGCAACTTCAAGTTCGTTTCTTGAAAAAAAAGCAAACACTCGTGCAACTATCGCTTCTGTAGCGTTAAATCCTTCATTTGCTAAGAATTCTCTTGTATCCTCAGTTAGTGCCTTATCCACTGCTCTTTTTACTCCTCGAACTAGATTACGATCAACGAATTTTCGTAAGTCAATTGTAATGATTTTGTCAGAAGATCCAGCAGGAGATATCTCAAAAACTATCCCGGATCTAATTGTTCGATAGATAACATCGGGAGTTCCTTCTTTTGCAAAAATATCTTTAAAGTCATTCCAATTTACTTTTGTGAAGGGGGATGATTTTTGAACTTTTTGAATAGGAGTTGCCATAAGTATACATTAGAAAGGAAGATTATTTAAACCTTTATTTTACACTTTCTTCAACAATATAGATTAATCAACGACTACTAAATAAATTAGCTCGTACCCACCCAATCACAGCAAACTGCAGACTATTGGAACCAGTTGGGAACAAAGATAAAGAAATTAAGGAGATGGAACGAGAACTTAAGAAAACGATTTTTGGATTAGTTGCATTTAGGAATTTGATCTGCAATTATGCAGCAGGAGACCTAATAGAATTCATGTCTTTGAAAGAAAATAATGAAAAAGGAAAAATTAAGATCTGTGTTTTTCAACCATTTCTTTTGCAATCAGCCACTCTTCAATTCTTAGAAGCTGGTTGTATTTTGCAGTTCTTTCTCCACGCGCTGGAGCGCCGGTTTTTATTTGCCCCGCATCAAGACCAACGGAAAAATCTGCGATAAATGCATCTTCTGATTCTCCGGATCTGTGGCTTACAATCACATTCATATGGTGTTTTTTGCACAATTTTGCAGCTTCAATTGCTTCAGTGACAGTTCCAATTTGATTTACCTTTAGTAAAAGAGCATTGACGGATTTTTCATCAATTGCTTTTTGAATTCGCGAAGTATTGGTAACTAAAAGATCATCGCCGACAATTTGGACTTTTGGAAGAGAGTGCATAAGATGAGCGAATGCAGAAAAACTTTCCTCATAGAAGGGATCTTCAATGCTAATTAGCGGATATGTTTTGCACAAATCAACATAGTAATCCAAAAGCTCCTCTTCAGAAAGTTCCTTCCCATCAATTGAGTATTTTCCTGAATTGTAAAACGAGGAGGCTGCCGCATCTATTGCAAGAGCAACCTGATTTGAGTAGCCTAATTCATTTGCAGCAGCAAGAATTTCATCTAAAGCCTGATAAGTATTTGAAATATTTGGAGTGAAGCCACCTTCATCGCCAACATTTTTTGCGCTTGAACCATATTTTTTTGCAAGATTTTTTCCAAGAGTATGATAAATTTCACTTGCCATCCGAAGCCTCTGGGAAAAAGTTGGAGCTTCTGGAATAATCATAAATTCCTGAATTGCAAGACTACCTCCTGCGTGTTTTCCACCATTAATAATATTGAACATTGCACGAGGCATTGTGGATCCGCCCATATAATCATGAAGGAAATTGCTGCTGGAAGCCGCGCATGCCTTAAACACTGCCATCGAAGTTGCAATTATTGCATTTGCACCCAGATTTTTCTTTTCTTTTGTTCCATCAAGTTCAATCATTTTCTGATCGATTTCCTTTTGCTCATAAACTTCCATTCCAATAATTGCAGGAGCGATTTTTTCAGTAACATTTTCAACCGCTCTTAAAACTCCTTTTCCTAAATATCTGGATCCGCCATCACGAAGTTCGTGTGCTTCATGAATTCCTGTTGATGCCCCCGATGGAGCAATTGCAGATGCAACAGAATTTTCAGTAACAACTTCAACTTCGACAGTTGGGTTTCCCCTTGAATCAAGAACCTCTCTTGAAAGAACAGAAATAATTTTCATGTATGGATATTTACAAACAGAAATATATAGCTTAATTAAAGACAAAAGAAGGGAAGTAATTTAAACACACATAAATACATAAATAATTACAAAAAATCCGTCTTTAAAGAAAATGTTACACATAGATGAGTGAAGAATATGAAAATTCAGATAGATAAGCAAACAAAAGAAATGCAATTTCAAGGAAATATTTCCCAATTACTTAAAGAGCTAAAAATACAAAGAGAAGAATGCGTTGTGAAAGTTAATGGAAAAATAGCCCCCGACAATAAGGAATTGAAAGAAATGGATGAAGTTGAAATCATAAAGGTAGTTTTTGGGGGATGAAATTGGAAATAGAAAAAGAAAAAACTCCAAAAAAACAAGACAAAAATCTTTGTTTTTGTAGAAAAGAACCAATTGTTTTTTTGCACTATTCTCAAAAAAGCTTATGCCAAAGCCACTTCATCAGAATGTTTGATAAGCGAGTTAGAAAAACAATACGCGAAGGAAAAATGATTCACAAAGGAGATAGGGTTGCACTTGGACTTTCAGGCGGAAAAGACAGTATGGTTCTTTTGCATGAACTTAAAAATTTGCAAGAGGATTTGCCATTTGAACTAATTGCAATAACGATAGATGAAGGAATTAAAGGATACCGGAATAAGACACTGGAATTTGCAAAAAAAGAGTGCGAAAAGCTTGGAATCGAACATGTTGTTTATTCATATGAGAAAGAAGCAGGAAAAACGATGGATGAAATTGTTGAAAATCGGCCTGAAGATATTCCATGTTCGCATTGTGGAGTTTTACGAAGATATTTGCTAAATAAAGGGGCACGGGAAGTTGGGGCAAACAAAATGGCAGTTGGGCACAATTTGGATGATACTGCCCAAACAGTCATGATGAACATGATGAGAAATGAGCCATCCCGCCTTGCAAGATTGAATGAACCTATTGTGAAAGATCCAAAATTTGTTCAAAGAATTCGGCCACTGCAGTGGACTCCAGAAAGAGAAGTAGCGATATACGCGATTGTAAAGGGAATAGAATTAGAGCGAATGGATTGCCCATATGCAAGATGGGCATTTAGAGGACACATTAGGCAAATGCTCAATGAAGCAGAAGAAAAATATCCAGGAACCAAATTCAAAATTGCAAATACTTTTTTTGAAATTGAAGATGCGCTTAAAGCCAAATATTCAAAAGGCGCAAATCTTTCATTTTGCAGAGATTGTGGAGAACCAACAGCAAATGAAATCTGCCAGTTTTGCAAAACAGTGAAACTGATTACGGTGAAATAGTGTGCAAAAATTAACAATAAAGAGAGCAATTGAAAGAATACGCGCGGAATTTAAGGCAGAACCGCAGTTGGATGAAATTCCCAGAGCGACACAGGGAATGGCAGATTTTGCAACTGGCGCAGGGCTTTTTTATGCATATTCGAAAATTTTTGACTGGACAAATCAAACACTCCATAAATATGGAGCTGATTTTGCAGGACCTTTTGGATTGTATCTAATATTACGAATTGGATATTATAAAATAGTTAAAAAAATGCATAAAGAAAACCAAAACTTCATAGAAAAACTTGGAAAAACTAGAATTGTTGCTGCCACAACAACACTTGGATATTGTTATTTGTGGGAAGGAGCGCAGTATATAAAAAATTCCACAGGTTATGATCCAAAAGATTATTTGGCATATACACTTGGAGTTGTAAGCGCAATTGGTGTAGAAAAAATATGTACAAGAAAACATGAATAAGGTATTACAATCTTTACTGGGGAATTTAGATTATGACTAAAGTCATCTTTTTGGGAACTGGCGGCGGAAGAATGGCCGTTGTAAAACAGATTAGAAGAACTGGAGGCTTTAGAATTGTTTCAAAATCTTTGGACATTCATGTGGACCCTGGTCCGGGAGCGCTTGTTGCAACACATGAAGCAGAATTAGATCCTTTGGAACTTGATTGTGTTTTGGTTACGCACAATCACGTCGATCATTTTTCAGATGCAATGGTAATGATCGAGGGAATGACGCATTTTACACGCAAAAAAAGAGGAATAATAATTGCAAGTAAAAAATCCCTTACAGTTAGTGAGGAAGATGAACCTGGAATACATAACTACCACCAAAAACTTGCGCAAGAAGTTTATGTTGCAAAGTTTAAGGAGAGGAAAAAATTCAAAACAGAAAAAGGAGAATTTGAAATAGAAATAATAGAAATGAATCATTCGGAAAAAAGCACATTTGGATTCAAGCTTTTTGTGGATGGAGTTGTAATAGGTCACATAACAGACACTTTATATAGAGAAGAATTTGAAGGCCATTTTTTAGGCTGTGATCTACTAATAGTTAATTGCATAAAACCAGAATCAGATGGTTTTGATGCGCACATAACCTCGAATGATTTGATAAAGTTGCTTCCAAAAATAAAACCAAAGAAATGCGTGATAACCCACCTCGGAACCAAAATGGTTGGAGACATTGCAAAAAACGAAGCTAAACGAATCCAGAAGGAAACCAAAATAAAAACAATTAGCGCAGAAGATTTTATGGAAATTGAAGTTTGACAAATATGCAAAAACACAACAAAAAGCGCTTTTTTTAGTTAAAAATAATAGTAAAAGGACAAAAAAATGTGAAAAAGTACTATTTATAAGCACTATGGAACCCAATTTATTTTGTTAAGGTGGGATAATATGGTTATTTTAAGATCTGTAAGGCAAAGCACAGAAACATCAAGGGCAAAATTCACAGTTGCAGCAGGAGTTGCCGCAACACTCATGATTACACCTTTAGTTAATGCCGAAGGTCCAAGAAGAGATCAAAACGTTGTAGCAACAGCTAATCCCACAACAAACACAACTCCTCCAGTACAAGTAGCAACAACACCAGCACAACAAGATACCTATGAGGTTAGAGAGAATCAGTTGATTTTAGAGGTGCATCCATTTACTTCGTGGGCTTCTGGTTCAAGCTCAGTTCTAAGTGGAACACCAAGAAGGCGAATAAATTTGAGAGATGAAGCTACAGGAATTCAAACCATGGCAGTTGAAACAATCTACAGAACTGAATTTCAGAGATTAATAGGAAGAAGGTCACAGGAGCAGGTCCGGCCCGGAACAACAATACTAGAACCAAGAACAACAGAAAACTCAAGAAGAATGGGGATCGGAACAGTTCCAGAACAAGATCGGTTGATGGAAATGCTCAGACAAAGAGTAGTAGGAGCAACCTTGATCGGATCAAGTTACAATCCCGGAACTCCAGTAACATCTACGCCAAGACCAACAGTAATTCCAGGAGATGTCAGATATGATATTTCACTAGGAAATCCTAGTTTGAATTTGATAATTGTAGGATCGAACCAAACAGGAGAACAAAGATATTATTTAGGCATACAGATAGGACCAAGACCAAATGGAACACGCACGGAAAATACAGATACAGGCAGAATTGAAAATTTACAACTTAGAGAAACAATTCGAATAGTCGAAATAACTAATGAGATGCAAGCAACTGGATACGCGCCAAACACACAACTCAGATTCACAGGAGATGGATTAGTAATTTATGCAGCAGATGCACAAGGAGGAATGGTGAGAGCAGTTCATAATTCAAATAATACATATGGAATTGGAATAAGCATAAGCTATGGAACAAACTACACAGATGAGGTTTTAGTTGGAGGACAACTCATAGTAGCTTACGGACCATGGAGAGCCAACACAAACAGACAATAAACATCTTTTTATTTGTTAAAGAATAAGCCATTTTGGGCAAAATGACATTTGGAAGCAGCACAAGATTTGAAGAAATCCCTCATTATCGAGAGCAACAAGGCTTTGCCCAAGACACAATAAATTTTGCACACGACAATTTGATTAGAAGAAGCCCAATACAGATCCCCCTTGCAATAAATTCTCAATTGGCTCCGCTTGAAGCTCGCGAGCTTGCAGGAGGGCTAATTAGAGCCGCTCAAAGAAGCATGGGGCCAAATTTAGAAGCACTGCAAAATGCAAATACCCCCGAGCAATTTGGAAATTTGGCAAGAGAATTTAGAAGAGAAATAGGATTGGAATTAGATAGAACAACTCAGGTAGGAAGGATTGATGAACAATCACGGCCACAGATAATTGAATCGCTCTCAAACTGGTATTTGCAGCAACTTCAAGAATCGGCAACAAGGGCAGTACAAAATTCATACCAGATGCCACTTGGAGAAAGAATAATTGGGAGAAATTCCTCATTGAATTTGGGACTTGGAGTTTCATTAATGGAAGAGCAATTTGGAAATCGAAACGCCCAGAGAGATTTTCTTTTTAGAGTTGCGCAAAGACTGGATAATTCGGAGCAGGTTCAGGACATGCTTATTGCCGCACAAAGAAGCGGATTTAGTTCAAATGCAATTTTTGAAGTTGGAAGGAATTTTGACTTGGTTGAAAGACCAAGCAGCGAAGGACAGAGTTTTTTGGTTTCGCAGATGATTCAAAACGCACTTAGATACACCGCAACACTTATGAATCAAAACCAAAGAAGAGAGCTGGATAGGGAAAACGCACAAACAGAGAGAGGAAAATTCGAAAGCGAAAATAATAGACAGGAAGAGATAGGACAGGCAGAAAAAATTTTAAGATCAACTTTGGGAGTTGCGTATTTGCAACGAGTGTTAAGAGCAATAGAAAATGGAGAAGACCCAACAACAATAATTGTGGATCGAGTTGAAAGTCTTGCCAACCGAAATTCGCTTGAAAGATTAGTTCCAACAAGACTTCAATAAGCAAATATAAATCTAATCTTACTTACTAATTCTGGGAGAAACATATGAGTACCAGTAAAGGAACATTCAACCTTAAATCAGGATTAGCTCAAATGCTCAAAGGCGGAGTAATAATGGACGTTACAAATGCCGAGCAAGCAAAAATTGCCGAGCAGGCAGGAGCCGTTGCAGTCATGGCGCTTGAAAAAGTTCCAGCAGACATAAGGGCAAGTGGCGGAGTTGCACGAATGTCAGATCCATTAAAAATAAAAGAAATACAGGAAACCGTCACCATCCCAGTAATGGCCAAATGCAGAATAGGACATTTTGTTGAAGCCCAAATTTTAGAAGCACTTAAAGTAGATTATATCGATGAGAGCGAAGTGCTAACTCCAGCAGATGAGCAATTTCACGTGGATAAAACCAAATTCACAGTTCCTTTTGTTTGCGGTGCAAGAAATATAGGAGAAGCATTGAGAAGAATAAATGAAGGCGCAAGCATGATAAGATCCAAAGGAGAAGCAGGGACCGGAAATGTTGTTGAGGCAGTGAAGCACATAAGATCCATAAATGCAGGGATTGCCCACATAAAAGCGGTTTTTGAAGGAAAGGAGAGGAAAAACATTCACGATTTAACAATGGAATACCGAGTAAATAGTAGGCTAATTGAAGAAGTTGGAAAACTTGGAAGGCTTCCGGTTGTGAATTTTGCAGCAGGAGGAATTGCAACGCCTGCAGATGCAGCACTTTGCATGCAGCTTGGGGTTGACGGGGTTTTTGTTGGATCCGGAATATTCAAATCAACAAACCCTGCAAAAAGAGCAAAGGCAATAGTTGATGCAGTTGCCAACTTCAATGATCCTAAAACAATTGCAAACGTTTCAGAAGGTCTAGGCGAAGCAATGTTTGGAATTGAAATGGGAAAAATAGAAACCAAAATGGCAGAAAGAGGAAACTAATTTATTTTTTAATTATTAAATAAAAAAATTATTTTTTCATAACTGGCTGCAACATACTCAACTGATTGCCTTCAGTATCAATAAAAGAAACATACCAACCCACATTAGGAATTTGGACAGGGGTTCCCAATATTTTTCCTCCAGCTTTTTCAACGATTTTTAGGTGAGCAGTTATATCATCCACAGCAATTACAAAAGAAGGAAATTGAAGCGAGGATTTGTTCTTTTGGTAGAAACCACCGTTAATCATACCAGGTTTCTTTGGGCCTTTTTCCGTTGATTCAGAAGTCATAACAACAACATAATTGCCCATATCAGCGCCCAATTGGTTCATTTCCCAACCAAAACTTTTCTTATAAAATTCCATCATTCGCAAAGTATTCTCTGCAGGCATTTCAAAATGCACAACGGGATTCATTTTCATTTTTTCACCTTTTAATACGAAACAGAAGGAAAGTTAAATAAGTTGCGCAAAATAAAATCCAGAAAATTAAAACTACCAAAAAAATTAATTTTTTGATTTTAGAAAAACGAATCCGACAAAAAGAGGCAAAATGTAAATTAGAGCGCAGATACCATTCGATGAATTGTAATTTTGCTGCAATTGATCTCGAATGCGGGATTTTTGGGCGAGATCCAGACACATCTGACGAGTAGTTCCTTCCCCAACCAAGGCGCTTCCAAAGCTTCTCTGTGACTGAATATTATAGCAGATTGAATCCTGGCCACTGATTCGCGCAATATCCAAAAAGCAATTGTTGGATTCTAATTCTGCCCTAGATGCAATATCATCATTGGACCTGCCAAATTCGCTGTAGATTCTAGAACAAATGGAAGAAGCTTCTCGATATGCCGAATCACACCTTCCCGTATATGCAACAGACATTGCAGCTGCATGATAGCATTCCATTTTTGACCCAATATTAATAAGAGGGGCGCAATCGGAAAGAGTCTTTAGGCCAAGAGCACCAAAAATAGAAGAAGCAAATGAAAAAAACAATATTGAAATGAGAAAAAGATTGAGCTTCATATAAATCAATCTAGCTCATTTGTTTTTTATTTGGATTGTTTTTCTGCATAGGGAAGAAGCATTTTCTTTGCCTTTGCCAAAACATCAGAAATTTCCTTTTCGTTTTTAGCTCCAGCACAGATTACTTTTCCATTTTTGAATAATAGAAGAGATGCTTTTGGTTCCTTGAATTTTAAGATTGCACCAGGAAATTGCTCGGGTTCATATTCAACATCTTTTATTTTGTAAGCAATTTTGTATAAATCCAAATCAATGCCCAAAGAGGCAGCAGCAACAATATTTGTAATGTCGATTTGAGGTTTTTTGGTTTTTGTAATAGATCGAGCATAAGGAGTTAGCATCTTAATGGTCTTGTCGATGGTTTTTGTAATCAATTCTCTCTTTTTGCAGCCAACGCAAACAACTTTTCCATTTTTGAATAATAGAAGAGAAGCTTTTGGATCCTTGAATTTTAAGATTGCACCTGGAAACTGCTCTGGTTCATATTCGATTTCACGAATCTTGTTTGCAAGAGCATACAGATCCAACTCTAAACCAAGGGAAGCAGATGCCACCATATTCGTAATTACAAATTCGATCTTTTTAGACAAATAGACCACCAGTATTAGTTTATAAATACAAAGAGGGGTTTAAAAAGCCGAGTATTTAAGCTTTTTGGAGGTTTTCCTCGTAAAAAAGTACTTTATGTTTATAAATGGGTAATGAGATAAAGAATTATGGGTAAAAAACTAAATTTCGAAACTACATCTGACATTGAAATTCCAAAGGATCCTTTTGAGAGGATAATAGGCCAGGATGATGCAGTAAGACTTGCAAGAATGATACCCATACAAAGAAGACATTTGCTTTTAGTCGGGCCTCCAGGAACAGGAAAATCGATGATTGCGCAGGCAATTTCAAGTGTCATAAAAAAACCAACACAGGAAATTTCAATTGTGGATAACCCCGATGTTGCAGAAAGACCAATTGTCGAAGTAAGAAGCGCAGAGCAAATAGAAAAAGAAAAAGGAGATAATAAGACATTTGGAAAAGAAGTTACTGCATTTGAAATACCAACGTTCGTCGCAGAAAGATTTAATTTAAGATGCAGACGATGCGGAGGATTATCTCCATTTACCGAACCAATTTGTCCTCATTGCGGAGCAGCAAAAAACATCAAAAATAATCCATTTGAAAGATTAGGAATCGGGGCAAGCGCACAAGAACCAACAGATGGCGAAAAAATGAGAATTGCAACCTCGAGAAGACACCCCGATGGGCGAGAAGAAATAATAATTTATGAAAGAACAAATGAAGGAAAAATATTGATGCTCACTCAACAGGATTTAAAGAAACAAGAGGAAGCAAACCGTAAATCCAGAAGAAAAGTAATTGTTCCATTAACCAGAACAACTTTTGTCCAAGCCAGTGGAGGGACAGAAACAGAACTTTTAGGAGATATTAGGCACGACCCTTATGGCGGGCATCACCATTTGGGAACGCCAGCATATTTGCGAGTCGTTCCGGGAGCAGTGCATGAAGCACACGAAGGAGTATTGTTTATAGATGAGCTTTCAACTCTTGGAAACATTCAAAGATACATATTTACTGCAATGCAGGATAAACAATTTTCAATTGTTGGAAGAAACCCAATGAGTAGCGGGGCTGCGGCAAAAGCAGATTCAGTGCCTTGCGATTTCATTTTTGTCGGAGCATGCAACATAAATGATATGAAAAACATTCTTCCTCCACTTAGATCAAGAATCAGGGGGGATGGATACGAAGTTCTCATGAACTCATTTATGGAAGACACTCCAGAAAATGAACTTAAATTAGCCAAATTCATCAGCCAGGAAATAAGAAAGGATGGAAAAATCCCTCATGCAAAACTTGAGGCAGTAAATGAAATAATTGATGAAGCCAGATCCCTTGCAAAAAGAATAGACAATGTTAAAGGAATCACACTTAGATTGCGTAATTTGAGCGGAATAATTAAGATGTCTGGCGACATTGCAAAAACCAGTGAAAAAGAATTAATCGAAAAGAAAGATGTGCAAGTCGCAGTTAAAGAGGCAAGACCAATTGAAGAGAGGCTCAAGGAAAGATATGGAAGCTGGTGGGCATCAGAAGCTGCAGATTATGGAATTAGATCGGAAAAAGCAGGAGTCGAAACTGCTTAATCGATTTTTCCCCAATAGGCATTATTTAATGCAACCAAATTCTTTTTTGTATATTTTTCTAAATTTTTCAAAGTGGAATGATCAAGAATTTCAACTGCCATTTTCCAATGAATAGAAATGAAATCACCCTCAGATAGTGAAGATGGGTCAACAAAAGAAAAGCCATCACGAACCAAATCGATTGTTTCTTTTGACTCTTCAATCACATAATCCCCGTTTTTAGAGAGGGCAAGTCGATTTCGTTTAACAGTTGCGCAATTTTTATCAACAGCTAAAACCCGTCCGCTGGTAACGGAGCAATTATCAAAATTCTCCATAGTTTTTGGAACTTTTTGAGTAACGAAATTCACATAAAGAGCATTGAAATTATGATGCACCAAAATTCCAGGCGGAAGATTATTTGAAAGAAAATGCGCTTTTTGAGGATTGTCCTTAAGAAGAACTGACAGGAAAGTCTTGATGTCTTGAGCCGATACATTTTCCAAAAGGGAATTTCCAGTCCAAAAAGCCCTCACAACATCCAGATCAAAAGGATTTAGAGAATTGGATTTTGCAATTAAATCCAAATAGCCATAATGGACAGGAAAGTTTGAAAGCTCAGAAGCTAAAAGATCAGGATTAAAAGTCTCGAGGGTTTTGCAAAAACTCTCAGTTCCGCAATATTTGAGATGATTTGGGGAAAATGCATATTTGGATGCAAGAAGAACTCCTTCATCCATCCACTTGTACCTCGGAAGAAGAATTTGGAGAATAGGTTTTTGCAAAAAGGTAAAGGGCGCATACAGTAATGCAAAGAAGTGAGAAAATTTCTATTTGTGCGAATTTTTTATGAACAACCAACCCATCCAAAAGAGCAGTAATGCTTCCACCTAAAGTGAAGATGATTGATGCAGTAGTGAGTTTTATTTTGCTTAAAGAGGTGTACCAAAACCCAAGGAACATAAATAGAGTGAAAGAAGTTGCAAGCATAGAGACCAAGATTTCAGAACTAAGGTTAAATGAAAGGGGAGTTGGATCAGTTGCAAAAAGATAAGCCATAATGAATAAGGAGCCGAAAAACATTCTGCCAAGAGCAACAATTAACGGAGAAATTGAAAGGGTTAATTTTTTTGAAAGAGCATATTCAACAGCCCACAAAATTGTTGCCGCAAGAACCATTATTTGGGGAATTGAAAAACCCTGCGAGTAATCAACAAGAAGAGCATTTGCAACTAAAATCAAAAATCCACATAAAAGTTCATTTTTTGAAGGTCTTTCCTTCAAAATAAAGTAAGCGCTTATGCCGCAAAAAATGAAAAGAGAGCGATAAATAAAGGAACTGACGCTTGCCCCGCCCATTTTCAAACCGCTAAAGAAAAGCATAAATGGAATCGATCCTCCAATTATACCAATTAATACAAGTGAGAAGATCTGAGATTTTTTAAGAGACCTGAGTTGATTAAAAAGGCCAATTAATGCAATCAAGACAAAAAGAAAAACCAGGGCCCCTACATTTTTCAAAAGAGTATATTCAACAGGATCGGTCAGTTTAACTGCAATGCCATTTGCAAAAACAGAAATGCCACTAATAATTGCAGTCAAAAGAGCAAGAAAATAACCATTTTTCAGAACTGGATGGTTTAACATGATTTAGAATTGAGATCAAAAATTTAAAAACCAACGAGTAAGGAAAATGAAAAAGAATTAATTAAATTAGGAAAAATGAGGAAAATTAACACAAGGATATTAATTAAGAGAAGATAAAGAAGAGACATGGAAAAGAAAAAGCTTCGAATAGGATGGTTTACATTTACCTGTTGCGAGGACAGTTCGATAATACTAGTCGAATTGATGAATAAATACTATTTTGAATGGAAAGAAAAAATTGATTTTAGATATTGCAAAATGCTTAAGTCCAAAAACTCGTTTGATGAATTTGATGTGGCTTTTGTTGAAGGGGCAATCTCAAACGATTATGAAAAAGAAAAATTACTAAAAATCCGAGAAAAGGCAAAGTACGTGGTTGCGATAGGATCGTGCGCATGTACCGGATATCCATCTGCCCAAAGAAATGATTTTAGCCCTCAAATGAAGGCAAGAATTGAGGAATTTTTGGAAAAGTTTAAACTTTATGAAAAAGTTTTGAGACTAGATCAGGTAGTCAAAATCGATGATAAAGTTGAAGGGTGCCCTATGCTAGAAGTCACGTTTTTGAGAACTCTTGAAAAATACAAAAAAGAATTCGGAGTAGAGTAAATGGAAGAGGCAATTAAATTCAACGAAAAAAACTTCAAAATAAGAGGGAATAAAATCAAAAGCGGCCTAGTTGAATTAAAAAAAGGCGAATCAGTAGGGAAACACACAACTTGCGATGGAGAAGAGATACTTTACATACTCCAAGGTGAAGCAAGCGTTGAAATAGAGGGCCAAAAAATCAAAGTTCCCAAAAATCATGCATATTTTATAAAAGAGGAGAAAATTCACAATGTGACAAACAATTTGGATGAAAATCTCGTATATCTATATGTAGTTGGAGGGAAAACATGCACGAAGTAGATTTTGACATTTCAATTAAAGATTTAAGTAAAATTGAAGGACATACGGATTGCGAAATTGAAGTTAGGAATGGAAAGGTCACGAATTCCAAATTGATAATAAGCGAGAACAAACGATTCTTTACAACTGCAGTGATAGGAAAACCTGCAATCATGGTTCACCAGATAGTTTCAAGAATTTGCGGGACATGCTCAATTGCCCATCTTCTTTGCGCAATAAAAGCAGTTGAAGATGCAGGAAAAATAGAAGTAAGCGAACAAACAAAAGACCTTCGGGACCTTCTTTATTATGGACTCAACATTCGAGACCATGCAATGCATTTGTATCTTTTTTGCCTTCCAGATTTATTTGAAAAAGATTCGGTTTTGGATTTTGAAGACACGGGATTAGAACATGAATTGATACACAACGCATTTGAGATAAAAAGCGTTGGAAATGATTTGTCAAATCTAGTTGGAGGAAGAGCAGTCCACTCTCCATATCCTCTTGTTGGCGGATTCATGAAAATACCCAAAAAAGAAGAGTTAAAGAAAATGGAGCAACGCCTTAAAGAAATTAGAAGCCTGGCACTGGAATTTGTCGAGATTTTTGATGAAAAAGACTCGAATTTTGAAACAGATGCGGAATTTATTTCATTAAGAAATAGTAATTTCAGTTATCTTGAAGGGGAATTATATAGCAGCGATGGCATATGCATTCCAAAAAACCAATTTACAAATCACTTGGAAAAGAAAGTAATACCTTACTCCCAGGCACCTGGATTCAAATTTAAAGGAAGGCCATATGTTGTTGGGGCCCTTTCAAGGTTAAATCTCAACAGAGACACCTTGCATAAAGAAACCAAAAAAAGCACAAAGAAATATCTCCTAAAATTCCCATCGAAAAACATATTTCACAATAATTTAGCTCAAGCCATAGAAATAATACACTGCATAGATGCATCAATTGAAATAATTCAAAAATACGAGGAAAGGCAAGAGGAGAAAAAAACGTACAAAATTGGAAAATCAGAAGGGATTGGAGTAATTGAAGCTCCAAGAGGAACACTTTATTATCATTTGAAAATAGATGAAAATGGAAAAATAGAGAATGCGGATTTAGTCATACCCACTTCTCAAAATCAGATAAATATGGACAAGGACATTGGAAAGTTGGTTCAAAAGAAACTAGATCAAAATATGGATCAGGAAAAAATAAGATTTGAGATAGAAAGATTAATTCGCGCATATGATCCGTGTATGAGCTGCGCTACCCACTTTTTAAAAGTAAAGTGGAAATAAGTTTTTTTGCACCCACCAAAGCCTCTTTTTCAGATGAATGAAGAGGAAGTGCTATAATTTTTATTGAATTTATTTTTTTGTGCTTTAAGAGAAGCTTAAGAGTAAGAGCAATATCAAAATCGTGCATGGAGTAAATGTTTGAAAGATCCAAAGAATCTAAATTTTCAATAAGGGAAGCGCTTTTGATTCCTTTTGCAACATCGAGTATTATTAGATCCTTGCCTTCTGATTCAACATTCTCTGCAGCATCTAATTCCTTAAATTCAACATTTGGAAAAAGAGAGACGAGTTTGGGAAGTATTCGAAGAGCCAGAGAATCATTACGGACAAGCACGTTTCCAAAAACTAAAATTTTCATCAAAGTATAATCTAAGATGAGATTATTAAATAGGACAAAAAACAATCATTTTTTTGAAATATAGAAGAAAAACAAACCCAAAAGAACCATGGGAATAAGATACATCCATAGTTCAAGACCCAAAAAGAAAATGAAAAATAAGGAACTTAGAGCCCCAAACAGAGCGAGAATGGGAAAACCAAAAAGACGAGGAGATTTGTAGAGTGCATTTGATTTTTTGTATAAAAGAAGAAGAGAAACGTTTATCATGAAGTAGGCGCAGAATGCACATAAGTCGCCAAGTTTTGCAGCAAACTTTAAATCAAGCAAAGTGACTGTGAGGCAAGTAAGAACACAGACAAAAAACACAGAGATAAGGGAGATTTTGGAATTTGAATTGGCAAAAAAAGAGGGCACTTTTCCAGCTTTTGCCATTCCATTAAGAATTCTTGAGGCGGAAATTTGGCCAAGAAGAACAGTGTTTGAAGTTGCAAAAAGAGCAATAAATGATAGAATCCAGCTTGGATAGCCCAATTTCGAAAAGACAGTTCCAAGAGGCGCAGATGAATTTGAAAGTTCAGTTGGAGAAGCAATTGAAAGAGAAGCAAATGAAACAATGCAATAGAAAAGAGAGGAAATCAGTAGAGAGTGAAGAATTGCTTTAGGAACTATTTTTTTGGAGTCAGAAACTTCTTCAGAAATATTTGCAATTTTTTCAAAACCTAAAAAGGCAAAAAAAATAATTGCAATTGAATTTACTGAGCCAAGTAAATCAAAAGAGGAAAAATTCAAAACTTTGGAAAAATCTGCAGAGGGAGAAATCAACACTGCAAATGCAACAAGAATAAGACCCAATACAGAAATAATCGAGCAAAGATCATTAAACGAAGCAGAAAGAGAGATCCCAAAGAAGTTGAAAAAGCCCATTAAAACAATTAAAACTAAAGCAACAAATTCAGGAGATCCTCCAAAAAGAGAAGTGAAATAACCGGCAAATGCCAGAGAAAGAGTTGCAGCAAGAGCAAAACTTCCAAAAAAGACAAGCCACTCAATTAGAAATGCAAGAGAAGCAGA
>CAZPWA010000003.1:39185-66589 GCA_964590665.1 Microcaldota archaeon
TTTTTTATAAGTGCATGAAATTTTTGGAGGATAAAAAAGAAAATTATAGCCAGACCGCCTATTGAGATTCGTCCATCAGTTCAAGAGCTTTTTTAACGCTCATGCCTTCCCGGATTCCCAAATCTTCGGCCCAACTGGTCGCCGCCCGAATTTTTGCTTTCTCGAGATCTTTAAGGTCCTTTACCCCTGAGACGAAGGCGGCGATATCGCCAACCTTCTCTGCAGTATCTTTATCTATATAGCTACATGCTATATATCCTTTTTTCGCCTTTACTACAATCAGTGGTAAAGTTCCCATTTCTTTTATTAGAGCGACATATTTTTTTCCCTCTATGGTAAACTCATCCATAAAGTTCACGCTCTTTCCTCCGTTGATTTTGTTGTTTCAACTTTTCGAATATTTTTCTGTGCTTTGCACAACTAATGCAATAATAGGATGATCTAAAATCACTATAAGTTACATTGTCTTCTCCTTTAAGATCAGTTGAGAAAGTTGTTTTTCTAGTGTATTCAACTGCCTTGTCCCTTGGTACCACACGGCCGCAGGAGGAGCATCTTTCAAGTCGTTCTCTTCCACGATTTTTTCCCATGAAATCACTCTGTTTGAATTTGACTAAATTGTCCAAGACATGTTCCGTTCAGACGATATACTAATGCGCTATCGAGTTTAAATAGCTTATTATTCAAAAGAGGCCCCAAGTGTTTTTCCGAGGTTAAGTTTATTGCATTTCCAAGAAAGGGGTTGAATGAGGGGAGCAGAATTAGACGAATATTTGGATTAAAATCGGGATATTTATCGAGGATATTTTTTGAATTTGACTCGCAAACAAACCAGGCTGGCTCACTGTGTACTTTCCCGCTTGAATCTTTTATTCTAAGTAATGGATGTTGATGCCCGCAGACGATAAAATCACAATCCATCAATGTTTTATCAGGCCAAGTGTGTCCATGAAATAAGCCGATCTTGCCCTTAACAAAGCCAAGTGAATCAATGACTTTTGCCTTGAGATATTTTTCGATTCCGCCATCGTGATTTCCACGAATTATTGTGATTTTTGCAACTTTTGAAATCTTTTCAAGAGCCTGGAAAGTGTAGTTATCAATTTGAGTAATGTTTTCCTTTACATCTCCAAGAAAAATAATTTCATCGCAATTATTTTGTAAAATTAAATCAACAATATTTTGAGACATTCTTAAACTAAAGGTCTTATCAAAAACGCCTTTTTTCTTCATTTTTTCCTCTATTCCAAAATGAGTGTCGCCAATAATTAATGAAGAGCCTAAAACAATTGCAGGAGACTCGTAGAGGAATTTCATTTTGCAAACTCGAGGTTTTCAGTCATAGGAAGATCAAGAAAAACAGAAAGTTGTTTTCCTATCTCTTTTGCGTTAGTTAACCAAGTCTCAGAACTTATTCCGCCGCCTTTGCGCCCTGCTTTCCAAAAAAGAACAGGTACTCTTTCAGTTGGGCACACAATAGAAAGATTGGCAGGCTCGTACCATTTTACAGGTCCCGTCATAAAACTTTTAAATTTAAGATCAATTGAAGTTGCACCTGAAAGAGAGTAAGTTTTATTCCATTTAATTAAATTATAGATACTTGATTCTTGAATAAGCTTATCATGATTAATGTAGGTTTTATTTTGAAGACCAAACACGATAGTACTCGAAATGCAAACCAAAGCCAGAAGAAGTCTAATTTCAAAACGAGACAGAAGGAAAATCATTAAAAGAATCAAAAATATCGACAAAACAAAAATTATTGACGACCATTTTGATTTAAGAGGAGTTATTTGAAAGACATCGGATTTTTTTTCAATCTTATAAATTTCATTCATAAGATACTAAGTTAGTTAGAAACTTATTAAATGAGATAGGAAAGAAAGCAACTAAAAATAGAAAAGAAGAAAACAAAATGTGGATCTTCTTTTTAGGCATGAAAGGATTCGGCCTTCGCAATTCGAATTAGTAAAAGACATGTATGAAGCAATTAGCCAAGGCAAAAATTTCTTGTGTCATGCTCCGATGGGACTTGGAAAAACAGATGCGTCCCTCTGTGCAGCAATAACACATGCACTAAAAGAAGACTTGAATGTTTTTTTCTTAACTCCAAAAATATCGCAGCACAAAATTGCAATGGAAGTTGTAAATGGAATTGCATCAAAATACAAAATAGAAAAATTAAGAGCAGTTGATTTGGTTGGACGAAGCCACTGCTGTATTGATGAAAATTTGAGGGAATTAGATTCAGAAAGTTTCCACACTTCATGCACCAAAAAGAGAAGAAATGAAGAATGCCTATATTACTCCAATGCAAGAGGACACAACAAATTTGATGAGATTAAAGCAGAATCCCGATTTCGGGTGGTTGTTGAAAAATACGGTTCTGGAAAAAGCCATCATGAAATAATAAAAGAAGGAATGAGAAAGCAGTGCTGCCCATATGAATGGCTTTTGAAACTTAGTGAAATGTCCAATGTAATAATTGCAGATTATTATCACTTGATGATTCCCCAAATCAGAGACGTATTTTTAATGAAAGTCAAAAAAAGAATTGAGGATTCAATTGTAATTATTGATGAAGCACATAACCTCAATTCACGAGTTAGAAGCAGTCTCTCAAGCACAGTGAGCAACTTGACATTTGCACGCATGGAAAAAGAAATGAGGTACTTAGGACTTGATAGCGGACCAGTTGAGGAAGAATTCATCAAATGGGCAAGGAAAACAATTTCAGATGAGGATGAAATTCTTTTATACGAAAAGGACTTGGATGTCTTTTTTGATAGTTTTGGTCTCAGGTTAGAAGAAGTAAGAGACAAACTTGAAGAAAGCGGGGAAGCTTTTGTTGATAAAACAAACAAAAAGAGCGCATGCCTCAAAATTGCAGGGTTTTTACACTCCTGGAGAGAGAAAAAGAGCGAATGTGCAAGAGTCCTTAAGAAAAAAGGGCCAAAATTCATTATTTCAAAGAAAATGCTTGATCCAACAAGTGCAACAAATGTGCTAAATCAAACATATTCTTCAGTTTTAATGAGCGGAACATTTGAGCCGCTTATGATGCATTTGGACACGCTTGGCTTAGACCCATTTAGAAGTGTTATGAAAAAATACAAAAGCCCATTTAACCCAAAAAACACAGTGAATTTGATTACTCCAAATATTACAAGCAAATATACAAAAAGAAACGAACATGAATTTAGAAAAATAGCAATAAAAATAGATGAAATTTCAAAAGTGACTCCGGGAGGAGTTGCGCTCTTTTTCTGCTCATATAATATGATGGAGAATGTTCTTCCGCTTTTACAGAAAATAAGCAGAAAAAAACTTCATGTGCAACAAAGAGGAATGAAACCTGAAGAAGTTCGAAAACTCATAAAGGATTTTAAAAATGGAGGAATACTTTGCGCGGTTCAAGGTGGATCCCTTTCAGAAGGAGTGGATTTTTCAGAGGGGGAAATAAAAAGCGCCGTGATTATTGGAGTTGCACTTGAAGAATTGGATGTTGTAACCAAAGCACTAATTGAATATTATGATGAAAAATTTGGAAAGGGTTGGGATTATGGGTATTTGTATCCTTCATTAATGAAAGCGATGCAAAGTGCCGGACGCGCAAGAAGAAAAGAAGAGGATCGGGCAGCGATAGTTTTCATGGATGAAAGATTTAGGTGGGGGAAATACAACTGGATACTAAATAAGGAAGAAGAAAGAAAAGAAACAACTGATCCGGAAAAAGAAATTGAGAAATTTTTCAAAGATCAAAAATAAAGCAAATCAGAAATCAATATATTAATTGAGAACGAAATACCTAATTGATGATGCTCACCCAAAAATACGCTCCAAAGAAACTAGAAGAAATCATAGGCAACAATGAAAAGATAGAATACATAAGAAGCTGGGTTTTGCAATGGATAAATGGAAAGGGCAGAAAACCACTTTTGATATATGGACCAACGGGAGTTGGAAAAACTTCAGTTGCACTTGCAATTGCAAAAGAGTATGATTTTGATTTAATTGAATTAAACGCGAGCGATTTGCGAAATCGGGAAAGAGTTGAAAAAATAACCGGAGGAGCAATGCTTGCAACAACACTTTTTTCCAAAGGAAGGATCATTCTCATAGATGACATTGAAATGATGGCAGGAAGAAAGGATTCAGGTGGAAGCGGGGCAATTTCAGAGCTGCTCAAAAACGCACCATGTCCGATAATAGTCACAGCAACAGATTTGTGGGATAAACGACTTGCAACGATAAAGGCAGACTGCGAAGCAGTTGAATTTAAGAAAGTAAATAAAATTGCAATAAGGAAAATTCTTGATACTATTTCCAAAGAAGAAAAGCTAAATGCCTCTGCCGACTTGATTAATGCAATTGCAGAGAATTGTCAGGGAGATTTACGCGCTGCAATAAATGATTTGCAATGCAAAAGAACAAGCATCAGAGAAAGAGAGTCAGATGTTTTTGAAACAATAAGAAGAGTGTTCAAGGCTCAAAACTACAAAGAAGTAAAAGAGATCACGCGAGGAGAGTTTGACTACGAATTAATCAAATTGTGGGTGGATGAAAATATAAGCAGCGAATTTGAGAAAAAAGAAGAGGTTGCACTTGCCTACGATTATCTTTCAAAGGGAGACATGTTTGATTTTAGAATAAAGAAAAATTATTGGCAGCTTCTCAAATATTCCATAGACCTTTCAATTGCAGGAGTTTCGCTTTCAAAGGACGCCGTTTATAGAAAATTCACCAGATATAATTTTCCAACTTATTTGAGAAATATGTCAAAAACAGTTGCAACAAGGGCAATTAGGAAAAATGTTGGACTCAAAATAGGAAAAATACTTCATTTGAATTGGAGAAATGCCGCAGAGAGCATTAAGTTGATTAAGGAAATTGGAGAAAAAGATCCTCTTAGATTCATGGAATTTTATAAACTCGATGAAGAAGAAACAGCATTTATTTTGGATGTTAGCGTCAGTAAATTAAAAGCAAAATAAAAAGGTGTCAACAATCGCAACACAAAAAAACAATGTGGAAAGAGTCAAAAGCGGGATAAATGGACTTGACAAACTAATTGAAGGCGGATTTGTAAAAAATTCGGTTGTTTTAGTTCAGGGAAACACAGGAACCAACAAAACAATATTTTGCTTGCAGTATCTGATTAACGGAGCAATTGAGTACAATGAACCAGGAGTTTTCATAAGTTTTGCTGAACCAAAAGAATCAATAATTCAGCATGGAAAAAGCTTTGGCTGGGAAATCGAAGAATTAGAGAAAAAAGGACTTTTTGCATTTGTAAAATATGCACCGCACGAAGTAGCCAATATCATGAGAGAGGGAGGAGGTTCAATTAGAGACACGATTGAATCAATTGGGGCAAAAAGACTAATCATAGATTCGTTAACTGCATATGCATTGTTTTTTGAGAACAAATACAAAGCCAATGAATCGGTTTTGGAATTATTCGAACTTTTAAGAAACTGGAAAATAACTTCTTTGGTTACTGCCGAAGTCCCAATAGACATTAGCAGAAAAAGAGAAGCTAGCTTGGGATTTTTGACAGATGGAATAATCAATTTGTATCACACACGAAAAAATAACCAAGTCATAAAGGCAATAGAAGTAATAAAAATGAGAGATACCCACCACAATGAAGATATAAATCTATTTGAAGTAGAGAAAAGTGGCATAAGAATTGTTGGGGATCTTAATGAAAGCAAAAAAAACATTGCAAAGGGAAGAGAAGAAAGCGCAGACAAGCATTGAATTTCTAGTAATATTAGGAATCGCACTATTAGTCATAGTAATCGGAATAACAATATCCCAAAATCAACAAAGCGCAGTAGTTAACCAAAAAGATACTTCAGACATTAGAAATACTCTTTATGACCTAAGTTCTGCAGCAAAAGAAGTATATGCTCAAGGCGAAGGATCCAAAAAAAGAGTTTATATCACGCTGCCTAGTAGTTATGAACCCCAAAATTCATATGTTGCAAATAAATCCATCAAAATAAGAAGTGCAGGATCAGATCAATTAGTTGTCGAAAATTTCAATTTAAGAGGCTATTTGCCAAGTACTGCCGGCAGTCATTGGGTCTGGGTTGTTTCCGAAGGTAACAGAGTTAGAATTGGAGATGCCATGATGGACTTGGACAAAAATAGAATATACCTCATAATGGATGCAAACTCAAGCGAAACAACAGATTTTACAGTCACAAATATTTGGATAAAGTCAATAAACATCACAACAGCAACTACTTGGAACAATCCTCAGGTCTCAATGAGCAGCATAACAAATAGTTTCACGCTGGGAGTAAATGGATCAAAGCAAATAGATTTGACATTTACTGCAAATGAAAATGCCACGGGAACATACTATGGAGAAATCGAATTGGTAGCAAATGATGGCAATGGAAGCACGGAAACTGCAGATGTGCCAATTGTGATTCAAGTTATTCCAATTGGATCAAGCCAAACATTAGATGAAGAGGGGCCTCTAATTGTAAGCGTATATCAAAATCCCGCCCCAGCAATCAAAAACCAAGCGCTCACAATATTTGTAAATGCAAGCGATGCGCTCACCGGAAACCATTCGATTGCAAGTTGCCAGATAGATAAGGATAACCAAAATAACTGGAGCAGCATGATACCAGTTGATGGAATTTATGATTCAGTGGTTGAACTATCACAATATAATTACACAAGCGGATTCAGTTTAGGGGGGCACACCATTTCAGCAAAGTGCACAGACACACTCAACAACACAGGCCCAACAGCATATTATTACTTCAATGTAAGCGAAGCAGATTCACTAGGTCCAATTGTAATATCAATGGAACACTCAGAATACCCAACAACACTAACAAACATAAGCGTAAATGCAACAGTTACGGAAGCATATACAGGAGGAAGCAACATTGCCGGATGCAACATAAAATTAGATGGCGGATTCTGGCAGGCAGCAGCGGCAATGGACGGAACATATAATTCTCCTGAAGAAAACATAAGCTATAATTTGGGAGTTTTAACCGTTGGCCAACACACAGTATATTATCAATGCACAGATGAAATTGGAAACATAGGCGGAGTATACAACGACACATTTGGAATAATTGATGTCGATTTGATGCTCGTTTTAGACAGATCTGGATCCATGGCAGAAAATATCACAAACTTTGCAAACAATACTGCAGTTTCAGCAGCAAGTACCGGCTGGTCATGGGTGAAAAACCTCACAATTACACAGAAAAATGGAGATTTGGCAAATTTGACAACAGAATTAAGAGCAAGCGCCAGTGGATGCATGGTATTGTTCAATGCAACAATAAACGGAGTAACAGTTGCAACTGGAAACCGCACATCAACTACATATGGAACAATAACAACAGAGATAAACTTGAGCGGAATTGAAGAACCGTATAGCATTTCGCTTTGGTTAAAGAGAAATGCGACCAGCTGCACTGCATACAATCAGGGGATGGGCCTTCAACAAAAACCAACAAAATTAGATGCAACCAAGGTTTCAGCAAAAAGCTTTGTGCAGATTGCAGGAAGCGCAATACAGGCAGGACTTACCTACTTTAGTTCGACGGCCACGCTTTCAAAATCGCTTGCACTTATGGGAAGCGCAAACCAAACCGCACTAGAAACGGCAATAGATTCATTAACAGCATCAGGCGGAACGTGCATTGAATGCGGACTCACAAATGCAGCAGATGAATTAACATCGGTTAGGGCAAGAAGCGGAGCAAACAAGGTGATAATTTTACTTACAGATGGTGTTAGTACAGCAGGAGATTCGGTAAATGGTGCAGTTTACTGTAGAGATAGAAACATAACCGTATATACAATAGGGCTTGGAACAGATGTTGATGAAGTAGAATTGACAAATATTGCCCTATTAACACATGGAGATTACTACTTTGCACCAAATGCAGAAACGCTGCAAAACATATTTGAAAGCATCGGAAGAAATTAGGAGGGAAAATGATGAAAAAGGGTCAAGTTTCATTTGAGTTTCTTGTAATTTATAGCGCCCTTCTTTCCATCTTTCTAATTGCCCTTTACATATATTTCAATGGAGCAACCAATTTAGCGCAAATACAAGAGAGGGCAATTACCCAAAGCAATTCGCGAGCAGTTGCGGCAGCAATAAATTATGTTTATTTGGCAGGAAATGGAGCAAAATATAATTTTACAACATCAGCAATATTGAGCAGTCCAAAGGAAAACATAACTATTAGCAACTTTACAGTAGAATCAAAAAGAGGATTCTCGCAATCAAGCACCCAGCTAATAAATTCAAACATAAGTTCCTACACAATTAATCGAGGATATGTGCAAATAAGAAACATCAGAGGTGGAATAGATATACAGTAAAGAAAGGAGCAAAAAGGGCCAAATGTGGATGACTGATTTTGTAGTCGGACTTCTGGCAATTTCATTCATTATGCTCATATACACCCTCATGTGGAATGGAATAGTAATAAGATGGAGCCAGAATAATAAGGCTCAATCTTTAGAAGAGAGTGCGATTTTTGCATCTGAATCATTGCTTGCAACGGCAGGCGAACCGCAGAGTTTTGAAAGGGCAGACAACATCAACACTAGTATTAGGGGAGTTGGACTGGTAAATTCAAGAAACGAGCTTTCCAGAATAAAAATAGAAAAATTGATTGCAGACAACTCCACATATACCATAGTAAAAAATAGGCTGGGGCTTTCCAAATACAATTTTGGATTCAAAGTATATGATTTGCAAAAAAATCAGATATATTATAGTTATGGGCAATTTTCAAGCGGAAAACTCAATGATACAGTAAGTTTTGACAGGTTTGCAGTATTAGATAACGAAGCAGTGATTTTTCACATGGAGGTCTTTGGAGGATGAAAGGTTTTCTTATCACACTGGATTCTTCAGTAGCATTTCTATTTGTATTAGTGGCACTAATAATAATTGCAAGTCAAAGTATTAACCCGCACCTTCCAGGAAACATATACCTAAAGCAACTTTCAATGGATTTGATCAAGGTTCTTGAAAAAACAGGAGGGTTTGAAGATGCACTTTTGGGAAATTCTAGTAAGGTAACTCAAGTTCTTGAAGCAACCCCAAGCTCTAGTTGTTTTGAAATACAACTCATAAATTCCACTGGAACGAACCTTCAAAGCTATACAAAAAGCAATTGCGAAAATAAAACAGATGCAGATATTGAAATAACAACAACAGTAACATACATGCAAAATAAATACTACATAATAAGAGAGGAGTCTTGGCAACGGAGGGAGCAATGATGAAAGGCTTTGTAATAACACTGATATCAGTAAGCCTCATTGTAATCTTGGTAGTCATGGCAATTTCACTTCGAAACGAGGAGTTACGAAGCCAAAGGGTAATAATAGAGCCGCTTCCGCTAATATACAGTAGTTTCTATTTTGATTCAGTTGCCCAAGGATTAAATAAAATTGCAGGCCCGGAACTTGAACTTCAAGAAAACAATACAAGCGCAATAATACGCATCAGCGACAGAATAGAAACAGATAATCATGCCCAAGAGATAGTGAATTTTGCAGATTTCATTTCAGGGGATTTTGCTCAAAGAACCCAAAGCAACATAAGCATGAATTTGAGCAACATAACAAATGGAACCAACAAGCTCTTCATACATGAAGATTACATTTACATAAATGATCACAACAGGAATCAGAGCAATTTCACAAAAGAGGGAGGAACCGGAGCAAGGACAATAAATATACAATATAACATAGGCGCAGTAAGATCAAATGTCACAAGCCCGATTTTTTCAAACAATGGCACAATGAATATGAGTTTTGTAATTACAGACCTTAATGGAACAATTAATGAAACGGGTTTAGCATATGCAAATCAAGTAACATTTATGACAATAGACTACATTGGAGGCTGTCAAATAACTATCCAAATTGGAAGGATAAATTCCAATGACGGATCATATTCAATAAGCACAACAAATTGCGAAATTGATTATAGTGCAGAAGTAGAACTGCAGCCGCTGAATTTTGAGAAAAAATATGGCTATCAGTATGATGCCACAATGAATTATAGCCAGGGGAAAATAGAAAAGTCGGATCGAATTGGAAAATAGAGGAAGAAAAACTGAAAGATATAAAAAGCAAAGAGGAGATTTTCGGACATGCTCCAAACAAGAATAGAGAAAATGATAGAGATAATAAAGCGGAAGGCGAGCGAGAAAAAAACATGCCGATTCAGCGACATTTCAAAAGAGCTCAAATGGAGCATAGAATCAGTTGAAAAAATACTCTTAATACTGGAGAAAGCCAATTTAGCAAAGACGCATTATTCAGTAATTTTTTTCCTCTCCCCCAGCGTAAAAATGGGACAGACTAAAGATCCGCAAACAGCAGTGGTGAAATTAACTGAGGAAGGAGAAAAATTAGATCAGTATGCGATAGAGAATCGGGAAAGTCACCTAAAGAGCAGCGTCCAGATACTAAAATCAAAAACAGAAAAAAGACCGGTTTACAGGTTGGAAATAGAAGAGATAAGTCCATTTACAAGAGCATATATAGATTATCAAAAAAGTGCAATTGCAGAAATAATTCCGATTGCAGGAGTTTTAGATAAAGAAGAAGCAGCGAGAATTTTTGAACTAAGATACAATACGATATTTAAAACACTCAAAAACGATTTGGATGATGCAGAGGAAGTAATCAATTCACTAAGCCAGATCATGCTAAATGAAATGTATGGACTTGGAAAAATCGAAGCACTAATTAAGGATGAAAAATTAGAGGAAATAGTCATAAACAGCTCCAAAAATCCAGTTGCAGTATATCATAGAAAATACGGATGGCTTAAAACAAACGTATTTTTAGAGAGCGAAAAAGAAACTCAAAACTACTCAGAAGCAATAGCAAGAAAAGTTGGGAGGCAGATTAGCGTATTGAACCCGATTTTAGATGCGCACCTTGGAACGGGGGATCGTGTGAATGCAACACTTACACCAATTTCCTCAGCAGGAAACACAATAACGCTAAGACTTTTTGCACGAAACCCATGGACAATGGTAAGTTATTTGAAAAAACAAAATAATTCGATGTCATATGAAATGGCTGCACTATTGTGGCAGGCAATCCAATTTGAAATGAACATCATAATTGCAGGAGGAACTGCAAGTGGAAAAACCAGTGCATTAAATGGACTTTTAGCTTTGGTTCAGCCATTTCAAAGAATTGTCACGATTGAAGATACCAGAGAATTGATGCTTCCAAGTTTCCAGTGGAACTGGGTTCCATTAGTTACAAGACAGCCAAACCCAGAAGGAGCAGGAGAAGTAACCATGCTGGATTTGGTAGTAAATTCCTTGAGAATGAGACCAGATAGAATTGTCATGGGAGAAATTCGACGTAAAAAAGAGGCCGAAGTCCTTTTTGAAGCCATACATACAGGGCACAGTGTGTATGCGACAATTCACGCGGATACAGGATCACAGGTAATTAAAAGACTTATTGAGCCGCCAATAGAGGTTCCACCTGCAGAAGTCGAAGATGTTCATTTAGTCGTAATTCAATACAGAGACAGAAGAAAAAATGTCAGAAGAACACTAGAAATTTCAGAAATACTTCCTGGAGATGGGAAACCGGAACTTAACAGGCTTTACAATTGGAAGTCAAGAACAGACACATTCGAGGCTGTCAAAGCACCTCGAAGATATGTTGAGCAAATAAATTTACATACAGGATATACAGAAAAAGAAATTGCCCAGGATCAGCAGGATAAAACCAACATACTAAAATGGATGGTTAAAAATGAACTAGATAAAGTTGAAGAAGTTGGAAAGGTCATGAGAGTATATTACTCAGAACCGGATTTCATTTCTGAAGCCGCCAAAAAAGATAAAGCGCCAAAGGACGTGTTTGAATGAGCAAGGATGCAATAAAAATTCCTTTTTTGCTTGTTGGACCAAAAGGCGCAAAAAAGTTTTCCAAAAGATTCGGACTTGCAGGAAGAGTAATTGCCAAAACAATGCCCAGTTTAGAGCCTTCAATGAAAAAATTAAATAGCGATTACGATGTTGAATCGTTTTGCAACAGCGCATTTGTCTCAGCAACAATTTATGCAACGATTTTTGGAGCGCTCGTGTATTTCATATTAAATGTAAGGGGAGAAGAAAACATAGTTGGACAAACAATTGGAATAGGGCTTGCAATTTTTGTAATATTTCTAGGACTAATACTCGTATACCCAAGAATTTTGATTAAAAAAGTTGCAGTTAAGGAAACAAAAGAACTTCTTTTTGCACTACGGGAATTAATGATGGATGTGGATAGCGGAGTTCCTCTTTTTGATGCAATGAAAAATGTTTCAGAAGCAAAATACGGGTTTGTTTCAAAAGATTTTGAAGAAGTAATAAAGCAGATAGATACTGGTCTTTCAGAAACAGAAGCGCTCAAAGCTCTTGCAATAAAAACGGAATCAGAACATCTCAAACGAGCCATATGGCAGCTCATTAACGCAATTGAGTCAGGAGTTAGCACCAGCAGCGCATTGATTTCAATAATTAATTCACTTGAGGGCCATCTATTTAGGGAAATCAAATCATATTCCGCAAATTTGAACTTTATGATGTTAATTTATATGCTAGCATCAGCAGCACTCCCTTCAATGGGCGTAACGCTTGCCGTGTTGCTTTCAGCATTTTCAGGAATAGGAGTAAATTCGACAACACTTTATCTTTTGATCGGAGTTTCAGCATTTATACAGATAGTTATGATCGGTTTTATGAGCTCATCAAGACCGGAGATATTCGGGGGATAAAAAATGGATGAAAAAACTAAAGAGGCAAAAAAACTCAATTACGAAAGACCCCTAAGAAGAATATCGACTTTAGTTCCAAAACAGGTTAGAGACTATTTTGAAAATAGAATAAGATATGCCGGAATAAAAGAGGATATTTCAGTATGGCTTGGAAAGTCAATCCTGATTTCGCTTTGGATTTCTCTTTTCCCGGTTTTAGGATATTTGGGATATAATATATACCAAGGAAAAACGTATCCGGATATTTCTGAAGATGGACTTACAATAGCATTATTGTTTTTTGGAACTTTCATATTACTAAACATAATAACATTTTTCAGAACCTACTTCAGGATTTCGGATAGATCAACAAACGTGGAAAAAGTGCTTCCAGACTTTCTTTTATTAAGTGCATCAAATCTTCGGGCGGGTATGGCAACATTTCCAGCTTTTTTAGCAGCCGCCCGGCCTGAATTTGGAGAATTCTCACAAGTAGTATTAAAGGCAAGCGCCAAGGCAAATTCAAGCCAATCGTTAGTAGATGCATTTATGGAAATAAAAATTCACTTTAAATCCCAGATTTTAGATAGAACAGTAAATTTAATTGCAAAAGGGATGAGATCAGGAGCGCATCTATCAAGACTGCTAAGTTCATCTGCAGAAGAGATTAGACATATTGAGGATTTGAGAGCAGAGCTTGCAACAGCAACAAAAACATACACCGTGTTTCTTGGATTTATAATAATTGTCATCATGCCGTTTTTGCTTTCAGTCTCAAACCAATTCATAGCAGTATTCCTTGCGATAAATACACAGCAGCTAGACACCGGAGGATCAGGAGTTGAAAATTTGCCAACATTTTCAGGAAAAATATCAATCACGACTGGAGAAATGTTTAATATTTCAATATTCATGCTTGTTGAAACATGTATGCTTGTTTCAGCACTTATGGGATTAATCAGTAGAGGAAATGCGCTTTATGGACTTAAGTATTTCCCGTTTATGGCAATTGCCGCAATAATAGTTTTCTTTATTACAAAAAGCATTATTGCGTCGATGTTTACATCATTTGCAATTAGCTAACACGAAAAATAAGTTTATAAGTGATAGAGGAAAAACATAACACAGGTGACATTATGGTCAACAGTAAAAAAGGACAAGTTTCTACAGAATACTTGGTTATTTTAGCAGTCGTGCTTGTTATAGCACTGGTAGTTGTATACTTAGTTGGAGGATTCTCAGGTCTTGGTGCAAGTTCCATTGAAACCACATCCAAAAACTATTGGGCAGGAGCAAGTCCATTTGCAGTTAAAACAGTATCAGTAAGTGGAACTACTATGAACATTGAATTCCAGAACAATGATTTGGAACAATTGACAATCACAGATGTTTCAGTTGGCGGAAGTTCAGTTTTCTCAACAAACACAACTTATTCAAGCGGTGAAAACAAAGTAGTTACAGCAACATTGGGAACTGCATGCGGAGCATCCGGAGCACCATACACATACAACAACGTAACAATCACATACACAAAGGGAACCATTACCGGATTGAAGGAAGTTGGAAACAAACCATTCGTTGGTAAATGTTCTTAAATTTAATAAAATTTTAATTTTTTTAATTTCTAATTTTTCAAGATCACAAAAAACCAATCAGAAATCGCTCATGCGCATTTGACCTTCTTTTTTAGCACGCTTTTTAGAGATTTCAGAATCAACCTTAGAATCAGAAGAGAGAGCAGAAGTTTTATTCAAACTCATTTTAGATACTAAAGACTTCATTTTGGATTCTTTTGATTTAGAGGAATAGAAATATGCTTCATCACGAGTTCCTTTGGTCATCAAAACGATAACTTCCCCTTCTTTGAGCCGTGCTGCTCTTCCCCTTCTTTGAATAGAGCGGATTTCAGATGGAACAGGCTCGTAAAATAAAACCACATCAACACTTGGAATATCTAAACCCTCTTCTCCGATTGAAGAAGCAACCAAAACATCGAATTTACCTTCCCTAAAATCCGCAATCGTTTGCTCTTGGATTTTTTTAGTCACACCATCTTTTTTACCCACAAATTTCTGGGCAGAAATACCGTTTTCATTTAGTACTTTTTCAATATGCGAAATTTGAGATCGATATTGGACAAAAACGATTACCTTTTTTCCCTTCAATTCGAGCAGCCGTTCAACCAGAACGTTCATTTTAGGATGATCCTCATCTTTTTTTGAAAGAGATTCTATATCGGCCATTAAAGGCTCTTTAAGAAGCATTGAAACAGATTTACTCTCTTTTGATTTGAGTTTTTCAAGGTAATCCCTAAGAGGAATTATGCCTTGGGTTTCAAGAAGCTCAGTCATATGAAGAATATGCAAAAGAGCAAAATAATTCATCAAAAGAGGGAACTTTATGTTGCTATTAAGGTTTGAAAGCCTATTTCGCATCTGCAAAAAAAGTCCCTTGTGCTTTATTGGAGGAGGAAAACCCATTGCGCCCATTTTTCGTGCATATGAGGAAGTAAGAGAATCCAAATGTGATTTTAATTGTGCAAAATGAGGAGTAAGGAGAACAGGAATCCAAGTGGTTTTAGTTTTTTGAACGTATGGAGAAACATCAGGATCATCGATTGTCCGTATTTCGACATTTATGATTTTTAGAGCATCCATTACTTCTTTTATTCGGTTTTTATTTCCCCCAGGCGAGGCAGTCAAACCAACAAAAAGAGTTTTTTCATTAAAAAGCTTTTGCGCAACTTCAGTGTAGGCATAATCTCCGACAGATCGATGGCACTCATCAAAAATAACTAAGGAAAAATCAGGTTCCAGAATGTTTTTTGCAAGATCATTTTTGATTGTTTGGGGAGTTGAAACAATTATTTTTGCACTTTTGTATAAGGAAGAGCGCTCAGTTGGATTTATTTCCCCATTTACAAGAGCAACATCGGATTCTGGAATTTGAAGAATTTCAATTGTACTTTTATGATGCTGTTTTGCAAGAGGCTTTGTGGGAGTTAGGAAAAGGCACCGACCAGATTTCATCCGATTTTCAATTAATAGAAGAGCAATGAGAGTTTTTCCAAGTCCCGTTGGAAGAACCACTAAAGTATTTCCATTGGAAATTATGGAATTGTAAATTGACTTTTGATAAGACCTTGGCTCTAAAAGCAATTTCACACCTTCTGAACTTTCTCAAGCACCTTTTTTATAAAATGCTTATGAAAGAGAGTCGTATTTAATTCCGGATGAAAAGTAGTTGCAAGAAAATAAGAGGAAAAAGTTTCCTGTTCAACTGCAACAATTTTTGAATCAAAAGTAGCCATAATATGCGTTTTTTTTGAAGTAACTTCAATAACCGGAGCACGAATAAAGAGAGCAGTTACATCTCCAAGAGAAGTATGAATCAGTGCTTCAAATGATTCGCTTTGCCTTCCATAAGCATTTCTTTTTGATTTGATATCCAAAAGAGAGAGGGATTTTTGGCCCTCTTCGGCTCCTTCGATTTCTTTTGAGAGCATAATTGCCCCCGCGCAGGTTCCAAAAATGCAGGGAATTTGTTTTAATTTTTCAAAAATTTCGTATCGATTGGCAAGTTTGTACATTATATTACTCTCTCCCCCAGGAATAATTAGGGCAGATAATTTAGAAAGATCGAGAGTGGATCTAACTTCAACTACTTCGATTTCTAAATTTAATTCTGTCGCAGCGGCAATTAGAGCGTTTTTGTGCTCAATTACATCGCCATGATAAGAGAGAATGCCAAATCGCAGTTTTGAAATCATCAAAAAGAATTATGAATCAAATAAAATTAAATTACAGAGCTTCTTAGATCTTCTTCCATTTGAGAAAGAGTTGAAAATTCCAGAACATTCGGACCCAAGGATTTGACAAAAGATAGGGATGCGACAAATAGTTGAAGATTAGTAAGATCATTTGGAAATGCTTCGCCAAAAACAGTATCAGCACTATACCAAACACGCTTTGACATTTTTATGGCATCCAAAGCAGTTTCTCTAACGCACACTCCGCAAGAATAACCACTAAGAATGAGAGTATCAGAATCGGAAATAAAATCCCTAGCAGCGCCAAGAGAAAGAGCGCTGTTTCTGGTTTTTGTGAAAACTGGCGCATCACCAGAAGCTTCAACAAGTCCGGGAGTAAATGGCGAATAACCATATTGGACAAGAGCAAAAGGAATCCCAAGTTCTTTAAAAAGTTGAATCTGATTTAGAACCTGATCAAATGCTTTTGAAAAACCAAGAGGATTGAATAGCTTATGATTGGAATCAACTTTTGGATCATATTGCAAATCAATTACAAGAGCAGTGAATTTTTTGGATTTATTACTATCAGTAGGGGATGGAATTGCATACTTCATAAATAGAATAATAACGGAAGTAAATATAAAGTGTTAGGATAAGGAAAAAAATGTAAAATAAAGAAGGATTAAACTATTCTTCCTCCCTCAGTCACAAAGACAACGACCCTAAGACCAAAGAGGATGGACTGCTTAAGTAAGCTCATACCGGTTTTATAGTACCAGGTATTTCGCTGATTAATTGTTCCAAGAAGATCCTTGAATGCTTCTTTTTCACCAGGACCCATTTTGGATTCAGTTACTTTTTTGTGCTCTTTGCCATCGATAATAGTTACTTCTTCCTGTTTACCGATTTGTTTTTTTGCCTGCTCATACCAAGGAGGAAGAGAGGAGCGCTTTTTAGATAAAGAAGAGACAAAGTCTCCCAAAGTAATTACTCTTTGAGTTATTTGCTTTTTAGCCAAATCCTCAGCCTGATCAGCAGCCATTCCTTTTTTAGAGAGATCATCTGCCTTTTTTCTAACTCCCATGAATGCTTCCATCCACGGAAGGGTTGCAGCTTCATCAACAATTGCCTTGTGGTCTGCAGAAGCATAACCAGTAGATGCAATTGCTAAAAGCGCAAATGGAATAAATGGAGCGCAAGGCCTCTTTTTAGCGTGCATTTTGAAAATTGCTTTTCTTGATTCATAATCCGGTTCTGGAATGTAAATTGTTTTTGAGAAACGACCAGATCGCCTTAAAGCTGGATCAACATCCCAGGGGGCGTTTGTTGCTGCGATAATGAGCATGTTGGAGTTATTCGCTTCAACACCATCCATTTCGTAGAGCATCTGGTTTACTGCCATCTTCAAATATTGGGCGCCTTCACCCTGATCACGTCTTCCACCAATTGCATCAACTTCATCAAAGAAGAGAAGACATGGAGTATTTTTACGACCTAATTCGAAAACTTTGTGAATGTTCTTTTCTGTGTTACCAACATACATATCCAATAAGTCAGAAAGTTTTGCATTAATGAAACCGGATTTACATTCCCCGGCTGCGGCCTTAACAATGAATGTTTTTCCGCAACCTGGCGGACCGTACATCAAAATACCACCGCCACCTAATTTTCCGTATTTTCTTGCAAGTTCAGGATCTCGCATTGGGTAAACGATTGATTTTCTGATTTCTTCCTTCATTTTTGACATACCAGCAACATCATCGAACGTCATGTTCGGCTTTGAAAGAAGCTTAATATCAGCAGTTCCTCCTTCGCCACCGCCGCCGGATTTTCCATCCTGATCTTTTTTGGCTTTGGCGCTGTCCAAATGAGTTTTTGCCTCAGTTAATTCAGGATTCAATTTTAATGCCTGCTCATAATCTGCAATTGCATTTGCAATTGAACCTGCATATTCATGCGCAAGCCCACGAAGATGATATGCTTCAGCGAAATCAGACTTTAATTCAATTACTTTGGAAAAATCATCAACTGCTTTTTCATATTCTTCGACAGAAGCATATGAAAGACCTCGATTGTAAAATGCCTTAAGATAATTTGGATTAAGCTGAATTGCCCGATCATAGTCTTTTATAGCAGTTTGGAAATCTTGTTTTCGATAATATGCATCCCCCCTATTATTATAGATAATAGGATTTTGGGGGTCCAATTCCATGGATTTTGTATAATCAGCAATAGATTTTTCAAAATTCTTAAGTTGGTAGTAGCCCAATGCCCGATTGAAAAATGCTTCTGAGAAAACAGGGTTTAGCAAAATTGCCATGTTGTAGTTTTGAATTGCGCGATCATAGTCGCCTTTCTCATAATAGTCATTACCTAGCTGATAATATGTTCTTGCGTCGGTTGGATTCGGTTTTCTCTCGGGCATTTATACCATTCCTCGTTATGAATGTAATTAAGATATTAGAGCATATTTATAAGCATTGCAATTTTGCCCAAACCATAGACTTGGCACCAGATTATTGCCCCGCAGCTTTTCTAGATAGTAAATAGGAATAGCCAACCGAAACCAAAGAACAGATAATCGGAGGAACAATAAGAATGAAAACATTTGGGAAAAGAAGTGCCAGAAGGTAAAGCGGGGCACTCAAAATAAATAGCCCTGAAGCAAAAGAATGGGTTTTTGCCCAAATATCATCACTACTTAAGGTCCATGGAGTGCGAATTCCAATAAAGAAATTTCGTTTTGTTTTTGAAATAAAAAACCCCAAAAGCAAAAATAAAAGAGAGAATGCCGGAGCCAGAGCTTGAATAAAATTGAACGAGAGTCCCAAATTCCAAAGAAGAACCAGGACATGTACATAGAGGAGGAAACAAAGCAAAACAAAAACGAATAAGAAATAATCAAACTCAAAAGATGCAAAATTTTTTGAAAGTGGATCCAATTTAGGAACAATGCTTAGAAAGAGGAAAATCAGAGACATTAAGATAGGGAGCAGTAAGGTCCCCATAAACTTTGGCAATGTTCCATCAGGATTTGAATTGAGATCCCAGTGAATGGAAATAGGATTTGGAAGAGCAGAGTACAAAAGCGCACTTAGAAGATATGAGAAAAAAATCACAACAAGCGAAAAAATACGAAATGACATAGGTAACTTTCCAAAACAAACTAAATAAATTTTTCCAAAAAAGAATAAGAATTATAAACTTTGGAAGAAAATGAAGGCCCTGAGGCAACTTTTATGGTAATTAAGGACGAGATTACAAGCTGGTTTATCAAAAACATAGTCCTACCCACTGCAGAAGACATAAGAAATCCAGGCTACATATTGAGCAAATTCACAGATAAAAACAAGGAGATTTCAGTAAGGGAATTCTTTTTCCCGGAAAAGTTTTATTCGGAATTTGAATCCAGGATAGTTAAAGAACTTGGAGAAGAGGGCGAGCAAAAGCTCTACTCAATTGGAAAAAGATTTGGATACAGATATGCAATGATCTCCAGATATACAAAATCAAAAGAGATGAAGAAAAAAGCGCTTGAAGACTTCATGTACATGTTTACCCGATATATCGAAGTAGTTTATGCAAGCAAACTCGAGCACAAAATAAACATAGAAGAAAAAACTCTGGAATTAGTAGGAACTTCATATGTAGGATGCGAAAAAAATGGACTAGGGTACATATTATTGATTGGCGCATGGACAGGCGTTTGGGCATACATAATGGATGATCCGGATGTTGAAGGAATACAAATAAATTGTCAAGGAAGGGGAGATAAAAACTGCAAACTTATATGTGCCCCATCAGCCAAACTCAAGAAAATAGCAGGAAAAATATTCACAGAAAAAGATATGTCAAAATTAGAAGAAGATTATGCCAAATATGAAGTTTTGAACAAAGTATATCCAACAATTGCCAAAAACATTTCCCTTCGAAACATGATTGAAGAGAGAGTTTTCAAATACGAAAAGGGAAAACTTTTCTTTAATGAGGAAAGAATGGTCGGTATCGAATTTAGCACGTATTATCTTATGGACAATGCATTTTCAAAAAATAAGAAAACAAAGAAAATTCTTTTTGACGTTGCATTTGAAATTGGAAAAGAAATTGGAAAAACAAGAGATCCGACATTTGTCCAGAGATTTTTGAGCAGCATAGGTTTTGGAGATGTACAAGTAATAAGCGAGAAAGAGGGATTTAAGGTGAGATTTTACCATTTTCCATGGGCAACACTATCCAAAGAATGTGAGTTTGTAATTCTTAGAGGATTTACTTGCGGACTTTTAAGCGCTGCAACAAAAAAAGATCAAATTCTTGAAAATGTTTCAAAAATAGAATCAGGAGATGGTTTCCATATTAAAATGGACTAGAGAACAAATACAATTTGCCCATGATTTGTTCAAATTAGAAGACCAAGTTGCAAACGTATTGAGCTTTGCAGTTGGAGCCATAGTGGCATCAGGAGGAATAGTGCCAATAAATCTATCACTTGTATGCGGATTCGTTGCAGTCGTGGGAGCACTTCTTGGAACGAATTTAATAAACCAAGTTGCAGATGTCGATATAGATAGAATAAACAAACCACATCGACCAATTCCAAGCGGCAAACTAAAAGCCAAAACCGCAGTAATTCTAACAGGAGTACTATATTTCATTTCCCTATTCGCAGCTGCGATGGTATCTTTGGAAATGATTGGACTTACAGTAATTTACATATTTTTAGGGGCAGCATATAGTTTAAGGCCATTTAGGTTCAAAGAAAAGCTAGTTTTAAGCAATCTCTCAATTGCAATATGGTATAATTTCGTAAATTTTCTTATAGGCTGGGTAGTTTTTAGGCCGGTTCTTGAAGCGCCATATGCGCTTTTGACACTATTATTCCTCTATGACATGATTGCAATAAACTCCAAGGATTATCCCGATGTCGAAGGAGATAAAAAACACGGCGCAAAAACTCTGCCAGTAATATTAGGAATAGATAGAGCATTGAGATTAGATTTGATAATGCACAGCATCATCCAAATTGCATTTATCATACTGGGAGCACTAGGAATGGTAGAAAAATACATATCGGTAATTGCAGCAATTATGCTTGCAGTGACAATATACATACATTACGATGCGCACAGGCATAAAAATTATATGAAATTCTACTATATCTCTTTTGGAATGCACATAATAATCAGATTATTAGTGCTGATTCTCTTTTTTAGTAAAAATTTCAATTAGAGATTTTGACTCCTCCCTTTGAGAAATCAAAACCATAAACTCCCCCTTTTATTTTTGAGTTTCTCAACTTAACAATTTCAATTGTTCGCTGTAAATCAGTTCCAATTGAAGTAGACCTAAGTTGAAAAATACCATCACAAATGAATTCACTTAAAGTATCCCGAGAGTACCAGTCGCCGGATTTTGAAGTTTCAGAAGTCATTATGGTGCAGATGTTTTTTGATTGCAGTTTGCCAACCAAATCAGTCATTATTTTTCTAACTATAATACTATCCCATTGAAGAGGAGTGGATGAAACCTGATCCTGACCAAAAACGATTTCGTCAACAGACGCATTTTCAAGTTCAACCAACGATTTTCGGTTGTGTGCAGATAAAGTCAAATAAGTTAAAGAATCAATAACAAGACGATCTGGCTTGAATGATTCAATTGTCTCATCAAGTTTTTTGTAAATCTGGCCAAAGGTCAATCTGGAAATGTTCATAATTTTTATTTTACCCTTTTTCTCTAAAAGACCAAAATTCCATCCAAACTGGGATGCCTGATCGCGAATTTTTTGCTCACTCTCTTCAAAAGTTATATAGAGGCCTTTCTGATTCTGTTTTGTTGCCCCGTAAGCTAAATACTGAAGAGAAAGAATAGTTTTTCCTGTTCCAGGTGAACCAGAAAGAAGAACTACGGAATCAGAAGGAATTCCTCCTCCAATCAATTGATCCAAACCAGAAATACCTGTCTTTATTTTTTCCACAAAAAGTCTTCAATTGCAAGTTTTATTAAGTTTCTGTACCCAAAGTAAGTATTTTCAAATAACGGTGCGTCTAATGGCAAAAAAGAGAAGCGAAGAAAAAAACAGTTGGACAATTGAAAGAATCCCCAGCGGAATACCTGGCCTTGATGAAATGATACAGGGAGGATTTGTCAAAAACAGCACAACATTAATCCAAGGAGGAGCAGGAGCAGCAAAAACCCTCTTTTGTCTTCAGAATATCTACCATGGCGCAACAAAACTCAATGAGCCATCAGTTTTCCTAAGCTTCAATGAATCAGAAAAATCAATAATTAGGCATGGAAATGTTTTTGGCTGGAATTTTAGAAAACTTATTGATGAAAAAAAATTCATGGTAATTCATTTCCAACCAAGAGAAATAGCAAGAATAATTGAAGAGGGGAGCAATGTCATCTGGGACACCATTGAATCAATTGGTGCAAAAAGACTGGTCGTTGATTCTCTAACAGCATATGGAATGTATTTTGAAAAACAATATTTGGCGGATCAGTCAATACTTTCAATTTTCCAGGAGTTAGACAAAAGAGAGATTACAGCGCTTTTAACAATGGAAAACTTGGTTAATCCAACTAAAGAAAGCGGAGATAGGGCAGAATTTTTGACAGATGGAGTAATCAATCTCTATAATTTAAGGAAAAATAAGGCACATTATAGGGCACTTGAAATTGTGAAAATGAGAGATACTGATCATAGCTGCGAAATAAAATTATTCACTGTAGATAAAAATGGAATCAAAATACAAGATAGGGCAGGCGCAATGATGGATTAAAAATAGGAGATTTGATGGAAAAATCAAATGAGAATCGATTAACAGACAACAATAAGATGATGGGAGTAAGAATCCTACTTTTGATTTTTTTGCCATTTCTCATAGGATACGCAATACTTCCTCACAGGCATATTGCAATAGGAGATAGTTTAAATACGCCCTCGGATATCAAAAGAAATTTTTCCTATGCGCTCCAATACTCATTCAATCACACGCAAAAAGAGGATATTCAGATGCAGCAAATTAATGCAATATTTCCTTTTGCAGAATATTTAAGCGTCTACCCTCTAGTGCACAATGAAAATCCCAATGTTTGTTTTGAAGATCAGGGAAGTAGGATTTCATATTCAAATGGAGCGCAAATACCAGCAAACTTCAACTGGATCATAGGCTTTAATGGAGCAAAAGACATCACGCTGCCAACAAACTCGATAAAATGCAAACAAATTGCATTCAATGAAAGATTCAATTACAGCTGGACTGCCCAAATCCCAACACAATACCTGGAAGGGCCAGTTGAAGGGGCCACACTGAATCCTGCCACAAAAGCATATATTCAATATACAGTAGACTATGGATTTTTACAGGGAATAGTTATGATACCTGCAATGTTTTTGCTCATATGGTATCCGATAACAGAGATAGTCAAAAAAATTCAGAAAGGACTGCTTGCCTGATCAAGGAAGTGCCGCAAACAAAGATTTATATAGATTAGAGAAATCACCTATTTGGGAGTAGTAGGTGAACAATATGGATGAGAGAGCAGAGATAAGACTAACTAAAGAGAAATTAATAAAATTGCTAAAAGAAACCCATGAGATGGGTCGTCTTGGACTCAAATGGGAGGAAATAGAGCAACTTATTGCGCCAATTCCAATTTCCTCAATATAATTTTATTTTAAAAAAACTTATTTTTCCAGATAAAATACAAACCAAACAAAAGCCCGCCAACCAAAACAACAACTACAACCAGTAGAAGAGGAGCATCGAAATTCGAACTACTTAATGGAACAGAAGACGAAACTGCCGAATCATTAGAAAATGAAACAACCTGAGAAGTTGCAACAACTTCTGAGCCACTAATTAGCGAAATTGAATATAATCCAGGTGCACGAGTTTCAAAAATCACTGATCCGGAAGAAGGAATAAATGAATTTGTGACTCCAGAGGGAAAAACGACTGCCAAAACACAATCAGTGCAGTTTTCTATTTCAAAATTAACACTCTGCCCAGCAACCGACACATTGGGTCCCCTAAGTAACGGAATCAGAGGCAGTGGATCAGAAATATTTGAAATAGACGAAGAGGGAGATTCTTGGGGGCTTGATTGAGGCAACGGAGATTGTTCTAAAGGCAATGATGAGGAAGAATCAACTGAAGAATTGAGGCAAGTGCAATCATTCAAAGTAAAAATAGAAGAGAAGCTTCGATAAGATCCCTTAGAAGCAGAAATTCTAACAGACTTTCCACAGGAAACAAATGATGCAAAACCTTGTGAATCAGATGAAGAATCAAAAATCAAATCCCCTGAATCAACATCAGTAACAGTAACATGAGATCGAGGAACATTAGTTTGAATAGTATTTTCAGAGCAGCTAGAATCAAGAGAAAGAGAAATGCGTCCTGAAGACCTTGAACCAGATGAAGAAGAGGGGATGAAAAAATTAAGCAAGTTGGTTTGAGTTTGGGCAAAGAGTCCCCTGCGATTTACTGAATATGAAGTGAATGAGTAGGTTCTTGGGGAAGAAACTGAAAAATTGGCCAAATAATTGGATGAATCATAAAGTTGGGATATTTCATAATCAGACAAGACTCGGTTGAAGACGAGTAAATCGTCGATTAGGCCGACAAACTGGGCTCCCCCATCAGTTCCAGCACCAATAGCAGCCTGTGAGTTTGAAGTTAAAGACGCGTTTGATCCATAATCGCTTGCATCGCGATTTGCATCAACAAAAAGAACCATCTCTGAAGTAGATTGATCCCTTGTCGCACAGACAAAGTGCCAAAAAGAATCATTAACCACAGTGCCTCCAACAACAGTATAATCAGCATTTTGAGAATAGTCCCCATGGCCAAAAATCAACGTTCCAAATGACCCAACACCAAAACCAAAATCATTATCAGGATTTGCTGATTCAGATTCAAAAATAACTGCACTTCTCCAGTGATTATTTTCATAACCAGATGAAGAAGTGTTTATCCAAGCGCAAATAGTAAAATCATCCGAAATTGGTCGCTCTAGTACAAGAGCAGAGCCGCTAAGATCAAGGGCAGAACCCCAATATCCATTTTCATCTTGAACTGCACCAAAATTAGTGATGGTTCTTGAATAAGATGAAAGATCTACAGGGGTTCCGGAAGAATAATTGTCCATAGTTAACCAAAGAACAAGAGAATTATCAAAATCTGTGAAAGTATAATGAGAGTAAGGAAATGAGGAAGTGGAAACTGAAACTGAAACAGTTGAATTAGAAGTTGAACCGGAATCGGGAGTTGGGGAAGAAAAGAGAATAGAGAGATGCGGATTCAAAAGAGATACATTTGAGGAATTTAGTTGGTAGAAATAATGATCATTGCTGCCAAAATAAATGTAGCCATTTCCAACTGCAATTCCGGATTGGATTGAATCCAAAGCGGCAAAAGAAGAGAAAGATCTCGATACATTTGAGGCATTTAATTGATACAGATAGAAATTGGAATTTCCAACATAAACAAAACCATCAGAAACGGTTGGTGATGAAGTGAAAGATCCATTTGTTCCAAAAAAGGCAATATAGGTACTGGAATTGGCAACTGAACCAGAAATATTGGATGCATTTAATTGATACAAATTGCCATCATAACTACCTACATAGACAAAGCCATCGGAAATTGCGGCAGAAGTAAAAATATCATTTCCAGTTGTAAAAACACCAATTGGATTGTTATTATAAACAGAGAGATTAGTTGCATTAAACTGATACAACTGATTTCCGCTTGCAATATACAAATAATCATTTGAAACGATCGGGGATGAACCGCTAATATATGCCTCATCAGTAGTGAAAAGAGATATTTGCTCTGAAATGTTGGAAAGATTAAGCTGGTAAATTTTTCCCGTATTATCGGCAGCATACAAATAATCACCTGCAATGGCAGGAGTCGATGCTAAGGATCCAGACATACTAAAATTCGCAATTACAAGTGAAACGTTTGAGGCATTTAGTTGATAGATATAATGATCATTGGTTCCCACATAAACAGAGCCATTTGAAACAACTGCACCATGATATATTCCAGAAGAGGTTTCAAACTTTGAAATGAAAGTAGAGGAATTAGAAGCGATACCGGAAACGTTTGAAGCATTTAGTTGATAAAAAATACCGCTTCCAGAACCGACATAGGCATAGCCATCAACAACTGCAACTGGAGCATAAAGGTTTGAACCAGTAAGGAATCTACCAATCCTCTGGCTCACATTGGATGCGTTTAGTTGATTGACCCCTCCAATATAATCACTTACATAAACAAAACCATTTGAAATGGAAGGAGAGGATTGAAATGGAACTGCCGAAGTATAGTTTGCAAAATTTAGATCGCTAATCACAGGAAAGGGAGAACCATCATAGGAAGTATGATTAAGATAGCGATTGTAGCTTAGCCATTTGGAAAGATTAGTTGACTCTGAAGAGAAAGAAAAGGAGAAGGATGAAAATAGCACCAATAATAAAAATCCAAGAATAAATTTATTCATAAAAAAAGTAAGAAATTAAGTTTAATAAATGCAAAGCTTAGAGAGCAGCAATTGGAAGATAAGAGATTAAGTGGTAAAAAAATGTAAAAATCCGCAAAACAATATAAAGCAAAAGCCAAGCAAATAGATAAGTGGTTGAAATCATGGCATTTGAAATTGATTCCAATATTTTGGCAGCAGCTTCCGCAATAATAACACTTATAGCAGCGTATTTTATTGGAAACATAGTGAGCAGGCAGTAATAAATATCTCAGAAAAATCAGGAATAAGGCAAAAAGTTCGCTTTGGAATTCAGAAGGAAGATATGATTTGTCATTCATTGCCATACATAGAACGGCAAGGGGGCTC
>CAZPWA010000004.1:0-49766 GCA_964590665.1 Microcaldota archaeon
GTCTGCCCCAACTATTGCCTCATGGTTTAGTTTTTTTGGATCCGCTCTTTTTCCAAAGTTGATTTTAGCTCCTTCTTTTTCTGCATTAATGCTAAATTCATAATCTAGTTGCGATCTATTGCACACATACGCAATAGGTTCCTTCCTTCTAATTTCAAGTTTTCTATTTCCAAAATGCACATCTGCCCCATAAATTGGTTTTATTATTGTTTTTTTGTAATCTCCAAATTCAAGAAGCGATTCAAGCCCTTCTTTGGAAAAAAGACCCGAGCAGTTTTCTGGCTCTCCGCATTTTGAATGTTCTTCGAATATGTCTACTTTGTGGCCTTTTTTGAGTGCTGAAATTGCACAAATTGAGCCGCTTGGGCCCCCGCCAATTACTGCAACATCCATCATATTCTCTTCTCAAAAATCCTTTTTATCTCTTTTGAATGCTAAAATTCCTAATATTATGATTCCTGGAATACTGCAAATTGAAGTTCCTAATGGATCCAAAGGAGTCTCCTTTTTTTCAATTTTGCTTATCTGAACTTCTTTGGTTATTGAAAAATCATTGAGTTTTATTTTGATCGGTATTTTGTATTCAAACCCTTCCTTGAGCGATTCAACATCTATTTTCTCCTTCAAATATGCTGTTTCTCCGCTTCTTATTAGTATTGCCTTTTCGTTTGTTTTTTTATAACTTGAAAATTGGTATTTTCCAAAAAATATCTCTTTTTGGTAATTTGTGAGACTCGTTACGATATCTCCGGTTTTTTCATTAAACTCTATTTTTGCAATTAAATCTCTTGGAAAAGGCTGCTCCTGATTCAATTGTTCATCCTTTATCTCATATTTTGTTTCAAGTTTGACTCCATCTGCCTTGCTTACCACATAGTCATATATTCCGCTCTGATCCTGCGAATATGCAATTGCAAAATGACTGTTGTCCAATTTTCCAATCTCTCCAAATGTCGGATCTATTGCAATCCACTTTCCATTTGGCATTTTTGCTTCTGCCCAGGCATGGGGTTGAAACACTCCTCCATTTGCAAATCCTGCAACATAGCGCGTTTCTACTCCTATGCTATTTAGCATGGATATTACAAGGTGGGTGTATTCGACGCACACTCCTCTTTTTATCTCAATTACTTTTTTGGCCTCAACATTTTTGCCCCAAAATCGGGTGTCATACTCTATTTCTCCATTGACAAAATTCACTTCTTTTAGGAGCGTTATTAACCATGAATTAAATTCGATATTGTTTCTTGCACTTGTTTTGATCTCTTCATTTGGTTCAATCAAATCTGTTGTTTTGCCTCTTTCTTGTTTTTCTATAAACCGTTCATCTTGCACGATTCTTGGATCATACTCTACCTTCGCCTTTATTTTGGCTGTTATTTTTGTTATGTTTTCTTTGGGGGTAAAATTCAAAATTCCGTTTATCTGATCTCCATCATAAACGAGGTTGATTTGAGGCGAACTTTCTATTGAAAGTATCTGCTGATTTGTGTTGTTTAATGCAATATTTGCAAAAAATTCGACATTCTTGCCCTCTTGAGCATATATTGTCCACTCTCGTTTAAGCTCTATTTCATTTGGTCCAAACTCTGCATTCAAAAGGGTAAAAATAGCCAGTATGAAAAATATGATTTTTATCTGGATCGGACTTTTTTCATGTTCTCTATTCTTTTTTGGACCAAATTTTTTGTTCCAATATCTTCCCGAAACCATATTTCACCTTTAACTGCCTTGGCTCCTTCAAGAGAAATTCGCTGTGCTTCTTCTAAAGTTCTTGCAACTCCAAGAATTCCAAACGCTCTTGAATTTGTTGTAAATATTTTTCCTTCTTTTTCATACACCGAAGCAAAATAAATCTTTGCTCTGCTCAAATTAATTGCTTCATAGTCTATTTGTGTTTCAAAATCCCCCTCAACTTCTCCTGGGTATCCCTTTGGAACTAAATACCTGACAACGCTTCTCTCTTCACTAAACTCTACTTTGCCCATTTTTCCCTCACATATGGAATGCAGTATGCTGCTAAGCGGAGTTATCAGTAGTCCCAATGCGTTCATGGCTTCCGGATCTCCAAATCTGGCATTGAACTCTATTATCTTTATTCCTCCCTTATTTGCCATGAATTGTCCATAAAGAATTCCCTTAAATTGTGCATCTTCTTTTGCAAGGGCGCTAATTACCTGCTGAAGTATTTTGTGGGCTTTATCTATGTCTGTTTTATCCAAAAAGGGAAGAATTTTTCCCGTTGAAATTGTTCCCATTCCGCCTGTGTTTGGGCCTATATCGTTAACAAATGCTCTCTTGTGATCTTGTATTGGAGGCATAGGCGCAATTTTGGACCCATCTGAAAATGCCATTAGTGAAAATTCTTCTCCCTCGACCTTCTCTTCAATCAAAACCTTTCCGTCTTTTTTAAGAAGCTCATCAACATATTCCATTGCCCCTTGTATGTCGCTAAAATGATCTCCGCTCACTTTTACTCCCTTGCCGCCAGTTAGTCCAAGTGGCTTAATTGCAACGTTTTTTACTCTTTCAATGAATTCTTGAGCCATTTCCCGCTTCTCAAAAATTGCATATTCAATTGCCCCATCTATTTTGTGATTTTTGACTAATTCTCTCATGTATGATTTGTCCCACTCGATTCTGGATGCTTTTTTGCTTGGAGATGCAACTTTTATTCCGCATTCAGCTAATGTGTCGCTTATCCCTTTTTCAAGAAGGGCATCAGGGCTTACAAATGCAATATCGAATTTAATTCCAATTTCATGAACTTTCCTTTTTATCTCATCTGGATTCTCTATTTTGAATACGTATGATGCTTTGCAGTTTTTTGCTATCTGGGGATTTTTTTTATTCATGAATGCATATACTTCGCTATCAATTGCTAGTTTTTCAACAATAATACTTTCTCTTGCCCCATTCCCAATAACTAGTATTTTCATTTTTCTTCCCCTCTGTTATTTCCCTATTAGACCCTTAATTAATTTTTCAAATATTCTTTCCTTCATCTCTCTAACTATTATGTATTTTCTTACTTGCTTGTAGTTCTTTAGCATTTCAAAATTATAATTTTTTTCCTTCATTCCAATCTCCTTTTTATGTATCCAAGTTGTATGAGTCCATTTAGCCCTTCTTCGATTTTTGATGTTGGTACTGAGTGCGCTTTTGAAAATTCCCTGATTTCTATTGATCCATTGTGAGCCTTTATCCATGCAAAAAGCATTTCTCGAAGAAGCTCATCTGAAATTGTGCTTATCTTAGAAAGTTCTCTATTTTGCTCTTCTATTTTTTGCTCTGCATCCAGAAGTATTTTTGCATTGGTTTCTGACGATCTTGTCAACTCATCGTACTTGATTTTCAAATCCTTGTACTTGCCTTCGGTTTCCTTGAAATTTGCATAAACATCCAAGGTTTCTCTGTCCATGACTTTTGTTGATTCATTTAATATTTCCTTAATTAGTGAAAATATTTCCCCAACTTTCAAATTATAGTAACCTGATGCTATTTCCAAGATGTTTAGTATTGTTGGCATCAACTCCATCTTTCTCAAAAGCATGCTTTTTCCGCTAACAATTGAATAGCTAAATACAATCAAGTCTTCTCTAAATTCTGCTCCGTAGTCAAAAAACGGCTTGCCATTAATGTCTTCGCCTTTATTTTTTTCTATTTTAAGAATTCCTCCCTTGTTTTCGATTTTGGTAAATCCCAAATTTTCAAATTCCTTCTGGAGCCCTTTGACATCTTTTATTCTTTTGCCGCTTATTTTTATTTTGTCATTACTCATTGTCAAGCACCAAGTTCACAACGCCCTTTGACGCTCTTCTCATTTTCAAAAGAGAGAATACCTTTATCATGCTTTTTTCATCGACTCCGATTCCTCTTAAAAATGAAATTATTGACGATTTTGCAAATCCAAATTTTTCAAGAAGTGCAACCAGGTTTTCTGCTTCAATCTGCCCATCGTTTTTAGTTAATTCATTTTTGACTATTGTAACTTGTCCTTCATTGAGGCCAAGTTCGTATAGCATGCGAACAAGTTGCTCCCTTTCAACTTCAAACTCCACCTTATCACCTAAAATCATGTATTTTATTATCGGCTCTTCGCCATCTATTTTTTCAAGTAAAAATGTCGGGGTTTTTCCAACTCTTTTGGAAAATATCATATTCACTGCGGCATCTCCAACTCCAAATCTTCCAATTTCCTGGTCAATAAAGTCTGAATAGCCTATGGAATTTCGAACATAATCTCTAAACTCTCTTAAAACTAACCTCAAAACAAATACCGTTCCAATATTCGAGAAAATCGTTTTGTGCATGTCTGTTGGGTTCTGGGTTGCAACAATTAATGAAAAACCGTATTTTCGCCCTTCCCGAACTATTGTTATGACATCGCTCCTTTCATCTTGGGCAATTTTCCACGCTTCATCTAAAACAACAAAAAGCTTGATTCTTTTTTCTTCATCACTTATTCCATCAATTCTCATTATCTCTTTTATGTACTGGAGAATTGTGAGTCCAACAAGGCTTCGTATCTCTTCTGAATGGAGTTCGTGCAAATCAATGCAAACTAGACCTGAATTTGTAAGTTTTCTAATATCTAGAGTTGTTTTTCCGCTAAAGAAATCCGATCCATCAACCGTAAATTTTTTTATTGCCCGCGCCGCCCTTTTTCTTCCTTTTTCTTCAAGGATTCTTACAACTTCCTTAAGGTTTTTTTCTTTTTCTTCTCTGCTTTCATATATCTGTTCTATTGTTTCTTCAATCTCATCTTTTTCATTGGGCATATTTTTCAAGTCTGCAAGAATCTCAAGCGCACTCATGATTTGTTTTATTCTACTTTCTTTTGGAAGGCCAACCAAATCTAGTATGTTTAATTTTTCCTTTGCAATGTTTATGACAATTCCTCCTGCTTGTTTAACCCAGCTATTATACTCTCCAACCCAGTCCAAAATTATTCCATTGCTGTTCCAAATTAGTGATGCTCTTGTTAGAAATGTTTTGACGGTGTAACTTTTTCCTGCCCCTGTAATTCCCATTACTGCGACATGCGGGTTAATTAGTTTCTGCGGATCCCAGAAAACCGGAGTTCCCAGAAATCTGGTTCTTCCAACGTAAACTCCTTGATCAAATGAGGAAATCAAAAGCTCTTTTCTGGGTTCTGGTGGATGCACTAATGTCATCCTCTTTGCAACATCTTTTGACAATAAGTAAGATGATTTCATTATTCTTCCCGCAAATTAAATTCTCTCTGAAGTTATATAAAGCTCTGGGATTTATGGTTTTTAGGTCCCAAAGACATAATCTCTAAGTTTTCCTTCTAATACGTCCATTTGGCCCATCTCTCTCATTTCCTCTTCTCCCATGAAATATTTTCCTTCTCTTACTTGTTTTTCTAAAATTGATTGGGCAGCTCTTCTGAAAATTATTTGATCAAAATCTAAAATATCATTTACTCTTCGTTTTAGTTCTTCTATATCTCGCACTCCATATATTCCTAGATATTTTGAGAGTTCCACGAATAATAGTTCTACTCCTCTCTGGTTTGCATTCTGACTTTCAAGCCTATTCCTATTCACTGGAAGCTGTAAAATTCCAAGTGCAGTGTGCAGGCTTGCAAGTTCAGTGAGGTGTGCAAGAAACTCATCCACTTCTGTTGGATTATCTTGTTTTGAATCTCTTTGGTGCCTTGTTTCGTGCAAGGTGGTAATTTTTATGTTCCCTGCTGTTAGTTCTTCAAAAACTTTTTGCGGAGGCTCATTTTTTGCAAGATCTTCTATCTCTCTTCCATGGTAGATGATTCCAAGTTGCTCAAAAATATCTGCAATTAGCCTATGATCCTCCAAATTAGGTGTTTTTGTTTTTCTCATTGCCCTCTCCACTAAAGCTTCAACTATTTTTCTTCGTTCGTATTTGTTCCTTATCCTTCTTTCAATTAGTTCGTATTGATCTAATATTTCTGTTAATGATCTATGTGCTCCTTTTGCACACATCGTTGAATTTATCTCAATCAAATCAATGTTGGGCCAATATGTGCCATAGTTGTGTTTTATTCCATCCACTTCTCCAAAAAACCGTATGTCCTCTCCTTTTGGGCCTCTTCGTCTTGCAATTTCTGTTGCCACTGTTCTATTTTTTATTGAAAGTCCTACTCCTTTTTCTACGAATTCTACCTCTATGGCGCTTTGAGCCAGTTTGGTTTTCACACGTTGTCTAACTACCTTTTTTGCATCTTCTATATCTTCTATTCTGCTTGCGCTATATCTGAGTGCCTCTATTCTTTTTTTCGAAATATATGATCCGTACTGCTTTACTCTTGTTAGGTGCATTTTTTGCATTAACAAAAATCATTAGTTGCAAATATTAAAAAATAGTGGTTTTAATTGATGCACTAAAATGTTTTATCCTGGAACTCTTCATTTGAACTAGGTTGGAACTTTTCCCACTCAAAGCAGTTGATCATTTCCAAATCAACTAATTCCCGAACTTCGCATGCAAGTGAGCTTGAAATTATTGTTTTTAGCTCCTTTGCCTGTCTTGTTGCTTTTGTTATTGCTTCTTCCTTTGTAAGTCCAGAAGCTGTTGTTGATGCAAATGAAATGACTTCAACTGGTTTATCTCCGCTTCCAAATTTGTCTAATAGTCTATTTAGGTAGTTTAACTCCCGATCCATGCGCATACTTTCTTCTGCACTTAATTTTGCTTCCTTGGATCTTTTGGATTCTATTTCTCCTCTTCTTGTCTTTATTTTTTCAATTTCATTTGAAAGGTCAAGCAAATTGAGCATCATGGTTATTCTAACTACATATTTGAGCGAACCAACCATTCTCTCAAATGAATCAAAAAGAGTTGCCTTTTCATCATTGTTTTTGTCCATCGAACTTTCGTAGAATCTAACTTCCAAAAATTTTGTTGCATAATATTGTCCATCTGCTTTTTTCAAAATCGAATCTCTTGTTGATGGAATCTCAAAGCCGTCCCTAACTTCAACTATGTTCGATGCCTTTGTGAAAACCGGGATTAAAAGATACCCATATTTCCAAATTAAAAGTGAGAGTGAAAAGAATGCAGAACTTAAAATAATTGTTAAAAAGTTGAAATTCAATATGCTAAGAAGAAGGCAGATTCCGCCCCCAACCAAAGCTGCAATTGTAAATATTCTATTTGAATACATAATAATTACAAAAGCACTCAAAAGTTTATATTACTAGGTGTTTTGATAAAAAAAATTATTTTAGAAAATCTTCCGCCATTTTTCTCGCTTCTGCATCTTTGAACTGTTTTGGCGGGTGTTTCATAAGCCAAGCACTTGGACCAATTAGTGGACCATATATTTTCTTATCTAGTGCAATTTTGCAGTATCTAATCGCATCAACTACAATTCCTGCCGAATTTGCTTTATCATCCACTTCTAATCTGACTTCCATATTGTATGGAATATTTGCCCACATGCGTCCTTCAATTCGCATGAACATTAATTTGGTATTGCTTAAAAACGGGATAAAGTCTGATGGTCCAACATAGATATTTTCATCCGGAAGCCTTTGGGAAAGTTGGGATTGAACTGATTCTGTTTTTGAAATCTTTTTAGATTGCAATCTTTCCTGCTCTTTCATTGAAAGAAAATCTGTATTTCCGCCAACATTGATTTGGTAGGTTTTTTCTATCTTGGTTCCTCTTTGATCGCATAGATTCGCTAAAGTTCGATGAACTATCGTGGCTCCAACTTGGCCTTTAATATCATCGCCAATTATTGGAATTTGCGCTTCTTCAAATTTCTTTGCCCATTCTGGTTCTGATGCTATAAATGAAGGCATGCAATTGACAAATCCGATTTTTGCATCCAAACAAACTTGAGCCCAGAATTTGGTTGCCTTTTCAGAACCAACTGGCAAGTATGAGACTAAAATTTCAACTTTTTTGTCTTTTAGTTCGTGAATTATTTCTTTTTTCAATTCTTCAACTGGTTTTTGCGCTACTGGCATTACAACTTTTTCAACATAATGCCCAACTCCATCCAATTGAGGTGATTGTTTTACTGTGACATCGTGCATTGCGGATAGTTTTGGAACCCATTTGACCTTGTTTGGTTCTGCATAAACTGCATCGCTTAGTTTCTTTCCAACTTTTTTAGAATCAACATCAAAAGCTGCAACAAAATCAATATCATGAATAGAATAATTTGCCATTACTGGATGCATAACTCCAATAACTTCTTGATTCGGGTTCATTTTATAATATTCAATACCTTGAACCAACCCAGCAAAACAATTTCCAACTCCAACTACCGCACATCTGATTTTTCCCATTTTAATCCCAACTATTATACAATCTTAAACTATTTAATAGTTGTTAAATAGTGCATTTTGATCCATTTTTAATCCTTTCTAACCACTCTATTCCCATATGCCTCAAGTTCTTCACAAGTCTGCTCGTCCAGTTTGGAAAAAGAAGGTTTCTCCAACTGCCGTTTTTACTCACGCAAAAGATAAGTTGGGCATAGAGCTGCCTCATCATAGGGGCGATCATGTCTTTTGGAAAGAGGTTTCTGATGATGTTCTTTTATCTGTTGCTCGATCTTTGGCACTGGATCATGGCATTCGTTCCTGGCAACAGTTTTCCGGTGAAATCCCTTCTGTTCGATCTGCATTAAAAGACCGAAATTTGCGTGCTGCATTTTGTGATTTTCTCCACAAAATTCCGCAGGTTGGAAAAAATTTCCCTCCTTCTGCTTCGACATCATTTCTCTTTATCCAAAGTGCCCTTATCAAAAGCACTTTTGCTTTTGATCCTATTTTGGCAAAAACTTCAATTCCACTTGGCCCTAGAGGGCGAAGGCTTTTTGGAAATGTTTCTGATCAGCACCTCTATTCCGTTGCCTGTGCGGTTTTGAGCGAATGTCCTTCGATTAAAACTCCCGATGATCTAAAACATCATGATTCTTCTCTTGTAAAAACTCTCAAAAGAAGAGGTATTTTAGAGCACCTTCCATTTGAAAATCCGGGAAGGCCAAAGATACGCTGGAAAGAAAAATCGCCTGAGCAAATAAGGGATCTAATTCAGAAGTATGTTGACGACAATTTAATTTGTGGGCCCGAGGAACTTGAGCGCCATTATTCCGGTTTCATGCGTCAGATTAGAAATTATCGTATCAAAATTGTCTATCACAAAAAATCCCAAATTCCAAGGGCCACTACCTCTGACGCTGAAGATTTTGATGATGAATCCTAAATCCTCTCGTTATAAAAACCCCTCCCATTATAGTTTAAATGCTCGTAACAATGGTTACTTGCTAGACTCTCCTATTGATTTAATTGCAATAGGCGAATGACGGAGGAGCATTGTATGTATTACTTAAGAACAATTGAAGATAAAATTAGACTTCCACCTTCTGTTTTTGGAAGCGAAATAGAAGATGCAACAAAGCGAATTTTAAGGGAAAGATATGAAGGAAGAATTTTCAAGGAGCTTGGAATTATTCTATCTATTGAAAACCCGCAACTCCTATCTGATGGAATAGTTATTCCTGGAGATGCTGGCGCGTACTACAAAATTTCATTTGATGCTTTAACTTTCCTTCCTCAAGTAAATGAGGTATATAAGGCAGAAGTTAAGGAAATTGTTGAATTTGGTGCATTTGCATCAATTGGCCCATTCCAGGGACTTTTGCACATCTCACAAATCGGAAAAGACAAATACTCATACGATAAGAAGACCAAAGCTCTCACAACAAAAACTCCAAATCGAAATGTCAAAAAGGGAGATGTTCTTATTGTCAAGGTTTCAACTGCAAGTCTCAAGTATTCTTCTTCTGATACTAAAGTCGGTCTTACAATGCGGCCTGATGGTCTTGGAAAAGTTGAATGGCTAAGCGGAAAGAAAGAAAAGGAAAAGAAAGAAGAATCTAAAGAGTGATTTAAATGAGAGCCTGTAAAACTTGTCGTTATATAACTTATCAGGGAGACAAAACCTGCCCAAAGTGCAATGGGACCGAACTTACTGAAAAGTTTTCTGGTATGGTTTTGGTTTTGGATGCAGAGAATTCCGAAATTGCAAAATTAGTCCAGTTGAATGCAGCTGGAACATATGCAATTCGATTGAAATGAAAGCTCAAATCACTCTTGAATTTCAAATTCTTCTCGTTTTCTCAATTCTCCTAATTTCGTTTTTATTTTCTTCATTAATTCTTCTAAACGATGTCCTTCTTGATCAAAAAACCAAACTTTCTCTAATTTCCAACTTCGATTCAAATCTTTTAATTTATCAATACTATCTTCTCTCTTCGTTGAATCTTTCGATTCCGGATTCTTCCTTTAGATTCTATATCTCAAATTCCAAAGCCATTTCATCTATAAATGGGACAACTATTGAGCGCGGAGGTATTTTTTATGATGAAAAAACAAATCCGATCTAAGCGCGCATTTCTGTCATTCGATGCTCTTTTCTCATTGCTTTTTCTTTGTGCTTTTATGATGGTTCTTATTGAGCCTGTTTTATTTTACTCAAAATCTGTTGCATATGCAATTGAAGATGAAAACACCTTCAACACTCTTCTTCTTGTTAGTGAGTTTTGCATGACTTCCTCTCTAGTAAAAAAAGAAACTGATCTTGTTTTTCCAAATCTTCTTGATTTTTCAAAACTCAACCCTGCTTTTGTTTCAACTCTTTCAACAAAAACCAATCTCAATCTTTCTTTTGGTGATGGCGCTTCTGGTCATTTGTGCATTAGTCGCTTGGGTGTCGATTCAACTGATTTGTCTTATAAAAATCTAAAAATCTGCGAGGGAAAGTATGCAAACTCTTGAATCTCTTTTATCTCTTTTGTTTTTGCTTTCAATTCTGTCTATTTTCTACCTCTCAGTTGGTTCTGCTTCAGAAAATTCGATCGATTCTTCTCTCTATAAGTTTCTAATTCTAAAGGATACTTATCGATCTCTTTCACTTAGGGGAAACTTTCAGGATTTTTCTTCTTCAGAATATTTCGTTTCAAAACTCGATTCTGAATTTGAAAAAATCGGCAATTTAACTTCAAAATGCTATTTTCTTGAAGGTATAAAAATGACAAATTGTCGAGGGGGAAAATTTAATCATCAAAAAATCATCTCCTCTGAAATTGTGCTTGTGGAAGACAATTATCCAAAACGAGTAGTTTTGTCTATTTCTAATTGAACTGCGTTATCTAACCTTTATTAAAAACCCCCCTAACAAATATTTCTTATGTCATTTCCAATAGAGCCTTCATCAAAAAGTGATTTGGTTTCTTATCCGATTAGAGACATCGTTTCTGCCGCAAAAAAAATCGAAAAAACCGGCGTAAAAATGATCTATTTGAATGTTGGCGACCCAGCTCCTTTTGGTTTTAGGCCTCCAAATCACATTCTTGACGCTGCGAAAGATGCAGTCAATCAAAATTACTCTGGTTATGCACCATCCTCAGGTGATCCAGAACTTCGTGAAACTATTGCAAAATTTGAAAAAGTTCCATCTGAAGATGTCTTTGTTACCTCCGGCCTCTCAGAAGGAATCGATTTTCTTTTTCAGGCAATGTTAGATCCAGGAAGAAATATTCTTCTTCCAAGTCCAACTTATCCCTTATATTTAACCAAAGAAAGAATTGGCTACGGAACAACTGAATTCTATGATTGCGATGAAAAGTTTGAACCTGATTTGGATTCAATGCGAAAAAATATCACAAAATATACAAAAGCCATTCTTGTAATTAATCCCAATAATCCAACTGGTGCAGTCTATTCGAGAAAAACTCTTCAAGGCATTGTTGATATTGCCGGCGAATTCAAGCTTCCGATAATTAGCGATGATGTTTATGATCAATTGGTTTTCGATGGTGAAATAACCCACATAAAAGATTTAACTAAAGATGTTCCAGTTGTAAGCGGAAACTCCCTTTCCAAAAACTATATTTATCCTGGAGCTAGAGTCGGTTATATCGCTTTCCATAACGAAGGATGGGACAAAGTTAAGGATGCCGTCCAAAGACTTTGCAATCAAAGGCTCTCTGTAAATTGGGAAATGCAAAGGGCATACATTTCAGCAATAAAAGGGTCGCATGATCACCTCAAATCCTTCAATTCCGAGTTGAAACTTCGACGGGATTTAATGGTCAAAAGAATAAATTCAATTGATGGTCTATCCGTCGCCCCTCCAAAAGGCGCATTTTACGCTTTTGTAAAAGTCGATTCAAAGAAATGGAAAACTGATACTGAATTTGTTATGGGCCTTCTAAAGGAAGGAGTTGTTGTTGTTCCTGGTTCTGGTTTTGCCCCCAAACTAAATGGAAAATACTTTAGGATTGTTTATCTTCCAAAACCTGATCAGTTACACGATGCATTTGATAAAATTGAAAAATATATGAAATCTTAATTTTTTATCCTTCCTTTTCTTGTTTTTTCATTTATCTTCTTGTTGTAATTTATCTATCAATATGTTTATATACTCTATTTACTACTGTTTACTCTATGGCCATGCAATCTGTTACCTTTAGAGACAAATCCGGAAAATTTGTTTCAAAACCCTATGTTCTCAATCCCACTGATCCAACTCAAGTTTTTGCAAAACATTCCTCAGAAACTTCCTTTGCAAGAATCGAGGGAGCATCAAGGAAAAATTTTCTTGATCATAATAAAGATTCATTTGCAGTTTTTACCTCTGAAGAATTAGTTGTGGTTGCTATTTGCGATGGTTCAATGAATAGAGGCGCCTATTTTTCATCAACTCTTGCTTCCCTTTTAATTAAGCATACTCTGGAGCATGAGGGAGACCCCCCAACCCTTTCAGTTCTTCCAGCTATCGCTCAAAGAGCAATAAATAATCTTTTTGACCTTGAAAACGTTTCTGGGAAAAAGGGCGATGCTCTTTCCACAATGACTCTAGTTACTTTATTTCCTGATGGCACTTATCATGCAATTGCAGTTGGTGATTCGCCCCTTTTTAGATTTTCAGATGGCGACAATGAGCGACATTTTGACTATAAAAACGTCCTTATTCGATCTTCGGATGGATCTAATTTGATTAAAGTTCGAGCAAGAAGCCTCCCTCTTGAGGCATATGAAGCTTCCTTTAGGAATACTGCTTATGTGGGTTATGATGTGGAAGGCGGAGTTGTTTCTTTTGATTTTGAGTATGGAATGGGAAAACTCAAAAGCGGCTCAAAACTTCTTCTTGCAACTGATGGTCTAACTAAACTTGGAATTCACGAAATTAGTCTTGCTGGTCCACTTCCTCTAATCAAAACGAATGATCAGATTTTGAATTGGGGATCTATTGTTTCGACCTATTCTGATCCATCTTCTTCTCTTGAACATCTATTTGCAATTGTCAATCAAAGAAGCTACAAATCAAGTTCTCTTCATCTTGCAAAAACCCAGCATTGCTTTAGGGTTCATGATGATGTTACTTGTGTTCTAATTGAGAAAAAATAAAATTATTTTTTGGTTTTCTGATTTTTCTTTTCCCTTAATTTGTCAAGAAGCGATTTAGTTGCGGCCGTTTCCTCTGTTTTTCTTGGCATTTCATTTATTTCCTTTTCTTCTTCAGTTGGCTCTTCTCCATCTGTTTCTTCTTCTGTTTCTTGAGCAACCTTGTTTTCTCTTGTTAATCCAAGTTTTCTAGCTTCTAGTTCTGCTTTGACCAAATCCTTATATTTTGGCTCCCATCTTTTCCACGCTTCGGCAAAATCTATGTGTCCTTCTTCTTTTTCAAGTTCAACCAAAAGCCGGTTTGCCGCAGAATTGACATCCATCACAAAATCCAATTCCAAAAACAAGTTGTCATTTAGCTGCTTTGCGCTGCTCCAGATTCCGTGATACATCTTACCCTTGAAAAATGCCTGCATTATGTATTGCTCTGGCGCAATTCCTGTTTCCTCTGCTCTTCTTGCAAGTGCTGGCGGAATAAATGCAATATTCATGTCTTTTTCCATCTTTTTCAAATCTATTTTATCAAACTCCCAGCTTTGCGCTTCCTGATTCTTTATGAATTTAGGCTCCCATGTGCACTCTTCAAGCGAATCTCCACGTCTAAATCTAAATGTTTCGACAAATTTCTTTTCATCAATGTCGCTTTCATACTCATAACCTAATACCCTGTAGATTCTCCCCTTTCTTCCAAATCTTATTTTTTTAAGGAATGTGTATCTGTCTGTTGCATACATACTTGCCGAAGGAACTCCAAAAACTAATTCCAACCTATCCTGAACATCTCTAAGCGATTCTGCGTGTAAATTGTAAAGTAAAAATACTCCTGGCTGCGTGTTAAGCAAATTAATTATACCCTGGACTGCAGTTCTGGATCTAACTTCGTTGATAATTAGTGCCGCATCACCCATACGCAAAAGTGCATTTGCCATGGAAACTAAATCTAATCCCTGGTTCGTTGGGTTCATTCCTGTTTGTGTTTCTGTATCTGCACCCTGAACTCTTGCAGCTCCAATGTGGAATCCTCTTTTTCTAAATGCTCTTACTGGAATTTCTTCGATATCTTGAATTGGAATGATTCTTTTTCTTGTTCCAATCGATGTAATTTTTGCAGCTGTGAATGCGGTTTTTCCAACTCCTTTTAATCCTAAAACTGCTTCTGAGCAACCAAGGCTCACCATCACATCGTCATAACCTGCAAAAAACGGGGTGAATGACCTAAAATTCAAATATTGCGCATACGTAAATGGCTGCTCCTTCATGATTCTAAGTGCCCCCTGCAATTCTCCAAATGTCGCAGGTGGCCTCTGAAGGTGGCTTCTTAGTGATATTCTCTTAACTACTACATCGATAATGGGGTTGCTTTCGTCAAATTTCTTGTTTCCTTTAGAAGTTAAAACAATGTTTCTAAATGATCTGTCAAGTAAGTCTCTGTTATATCTAAAGAGTGTGTGGCAGACTCCGAATTTTGCATGCTCAATATAGATTGGTGAATTTTCACTGTCAATATAGATATCTGTAATGTTGTCTTTATCCAAAACAATATTTTCTATGTGCGCTCCAAGGCCAACAACCCATGAAGCACATTCTCTTCCCATTGCCATTGCTTCTTGTGGTGTTATTGTTATTCCTTCTAACATTGCCTTGTCTATGAAGTATTGCCTGTATTCTCTAGTTTTAAGATTCATTAAAATGTCCCAATCGACATTATTGAACTGCTCCTTGAATTGCTCATTGATTGTATCTTTTAGTAGTTTATTCAACTCAGGCTTAAGTCCTTCAATCATTTTGTTTCTCTGAACATATAGGTATGAATCAGATCCTGGAATTTCATAAATTTGGATTTCAACTCCAAATGGCAAGCTGTATTTTCCTTCAGGCGTGTTTATTGGTATTGCATTTGATGGAATGTCTAATACTAATGAAGGTACAAAGTAAAGTGTTTTTAGTGAAACCAGTTTCAAAAATGCTGCTCTAAAATCCCCTGTTTCTGTTACCAAATTGAAAAGTTTTGTTCCCGTATATCTTTTCAAAATTCCGGCAACCCATGATTTGAATGTTTGAAATCCCTGCATATAGATGGATTTTTCTGGATCCGGTTCGCTATATTCTTCAAGTTCCCTTGCAGCTAAAATTGGATTTAGAAACACATATTCATAGAATCTTTTGATTGCTGCTCTTCTGCCTTCATAATGCGGATCCTGTCGTATTCCGTAAATATCTGACCTTAAAATTATTGTTTCAAGTTGCCTGATAAATGCAGAATACTCTGTCAATACGGTTGTTTTCTGCTCATCCAACTCAACAACTATTTCCTCTTCGTACCTAATTGTTTTTATCGGGCTTTCTGTAGTTGATAAATCCTTCAAATGCAAATTAAGAAATTCCGGCGATGCAAATTCGTATGGGCATTTTGCCAAGTCGACTATTGCACGGGTTCCTTCAAGATATAAGTTGCACATGCTTCGAGTTCTTCTTTGAAGCTTTTAAAGATAGCCTATTTTCTGCTCTCTTATCTGTTTCATATTGCCTTCTGCAAATATGGCTAAAAAGATGAAAAATAGAAAAAAATTATTGGGCTTCTTTTATCTCTTTTTTCAAGACTTCTTCCACAATTGCCGCATATGTTGGTCTTGTTAGCATGTACCCTAAAAGTGCTCCCAAAATTGTTGAAATTGCAAATCCAATAACTTCAACAAGCCCTGAAAACATCAAAGGAAGCATGGAGAAAATTGCAACTATTGCGTTGGTTTTAATTATCCCAAATGCCATCTGAACCTTTTCTTTTGTTGTGTGATGCTCATCATCTTTTTTGAGTAGTTCGTCTGTAATTACAATTTGTGCATCAACGCTTACACCCAATGCAGCCAATATTCCTGCAACTGCTGCCAAATCTATTGTAAATGATCCCAAAATTGAAATCAGTATGATGAGTTCCCCAACACTAACTAAAATTATTGGTATTGCTGCTGAAAGGCTTCTGTATCTAAATCCGACAAATAAGGATATCAAAACTAATGAGGCTGCAATTCCAATTAAGCTCAATCTCAAAAATTCTTCACCCAATGCTGCTGGCAAGACTGTTTTGGATCCAATAGAAATCCCAACTGGAAGTGATCCTCCTTTCAAAATAGATTCAACGCTTTTAACCTGCTCTAAAACTGCTTGTCTGTATCCTTGGTCTCCAAGTGCAGCTTTATTTGGAATTGGTCCTGAAATTGAAAACTGGTAGCTTGGTATTCCCTGTGTTATTTGTCCATTTAGGATTGGTGCTGTCAAAAGACCTACTGCTTCAAGTTTTCCAACAAACAGGTCTCCTGCTCTTGAAACTGAAATTTCCGGAGTAATTTTTGATTCTTCACTTTCAACCAATTTGAATCCTTTTTCCAAAAGCACTCTCTTTATTTCACTTGTTAAATTTTTCGAAACTATTGCTTTTGTTGCATTTGTCTTTGGAGTAAGGTTTGCTGTATCGTTGATTTCTGATATGATATAAACTCCGATACTTTTGTTCTCTTCTAACTTGAGCGCTTTTTCAATTGCTCCTTTAACTTCTCTAACTGATGATCCATCTGGAATTATTTTTGCAAATGATGAATTTTCGTATATTAAAACTGCATCGTCTGGCCTATCCAAAAACATGTAAATTGGTTCTTGTGCTTTGCCTTTTGCAGCATCTGCAAACATTTGTCCTCCTTCAAGGTCAACCTGGAATGTTACGCCCCAGTCTGCTCCTGAAAGTTGCAATTCATTTATGCTCACAGATCCTATTGAATTAGGATATATTCTATCTCCGGAAACTCCTATTTTTCCATCGACAATTCCCTGGAAAACCCCTTGGGAGGAAAGCGTTTTTTCAATGAAGTCTATTGATTCTTTGCTGCTTGATGGAATCTCGACATTTATTCCATTTTCGCCAACTGCCCTAACTTTAACCTCGCTTAACCCTAAAACGCTTACTCTGGTTTTTATTGTGTCAACCATCTGGCTCATTGTTTCTGCTGGAACTGATCGCTCAAGAACAATTGGAATTCGGGTTCCGCCGCTAAAATCAATTCCATATTTGAGTCCATTTATTCCTATGTTGAGCATTGCAACTGCAACTAAAAGAACCATTGACGCTATTTTTATTCTAGAATCTTTCCATATGAGTCCTATTGCGCCTGTTGCTAAAATAGTTCCAATTAATGTTATTCCTGCAAATTGCGGGTTTGCCACGACAAAGTAGGCAAATGTTGCAAAAATTAAGAATACGATGATCATCCTGGGATCTTTAAGTAGTTCCATTATTCCACCTTTCCTCTTTTTTCTGCGTCCATCAGGACGATTACCCCGTTAATTCCCCATGTTGCAAACATGTCTCCAAAAAGACCTGCAAGCGCAACTGCTGAAATTTCATAATAAACTGAAATGTTTGTCAAAATGGATAAAATGAACAAAACTCCAAATGATATTATTGCCGTAATACTCATTGTGAGCCCTGTTTTCATTGCTTCGTATGCGTTTTCCCGTGGATCTCCCTTTCTTTTGAGAATTCTCGTTGTTAGTAGGATATCTGTATCTAAAGAGAATCCAATAAGCATCAAAAGCGCCGCAAATGACTGAAGTGTAAATGGTATTCCTAAAAGCCCCATTGCACCCATTGCAATTACAATATCTGCAACTGCACCAATAATTACTGCAAGTGAAGGTACTACTCTTCTAAAGAACAAGAAAACAAGTATGATGCTCAAAATTCCTGAAAATATTACTGTGTTTGTTGCCTTTTCTATGAAGCTAACTGATAAAAGCGGACTTACTGTTTGTATTGAAATGCTATCATATTGTATATACTTATCCAAGCTTTTTGTGATCGCATTTTGATAATCTCTAAATATTTTTGTTTCTGATTCTGAAACTTTCTTGTCCAATGTGTTTAGCCCGGTATAATTTCTTTCTGAATTTGGAATTTTTGCCAAATCAAAAAGTTCATTGGCATATGAAATTAATTGGTTTTTGTTTGCCAAGTACTCTTCTCTTTTAGTATTGTCTGTATTTGATGCGACTTCCAGTGTGCTTACTGTTGGAAGGAGGTTTTGGAATTTTTCTTTGAGTTCCTGCGCCTTAACTAGGTTTTCACTCTGCTCAAATTCGACTTCTACTTTCTTCCCTATTGTGGTATCAAAAACTTTGACTTTTCCCTCAAGACCATCTCCCCTGAGCAAATTTTCAAGTTCATGCTCTTGAATCTGGTTTTTGACTCCGTTAAGTGAAATTAAAGTTCCTCCTCTAAAATCGACACCCATTTCTATCTTTGGGATAAAAAACAAAGATGCCAATATTATAAGAATGGGAACTATTGCCACTAACTTATAATTACCCTTGTAAATGTTGGGAAGTTCCATAGTATCCACGGTTATTTTTAGACTAAAAATCGAAATTTAGTCTTTTTACTTATCTTTTGTTTTTGTATGGGAGAAATAAAAAGAGTTTGCAAATGTTCTCTCCAAATGTTTTTATAAATTGTTTTGGCAACATTATTCCTATGCGTACTCGTTTTATTGTTATTACTGGTTCAATCATGTCTGGCCTTGGTAAAGGAATTGTAACTTCCTCCATCGGGCGAATTTTACAATCTCGTGGCTTTAGTGTAACTCCTGTTAAGTTTGATGGATATTTGAATGTCGATTGCGGCACAATGAACCCCTTTAGACATGGGGAAGTTTTCGTTTTGGATGATGGAACTGAAGTTGATATGGATTTTGGGACATATGAGCGCTTTCTAAACCAATCCGTTCCTGGCGTTTGCTCAATAACCGGAGGAAAGCTATTTTCAAAAATAATTGAAAAAGAGAGGAAAGGCGAATTTTTAGGGCGTGATGTCCAGTTTGTTCCTCATTTAACCGATGAAATAAAATCCCGCTTAATGGATTTATCAAAGGAAACAAAATCTGATTTCGTCCTTGTTGAAGTTGGAGGGACTGTCGGGGATTTGGAAAATGGATACTTCTTGGAAGCCATGCGCCAATTAAAGAGCGAACTTAAAGATGATCTTATTTTTATTCAATTGACTTATCTCCCTTCTGTTTCTCCTGGGGAGCAGAAAACAAAACCAACTCAGCATGCAACTCATTTACTACAGAGTCTTGGTATTCAACCAGATATCCTTATTTGCCGCGGAGCAGAAAAACTTAATGCTGAATCAAGGTCAAAACTAAGTTCTTTTTGCAATGTTTCGCCAGATTGCGTTTTTGATGACCCTGATCTTAAAACCGTTTATGAGCTTCCAATTGTTCTTGAAAAACAAGAATTCTATTCTTCTCTTGCCAAAAAATTCAATTTGGAGAACAAAAAGCCGGATTTAAAAGAATGGTCTAAATTAGTGAATCAAATAGTTTCTCCAAAGGGCGAATCTGTCCATATCGCGATAATTGGCAAGTATACTGCAGTTAAAGATGCTTATGTGAGCGTTAAGGAGGCTCTGGTTCATGCATCTGCACACAATAACTGTTCTCTTGAAATAAGCTGGGTTGAAGCAGCCGATTTAGAGAAAATGGACGACGTTTCCAAATTCCTTGAAAAATTCGATGGAATTGTTGTTCCTGGTGGTTTTGGCGAACGAGGAATCGAAGGCAAAATAAGTGCAATAAAATATGCCCGTGAAAACAAAGTTCCTTATTTGGGTCTTTGTCTTGGTCTTCAGCTAATGGTCATTGAATATGCTCGAAATGTCTGTAATTTAGTTGGCGCAACTTCAACCGAATTCAATAAAGATGCAAAGCATCCTGTTGTTGCAATTTTACCTGAGCAGCTCAAAATAACCAAAATGGGCGGGACAATGCGTCTTGGCTCATATGAATGCAGACTTCAAAAAGGAACAAAATCATTTTCTGTTTATGGAAAAGACTCTGTTTCTGAAAGGCATCGGCACCGCTATGAAGTAAATCCTGATTATGTGAAAACTCTTGCTGATAATGGGTTGATTATAAGTGGTACTCATCCAAAAAACAATATTGTTGAAATTGTCGAGTGGTCAACTCATTTTGGAGTTGCAACTCAGCCGCATATTGAATTAAAATCCCGGCTTGAAAATCCCTCTCCTATTTTTGTTGAATTCATTAAAGAGGCAAAAAAATCATCTAAATAATTTCAACTTTTTTCTGGAGGCAGTGAAACGCCAGCACTTGCAAGTCTTAAATACTGATTTCTAATGACTCCAACTCTAACTCCTCTTCTTAGGAGTGCGGCACTATTATTCCTTTTTTGCGGTTTTTTTGTAGCTAAATAGTTCTTGCGGACCCCTCTTCTTTCTTTTGCGCTTTGTTGTGCTGCTTCATTTGCCTGTAATCCTCTTTGGATCTTTAATCTTGATGGAGTCCTTATCTCACCTTGTTTTACTCTCATTCTCCGCGTTCTTTTTTCCCTTCTAAGCGTTTTTTCTTGTGCAACTGCTAAATCTTCTGGTTCTTCTTCTTTTGTCTTTGCTGTGGCAATTGCAGCTAATTGCCTTCTTAGTGGGATTTCTTGTTCATTATGCGCACTGTTCATCAGCTCTTCTTCAATTGTTGGTGTATTCATTCCAAATGCTATCTGAATTAATATGTGGTTTATGATTTCTTCGCTAGTAAAATCTACTGTATTGGGATTTAATTTTAGGCTAGCTGCTGATGGAATCCATCCTCTGTTTTCAAATGTATATTCAAGTGTGTAAAATTCGTCATTTGTAAATTGATGTTCTTCTGCTTCTCCATCTATTTGTGGATCTTGGGTTTTTGCGCTTGTGTAATGAGCCGCATTATCTTCTGAGATTTTGTTCTGGGTAGTTCTAATGCCTAGAATTTCATGAGTGTTATTTTCGGTTTTTTCTTTTTGTGCAGTTCCCTTTCCTCTGATTCTTATTTCTTCTATTTTGCTTTCAACTGCATCTTTTACTGCACTTTTTTTCATTCTCAATTCTATTATTCTATATCCAGTTCTTTCGATGAATTTCTCTGGATTTAGATATGGGATGTTTATTCCATTCATTAAGTAATAGCCCCATCTTGCCCCATATGCTTCCTTTTCGGCAGTCCATCTTTTCCAGCTTTTTCCTCTTTCTGTTTTTGTCCAAAAATCGCCCATGGCAGCACTTTTTTTGCTTCTCCAAATTCGTGCTTTTCTTGGTTTTGGCTGCTTTATCTGGAATTTAGGCGCTGATAACTCTATTTCATGGCCTCTATGGGGCTCTTTTACTAAAGTCCTAAATCTAGTACCGACCATTTTGATTCTCTTTTTACTCCCCCTTATTATAAACCTACCGTATCCCATTTCGTCATTTGCCATTAGAGAGTTTTTCTGAAAATTTGAGTAAAAATTCATTTAGCTTGTCTTTTGGTATGCTGGCTCCGGCTGCAATTTTGTGCCCTCCACCAATTCCTCCAACTTCTTGACAAACTTCTCTTAATGCAAGTCCTAGGTTAAGTCCTTCTTCAACTAGTTTTCTTGGACTTCTTGCTGATATTTTTATCATTTCCATTTGAGCAGTTGAAATTCCAATTATGGGCTTTTTCCAATTTTGCTTCAAAATCATTCCGCAAACAATCCCGACAACTCCTTCCTCAATTACTCCTCGGGCATCAAGGAAATAGAAATTATCAAAATTATTCAGATTCTTGACACCGTAAACTATTCCATCTCGCAGCATTTTTTTGTGCGTAATTAGAAGCTCTCGAGCTTCCAAACACGCTTTTTCTGAACCAAGGCACAAACTTATTCCAACTTCTGCCTTTTCGTGCCTTCCACAGGCATTGAGAAGGGTGCTAAATGTATTTGCTTCATGTGTTTCATCCATCTTCATTTTTGGAAACACATAGCAATCTCCTATTATCTCTTCTCTGATCATGGTTTTGAGTTTTGTAATTAGTTTTTCCTTATCTGCCTTTTCCAGTTCTGCATATGTTTTGATTTTTCCATCTTCTCTTTGGAATTTGATTCCATTTTCAAATAAAAATTCTCTTGCCCTCTCTTCACTATAATTTATGTTTGGGACAACTGGTTCATCTGAATAAGCCAAAAACGCCGTAATTGACCTTGAATACCTTCCGTAGAATTTTACATCTCTTTCGATTTTCATGATCCCTTTTTCAATTGCATTTTGTGCAATCTTCTTATTGAGTCCTCTAAAAGGGATCTGCATGTCTCCAAAAGCACCAACAATTGCAAGCTCTTCTCCTATTCCAAAAGTCAGATGCGCAACTCCCGCTGCGCTTATTTCTTCCCCTCCATCAAGGCCAAAGTCAAGGGGGTTAATTTGGATTTTTTCTATTTTGGTTGTCTGGTGGTGATCGATTATTACAACATCCTCAAGTTCATTGACTCGTGTGTTTCCCCCGCCTAAATCCGAAAAAATTACTTCTTTTTCCCTTTCTTCAAGTATTTTGTCTATTTCAAAATCATCTAATTTCTTTACGCATTTGGTTCGAATATCCAATCCCCTCTCCAAAAACGCCTTTTTTACAATTGCGCCAGAGCTAATTCCATCTGCATCGTAGTGATGGACTAAAAGAGGATCCTTAAATGAAAATGCGATTTTTGCAACTTCCTTCGCCCTCTCCAAAAACCCTTCTTCATCTCTCTCCAACAAACTCCCTCTTTTGTCTTTTGAGAAAACCTTTTTATATTCCTGATACTTCAACTATTTTGATGGATCGGCAAATATTAATTGACTTTATTTTGGATTTGGCTCGTATTTTTGGAGGTTTATTCCTTTCTCTTACGACCTTTTACATATCGACGAGATTTTTCGACAAACTTACTTCCAATCTTGATGAGTGGGAGGAAATCAAAAAAGGAAACATTGCAGTTGGGATATTTTTTTCAAGCATTATCCTTTCTGTTTTCCTAATTGTTTCTCCATCCATCGTTTCTTTGGTTTTATCAAATAGTCTAAATTCGCTTGTTTTCAATCTCTTCAAGTTCCTCATATCTTTGGTTTTGTCTATTGTTCTGCCATTTCTTGCTCTTTTTGCCCTTGACTATTTGACTCCCCACATAAATGAGCTTGAGGAACTCAAAAAAGGAAACATTGCAATTTCCCTTTATCTTTCATTTGGGCTTTTGGGAATTTCGCTTATAATTTCCTCATTGGTTCCAAAATTATTTCTTTTGTGATATTTCCCCTATTTTTAAATCCTTTTTTAGAATATCTTTCCTATGAATATTCCAAAATCCAATTTTTCCGAGTGGTACAACTCAATTATCAAGGATGCTAATTTGTGTGACATCCGCTATGGCATCAAAGGTTTTGTTGTCTTTATGCCCTGGGCAGTTATGAGTATGAACCGAATGTATGCTATGTACGAGGATGCACTAGAGCGCAGAGACCATCAGCCTGCATTATTTCCCGCATTGATTCCCGAATCATATTTAACCCGTGAAAGTGATCATGTAAAGGGTTTTGTTCCTGAAGTTTTCTGGGTTACTGAAGCAGGATTAAACAAAACTGAAGAAAGGTATGCAATGCGTCCAACTTCTGAAACTGCAATGTATAGCATGTATTCACTTTGGATTCACGGGACAACCGATTTGCCTCTAAAAATCTATCAGCGATGTCAGGTTTGGAGATATGAAACAAAAGCAACAAAACCATTTATCCGATCTCGCGAATTCCATTGGATTGAAGCCCACAACTGCTTTGCAACAAGAGATCAGGCAATGGCACAAGTACATGAAGATATGGAAATGGCGCAAGAAATAATCCACCAGCAATTCAAAATCCCATTTATTTTCTTTAAGCGGCCTCAATGGGATAAATTTGCAGGTGCTGAAAACACTTTTGCAGCCGATACCCTCATGCCGGATGGCAGAGCATTGCAACTTCCATCAACCCACATGCTTGGCCAGCACTTTTCCAAGGCATTTGATATCAAATACACTGATGAAAATGGAAAATCCGAATATGTCTGGCAAACCTGCTACGGTCCTGCAATTTCAAGAATTTATGCTGCCTTAATTGCAACTCACGGAGACGATAAAGGATTAATTCTGCCCGTTAGATTGGCTCCAACTCAGGTAGTTATCGTTCCAATTGTCAAAGAAGACACTAAGCAAAAAGTTCTTGACTTTTGCAAGGAAATAAAAAAATCACTCGAGTGCTGCTTTGTAGTTAAAATTGATGATTCAAACAAGACGCCCGGTTTTAAATTTAATGAATGGGAGATGAAAGGTGTTCCAATTAGAATCGAGCTTGGAATGCGGGATATTGATTCTCAAACTGCAGTGGTTGTTCGGCGAGATACTGGGGAAAAAATGAAAGTTCCCTTTGCAGAATTGGATGCTAAATTGGATGAAATTGCCCAATCAATTGATTCCAATTTGCTCAAACGGGCCGATTCTTCATTCAATTCAAAACTTTCCAGCGCAACTAAAATGGATGAGCTTAATGATCTTTTGGAAAAATCCCCTGGCTTCATTAGGGTTCCTTTCTGCAGCGATGATTTTTCTTCTGAAAAATGCGCTGATGCTGTTAAAGAAAAATGCCAGGCAAACATGCGAGGATCCAAATTCGATTCAAGTGAAGTTCCAAAAGGAGAAAAATGCATTGCATGCGGATCCAATGCAACAATATACTTGTATGCAGCAAGGCAGTATTAGTTTTTATCTGCGAAAATTTCTTTATTTTTTCTTATGATCCAGTGTTTAAGTCTATTTAGCTAAATTCTCTTATGGTTTGTCCAAAGTGCAAGTCTTCTGATTGTATCTCTATTATCTATCAAAATAGTTGTATTGGAGATCATCATTTGTTGCAACAGCATCTAAGAGGCGAATTAATCTATCACTACGGCGAGGGTCTTTTTAGGTCTCCTAATCAACCTCAATTACACTGCAAAAAATGCAATTATGAATGGTGATGCCCCTTTTTTTATCAAATAGGCATCTTTTCTTCATAACTTTCAAACAATCCCCTATAGACAACTTTTTTCCCTGCAATATCCACTATGTAGTCAAAAACTCCTGCACTTGCTATCTGCTCCATAAATTGATCATAATCTATTTTGGAAATTTGGCGCATTTTTACCGCATCAATGATTTTTTGTTTAAGAAATTGTCTTTGAACCAATACCGAATAGCTGGATTTTTGGTGAAATGATGTTGTTTGGTCAAAAAATGTTTTTGAGTGGCTTGAAACATCAACCCTATACCCCCAAACCCCTAAAATTCGTAATTTCTTTATTGCATCAAGAAAAGAAATCCTATCTGAAGTAGAATCCATTGTTAATTGAATTATTGCATTTTCGTCCATGCTTTCAATTGGGAGTTAATTGATTTAAATCAATTTGAAATTTTAATTAAACCTATCAGCCTGCTAATTTTATCTAGGTACAGTTAGTTTATTTCTTGAATGTATCTTCCTTAAACTGAGATTTAAGCAATAATTTAATGCCAAGATTTAAATTTGCCTAAAATGCACGAAAAAGCATGGCATCGATTTTAGATTATCAAATGATGTTGGTTGCCATTGCGCCTGATCTTTTAACTGCATTTGGTATCCTGATCTTTGGTTTTATTTTTGGAAAGCTTGTGCAATACTTGATTCAAAGCAGGATAAAAGTTCTCCCTGCAACAAATAGTGAATATTTGCTTTTAATTTCTCTTTATTATCCTCTTGAAACTTTGACTATTGTTGTTACTATCTATGCGGCACTTACCTTTACTAATCTGGTGTTTTTTTATCAGGAACCGCTTACTAATCTCTTATTCATATTTCTGACTCTGATCATTGCTGATTTTGTAAGCAAACTCGTCTCAAATTTTATCTCAAAAATCTTTCCTGTGCGAAACACTGGCTACTCCCGTTCTCCAAAAATCGTTGATAAAATTCTAGTTACTATGATCTATCTTATTGCGATTTTGATAATTTTAAGGCGCTTTCAAATAGATATTACTCCTTTAATTGCGGCATTGGGTATTTTGGGACTTGCAGTCAGCTTGTCTTTGCAGGATAGTGTTGCAAATCTTTTTGCGGGCCTCTACTTAGTTTCCTCAAGTCCTGTTCGTGTCGGTGATTATATAGAGATAATCTCTGAAAAAGTAAGTGGTTATGTGGAAGACATTAATTGGAGAGAAACCCGAATTAGGACTCTTAACAATACTTTGGTTGTATTGCCAAATACGAAAATTTCCCAATCTGTTGTTGTTAATTCCTCTCTTGCTGAAAAAAACCTGACTGTTTCTATTGATTGTCAGGTTCCAACCTCTGCCGATCTTGATAAGGTAGAAACTATTGCATTGCAGGTTGCAACTCGCTTGCAGCTAAATTCAACCGGCGCCCTAAGGTTATTCGAGCCTCTTTTACGATATACTAATTTTGGGACCGACAAAGTCTATTTCACTGTCGTGCTAATGGTTCAGGAGTATGCAAATACCTTTCAGATCAGACATGAATTTATCAAGGCCTTAAAAAGAGAATTAAAAAAAGAAGGAATTTGATTTTTGCCCCTATGAAACATTATTTCCGCACCCAGAGCAGAATTTGGTCCCTATTGCAAATTCCTTATTGCACTTTGAGCAACTCACAAAAAGTTTGTTTCCACAGCCTGAGCAAAACTTTACTCCAGCTTCGATTGCTTTTTTGCATTTGGGGCAGCGCGGGGTTTTATCTCCCTCTACTGCTTTTCTTCCTGCATTATCTATGGCATTTGAAATTCCCGAGCTGGTTTTGTACTCTATGTCATTTTTGACCTTGTTTGTGACCTGATTGATTATATTATCCAAAATTCCCATAATCTATATCTATTTGTCAAAATTAAATTTCTTTCTCTAATCGCTTTGCTTTAAAAAACCCCTATTTATTATTCTTTTATGTCATCCAAGTTGCTTCTTGAAAATGGAAATAATGTAGTTGAAAGTGAAAACTTTAAGGTTATTTTCAAAAAACTTTCTGTTCCTCTTGAGCCTTATGAACGGGTAAGGGTTTATGACATTGAAATTCTTCAGGATGCAAAAAATTCTCTTTCATTTTCATTGTCTCAAATTATGATCCCTTCTCCAACTGCCCTCGTTTTTGAATATTCTCTTGATTTTTCTGAAGTGACTAATGAAGATTTTTTAGTTAAAATATACTCAACTTATCCTACCTTTGAATCAATTGCAAATGATTGCATTGAATACTACAAAACTTATGTTTCAAAGATTCTTAGTGGAAATGATTTTGCCAAATTCAATGCTCAGAAAAAAGCAGTTGCTGAGCAATTAAAAAAAGTTTTCCCAACTGCTTCCTCAATACGATTTAATGGGTATATCGGCTCTCTAATATGTTTGGATTTTTCTCCAAAAATGACTGCCGGTTCCCACACGCTTTTAGCCTTCTATGAAAATGGCAACTTCACTTTCATAAATTCTATTTCTTCATTTGAGTCATTTTTATCTAAAAATTCCTCCAAATTGGGCGATTCGTTCTTTACAAATGAGAACGTTTCCAAAATTTTGGGCATTTTTGGTTCCGTTTCTCAAGTTGGCTACCAATATGTATTAGTCGAGGATCCAAAGGTTTTGGAATATTCTCCATTTTTCGTGGAAAGTGATTCTGAACTTGTTTCAAAAGTCAAGTCTGCTTCTTCGTTGATTTTTGCTCCGAAATTTGAAAATAATTCCCTCTCCTTCTGTGCTCTTTCACTAAATTATCCAACTGATCTTTATCATTTTAAAATTTCAAAATCAGGTTCTACTTTCAAAATAATTGTCGAATCAAAAATGGAAAAAATCTATCTTCCTGATTTTGTAGTTAGGGATTTCTCCAAATAATTATTTCTTTTTCTCCATTTCTTCTTCTATTTCCTTTTCTTCAAGGAATTTTTGCTCTTCCTCTTCTTTAGTGTGCATTTTTTCCAGCACTTTTATCTCAAGCGGCTCATCTTCTTTTTCTTCCTCCTCTTCCTCTTCTTCAATGACCTTTTCCTGTATTGTTCCTGTTCTTTCAATAATGACAAGTACTTTGCCTGCAATCCATATTAGTCCCAAAAAGATCGCTGCGGCAATGACTGTTATTATGTCTGCAGGAACGTTTGCATATGCAATTGTCATTATCACATAAACTATTGAATTGACTGTGGGGGCTGAAAACATAAACAGCGCCAGGTTTTTTGGCAGCCTGCGATAATATGTCAGGCTCATAAAAAGTGCTCCTGTGATTATGAGAATTATGGAAATTGGAAGATATATTTTGTTTGAGAGAATATTGTTTATGGACCCAACTCCATTTTCGTAGTACATTTCCCTTATGATGTCTATCGCTATGAAGAGAAACACCATGGAGTTTCCAAAGGCATCATTCCATCCCATGTGCTCTTTTTTGTGTTTTCCGTAGTATGTAACGATAAAAAAAGTTGCAATCAAAAGTGGTATTGCTGCCCACAGAACCCTGCCGTTACTGATTGGTACGCTTAAGAGTTGTAAAAACCTATCTAAAATAGAACTAATGATGATTAGTACGTCCAAACTTTGTCCTTCCATGAGTATTTGCTCCTAGTTTAATTTTATAATTATTTTCCATCTGATTTTTTATAAATTGTCAATCTATGTATTTCATGTCTAAAGATATTATTCAAATTTTGAAAGTTCGTTTTGAGAAAAATATGATTCGGCACAAGTCCCTCTCTTGGCCAACCATTGAATCAAAACTTGAAAAAAATCCCAAAAAACTCAATGTTCTAATTCAAATGGAGGAGACTGGCGGAGAACCCGATGTTATCGGTTTTGATAAGAAAACCAATGAATATATTTTCTGTGATTGCTCTAGTGAAAGCCCAAGCGGCCGTAGAAGTCTCTGCTATGATTTAGATGCTCTCAATTCCAGGAAAGAGCATAAACCAAAAAGCAGTGCCCTTGAAATGGCTAATTCCATCGGAATTGAGATTCTTGATGAAGAACAATATCGTCTACTTCAAACCTTTGGTGATTTTGACACCAAAACTTCAAGCTGGATAAAAACCCCTTCAAAAATAAGAACTCTGGGAGGAGCTCTTTTTTGCGATAAGCGTTATGGCACGGTGTTTCTCTATCATAATGGTGCGGAATCCTACTATGCAAATCGTGGTTTTAGGGGATTAATTAGAGTCTAAGTTGTGTTTTAAGAAGAATTAAATACCATTTATCCAAATTTCATTTCTATGAGTACTGTGAATTTACATCGGGTGATTAAAGCACCCCCAGAAAAAGTATATCGGGCATTTACTGAATCTAATGCTCTTGCATCGTGGCTTCCTCCTTATGGATTTCTTTGCACTGTTCATAATATGGATGTGAAAGTTGGCGGAACTTACAAAATGTCGTTTACTAATTTTTCAACTTCCAATAGTCACTCTTTTGGCGGAAAATACCTTGAAATAAAACCAAAAGAATTTCTCAAATACACCGATAAATTTGATAATCCTAACTTGCCTGGAGAGATGATCACTTCTGTTTGGTTCAAGAAAGTTTCCTGCGGTACCGAAATAAAAATCACGCAGGAAGGAATTCCATCGATGATTCCAGTTGAATTGTGCTATCTAGGATGGCAGGAATCATTGGAAAAATTAATGAAATTAGTTGAACCGCTTATCCCAGATGGATAGTTATTTTGTCACTATTATATGAGTGGCATTTTCCCCATTTATTCTTTTTATTTTATTAAATCCTAAAGCGTGCAAATCTATTTGTGCAAATAAGTTTTCTCCTTTTCCTAAAAACACCGGTGAAAAAGCTAAATGCATTTCATCTATGTATCCTGCTTCAAGAAATTCTCTTATTGTTGTAACTCCGCCACCAATACGTATATCTTTTCCTTTGGCTGCTTCCTTTGCTTTCTTGAGTGCTGATTCTATTCCATCAACAAAATAGAATGTTGTTCCTCCTTTCATTACTAGCGGTTCTCTTTTATGGTGCGTTAAAACATAAACTGGAACATGATATGGCGGCTCTTCCCCCCACCAACCCTTCCAATTGGTACTTTCCCATTCTCCTCGCACTGGTCCAAACATATTGCGTCCGATTATCCATGCGCCAATGTTTTCAAATGATTTTTCTGCAAGGCTATTATCAATTCCCTCGCTTCCACTCTCTTTGCCAAGAACATTTTTCCTGAACGTTTTTGTTGGATAAAACCAGTTGTGCAATTCGCTTCCTCTTTTACCTAATGGATTTTCCAGGCTTTGCTCAACTCCTGCTCCAAAACCATCCAAAGAAACCGAAAAACATGCTACCTTGACTTTGCTCATAAAATAAGATTTATTTCTGTGTGTTCTTAATTTTTCCTAAATAATGAGAGCGCCCCGGGGAAGACTCGAACTTCCGGCCTGCTGATTGCTGTAAACTTAATTAGAAAGTTTTGATCAAACTTTTCCTAAAAGTTTGTAACAGTCAGCCGCTCTACCGACTGAGCTACCGAGGCTAATTATACTTTGATAAAAATGAGAAAACCATTTTATAAATCTAGCGCAAGTCCAAGTTTCTGGGGGTATCTCTCAAAAGCTGTAATCCTAAATGTTCCATCTTTATTTTCTTCAAAGAATGCCATCCTCACGTTCATCTTTAACCCTAGTTTGTAGGCAATAGTAAGGGCCTGGTTCCCGCATATTCGCTCATACTCTCCATGGTAAACCAAAAGATCTGTAATCCCCAAATTCTCAAATCTTCTTAATATGTTTACAAATATCATTTGACAAAACGCAATCCGTGGTCCCTCTCCATCTGTTTCAATTCCCAGGGGTATGAGTTCCATGTCATTAATCTGAGCTTCAACTATTTCCCGCCCATCTTCCCTGATTCTTCTTCTTGTTTGAATTCCTTCTCTCCCCTTAATTATTTTTTCAAGTATTTTTTGGGCTCCTCGTCTAAATTCACTTTCAAACCCATAGAGTAGCTCTCCTGGTTTTACTTTTTTCTCTTTTGTTATTTCTCTGATTTTTGCATCAAAGCTCCTCCTTTTCATAAGTTCTTGAAATTCCCTGGGAATTCTATGTCCCTCTCTTATTTTTTTTATTCCATCCGGGCCTATTCCCTTAATTAAATCAACCGGAAGATAAACTACGTTATTGTCTATTGCGCGCTCCGTAAGAGTGTTTGCTGCCCCCAAAGACACATCAAAAGTAAATTGGTTAAGCCTAGTTGGTCCAACCTCTTCTATTCCTCCAAGGCATTTTGAACAATTTGGATCGTTAATTCGATCAAACATAAGGTAGTTGCTTCCAAAAACTGCAACTCTTGATTGTCTTTGTATGTTTTCAATTGTTTTTTGAATTATTTTTTCCCTCACTTGAATAGCCATTATTACACCTAAGTTTATTTATTCCCACTTTTATTGAATATTAAATTAAGTGGCTTTTTTCTTGCAATAACTGGGTTTTTTTAATATTTTTTGCTAAATATGCTAATTATGAACGATTTTAGTTACCATATCGACTCAACTGACAAAATGATTCTTTGGTATTTGGCTCAAAATGCGCGTATTGGAGAAACTGCTCTCTCAAACTTAGTTAATAAATCTCGTGAGGCTGTTAGTTATAGAATAAAAAATCTGGAAAAACACAAAATAATTCTGGGCTATTCTCTTTACCTTGATTTTGCAAAGTTGGGTTTTCAGGGCTACAAGGTTTATCTCAAATTGAAGAATGATCCAAAACAAAAAGAAAAATTCTTCTTGGATTTAAAATCCAGATCCAATGTTTTTTGGCTGGCTTTAGGGGATGGGGTATGGGATGTTGGAATAACATTTATTGCAAAATCCAATGAGGATTTTTATTTCCTTAAATCGGATCTTTTTTCAAAATATTCAAATCTTATTCTGGAAAAATTCACCGGTTCTCTTGTTTCTCCTATTGCTTTTGGAGAAAAATTTCTTCATCCGGATTTCGTTCCTCAGGCAGCAAATCTTTCTGAGGAAGGAGAAACCTTTACTTTGAGTGATGAAGATCGAAATCTCCTTTCAATTCTTTTTTCAAACTCCCGACTTTCTCTTGTTATGCTTGCCCGTAAAAGCAATCTTTCAATTGATCAGGTAAAAAATCGTCTTGGTGGTTACTTGAAAAACGGAATTATCAAGCGTTTTTATGCTGAAATCGATTACTCTCGAATTGCTTATGAATTTTACAAAACATTTGTTTATCTAAGTACTCTATCGCGGGAAGAAGAGGATGCAATTTTTCAATTTTGCAAACAACATCCAAATATAGTCAATTTTGTTAGAGTTATTTCTCCATGGGACTTGGAATTAGAAATAATCGTTGAAAATTATTCTGCCTACTCAAAGACTCTCAATTTATTTAAGGAAAAATTTAAGGATAATGTTAGAAACTGCGAAACTACTCTTATGATTGGAAGCATTGTGTACCCTTCTCGTAAAATTTAATCATTGCAAAGTCCCCAACCGCAATTAATGCAACTGGCGCAACCTTCTCTTCTAACTATTTTTGATCCGCACTCTGGGCATTCATTCTGATCTATTTTTTCTTTTTCTTCTTTAGCTTCCACCAAAAAGCCCCTTGATGCTCTTTAGCAATCCTTCTGATTTGGCTTTCCAGCCTGCCAAAAATCCGGTGAGTCCATCCATTCCGCCTAATAGTGAAAGTATCTCCTTTGCATTTGTTCGAACCTTCTTATCTGAATCAAAACTTGGATGCAATGCCCTAAGTAGAGCGGTCAATCCTCTTCGGGTGTATATCGGTTTTCCATCTCGCATTTTTCCAGACCACTCTCTTATGAATTCTTTGGTTTCTGGAGTTTTCAAAAATTCTTCGGAAGTCGTGGATTTTTCTGAATTAGTGTTCTTTTCTACTTTGACTTCCTCTGTTTCTTCTTTGGGTGATCCTTGCATTTGTTTTAATTGGAAAATGAACATGTTTTTTGAACTCAAACTACATTTATAAACTTATTTTATGCTTCTTGGGTGAGGCGCCAAATCTTCGCATATTGCATAGCCACATTTTTTGCATATTGCACAGCCTCTTGTATGTGTTAATGTGTTTTTGCAATTTGGGCAAATATTTTTCATGATAAAATTATCATAATCTCCTGCTTTTTCCTGATATTTGGTTCCATCTTCCATTCTTTTACACCCCAAGTCGTTCCAGTATTTTTCCGCTTTTGAATTTAGAATCATCGTATTTTTTCTCGAGTTTTATTACTTCAATCCCATCTGGCTTTAGGAATTCTTTTTGATCATAGCCATAAACTATTATGTCTGGTTTTACTACTTCTATCATTTCTTTTGGGTCGCTAAATCCTGCAACTGCCAAATCCACGCTCTTAATTGATTCTATTATTATTCTTCGATATTCCTGCGTGTGTATGGGTTCTCTGCCTTTTTTTCTAATATGCTCATCCGATGCAATTGCAACTACTAGAAAATCTCCCTTGGTTTTAGCTTCATTTAATGTTAGTATGTGTCCAATGTGCAAAACATCGAAGACTCCACCTGTTAAAACAACTTTAATCTTTCTTCGTATTTCTTCTTTCAAAAAGTATTTTTCGCCTTTTTTTTCTAAACTTTCCTTCTCTTCTTTTGAAAGTTTTTGAAAATCTCCTCCACCTATCCCTCTATTTTTTATCTGCTCTTTAAGGAGATTCAAAATCATTTTTTCCATGTTTGTATTTTGAAGCGTTTTATTCTAAAAAACTGCTCTTTTCGATTTTCGTAACAAAAATTACTTTTTATATATGTTTTGGATTGTTTTTATTACGAAAGTGATTACTATGGCAGATAATGGAATAGCAAATCGACCTAGAAACGTTTGGGCAACGGCACGACCATCTCCCCCAGCTCAGACTCTTGCGCAGGCCATTAAGATTTTTGGCAATACTCCTCCTCTTTCAGAAGCTGCGTCAAGTCGGGTTCGAGACAACCTAAATCGAATCTAATTTTTCCTTCATCTTTTTTAACTAATCTTCACAAAATAATTTTTATGAAAAAACTACTTACCTTATTACCAATAGTTTTGTTTTTGCTCTTTTTCGGTTGTCTTTCAACTGAATCGAAAAACGTGCAAAATTTGTCCGTAACTCCGATTCAAAAATGCCTTGAAATCGAAAAAGGCATTAATTATTCGGGGGTGGAATACAAGGATTTTTGCGTTTCAAACTCCATCTTAAAAACCTACTCATGTGAAGGAGAAATCCTTAGTTCTTCTGAACAATTATGTCCAACTGGTTCAGTTTGTATTGAAAATGAGTGCATTGGAAATCAAAACCCTCCTGATTCGGTTTCTCCAACAAATTCCACAACCTCCAATACCACTTCTCCTCAAGCTCCGCTAAATTCCAGCGCATCGAGTCTGTGCACTGATTCTGATTTTGGTCAAAATCCGACTCAATTTGGAGTTGTCGGTTTCAATGGATCTGCATTTTCTGATTATTGCAATGCAAATTTTGATGTACAGGAATACTACTGCGATAACGATTCGGTAAAATCAAAATCCATTTCCTGCGGCGCAGGAAATCCATGCCGAAGCGGTGTTTGTGCTTCTCCTGTTTTAACCTGCACAGATACCAATGCAAACTCTCCTCTTGGAATTGGTTCATCAAACCAATATAGGGGAGGTGTTGTTTCTGCAACATTCAATGATGTGTGTATTGATTCATCAAAGAAGGTTTCCTTCTCATGTCAAAATGGTGCTGTTAAAAACGATACTCTAAATTGTCCTTTTGGAACTTATTGTTCAAATGGCGCATGCATTGGTAATTGCGTGGACAGTGATGGCGGTTTAAGATATACTGTTACTGGTTCTGCAAAATCAGCTGTTGAGGAAAAATTTGATTATTGCTCAGATCAAGGAACCCTGGTTGAATATTATTGCGATCAGAATCAAATCACAAATGTTACTTATGGCTGCGGTGGACCCTGCGGTGAAGGAAAATGCCTCCAAAAGCAGGATGTTAGATGTGTTGAGGATGAGTTTGGTGTAGATCTTTATTATGGCACTGAAAAAGTATATTCTCTAGAAAACACATGTAATTCAAAAAGCTCCGCAAAGAAATACGTGTGCGAAGGGAATTACTTTGCATCCGATTCCGATTCCTGCAACAATAAACAGACTTGTTATCAGGGAAGCTGCCAGTCAATTCGAGAGCTTGGCTGCGTGGATTATCACGCTTCTCCAACCTTTGAAAACTTGATTGCTGTTCCTGATGAAGATAACAATCGGAAAATTTATTCTGATTATTGCAGAAGTTCTTCCGAAGCAGTTGTCTACTCTTGTTCTGGTTCAGGATTTAATTCAACTGTAGTTGTCTGCAACTCTAATCAGACCTGCTCAAATGGCGCATGTGTGGTGAGACGATGATTATACCCAAACAATTTCTAAAAAGCGGGAATTTTTTTGAAAGCGCTGACGAATCTCAGTTTCAGCCTTGCGGGGTAGATGTCACCCTCAAGGCAGTTCTTTCATTTTCTTCTCCTGGAAAACTGGATTTTGATAATAAGGATCGAAAAATCAGCGATGTTTCATCCCTTGATTTTCAAAATGATGAGATTCTTCTTTTGCCCGGTTCATACAAGGTGCAGTTTAATGAATATGTAAAAATTCCATCCGATGCTGCCGCTCTTTGTCTTCCAAGATCCTCTCTTTTACGGTGCGGTGCGACTTTAGAATGTGCCGTTTGGGATCCTGGTTATGAAGGAAGAAGCGAGGCTCTTTTGGTCGTTCACAACCCCTACGGTTTGACTCTTAAAAGAAATGCAAAAATCGGCCAGATGATTTTTATTAAACTCTCTGATGAAACTGAATCTCTCTATTCTGGAGTCTATAAGGGAGAAAATAAATAATTATTTTATTATTTTTTCAAGCATTTTTCCTATTTCTACGTCCTTGAATTTTATTTCATAACTTATCTGTATTATTGGAATTTTAGTCTTGATTAATTTTGAAATGTCTAATGGGCTTGAATTTATTATGTATTGAGCATCGCTTTTATTGAGTGTTTCCTCTAATTCTTTTACTTGTTTTCCATAATATCCTAAAGCTGGAACAATATCTCCCATATGATCGAATTTTTCATATGCTTCTTTGATTGAGCCTACTGCGAATTTTCTTGGATCAATCACCTGCGCCCCATTGTTTTTTGCAAATTCAAAGGCCGCCCCCCATTTCATTTCTCCGTGGGTGACACTTGGTCCATCTTCGACAACTATTACTCTCTTTCCCCCAATGTCAATTTTTTTGTCTGCACTTATTATCATATCTGAGTAGAAAATTTGCGCTTTTGGATTTATCCTCTTGGCATTTCTCTCAATTCTTTTTGCATCTACTTTGTCTTCTGAAACTTTATTGATTACAATTACCTGCGCCGCTCTAAAATTTGTTTCTCCCGGGTAATACCAAACTTCGTGGCCGGGCCTAAGTGAATCTGCAACTACGATGTGCAAATCCGGTTTCAGAAACGGTATGTCGTTGTTGCCCCCATCCCAAATTATATACTCTGCTTCTTTCTCTGCTTTCTCTAAAACTTCTTTATAATCGACGCCTGAATAAACTATGAATCCATTTTTCAAATGAGGTGAATATTCTTCTCTTTCTTCTGCGGTGCATTCGTATTTGTCCAAATCTTCCTCTTTTTCAAATCTTTGAATTCTTTGCTTGATTAAACTTCCATATGGCATCGGGTGCCTCATTATCACAAACTTTTTCTTTTTGCTTTTCAAATGCGCTGCAATCGCCTTTGAGAGGGTAGTTTTTCCGGCTCCTGTTCTTACTGCTGTTACTGCAATCACCTTCTTTTTCGATTGCAGCATGGTTTCCCTTGGTCCAAGCAAAACAAAGCTTGCTCCTTTGGCTTGCGATCTGCATGCTAAATTCATCACGCTTTTGTGTGAAATATCCGAGTATGAAAGATATACCTCATCTATTTCAAATTTTTCAATTAATTTCTCTAATTCTGCTTCTTCGTATATGGGTATCCCTTTTGGATATAGCTTTCCTGCAAGTTCTGATGGATATCTTCTTCCTGAAATATTTGGAATCTGTGTTGCAGTGAATCCTATGACGTTGTAAGTAGCATTGTCTTTGAAAAACATATTGAAGTTGTGGAAATCCCTTCCAGCTGCCCCGAGAATGAGAACATTTCTTTTCATGCTATGCTTTCCGTTGTGGTCTTTTTATTTGCTTTCTTTGGGCTTCTTACGAATCTTAATTCAAGGTTTCTCACAATACCTCTCTTTTGACATATACCATAAGTGCCGGCTCCAAAGCCGCCAATTCTCCAATTTTTTCGATTCCTCTTCGCCGGATTACCGCATTTACTATTTCTATCACTTGAGCATTTTCTACTCCTTCCCATTCATTTCTTTCCTTAGGTGGATTTTCTAATGGCAAATCTTTTATTAGTTCAAGCCTAGTCAATATGTTGTATAGCTCTTTATTATATTCAAGCAATTGTGTTGCTGTTTTTACTTCTCCTTTTTTGCAAAGTCTCCACGCAAATGCAAAAATTTGATCTTCGCTTAGACTACTCCATTTTATTCTTCCGCTTGGGTGTTTTGGAGGTTCTTCAGGAAGCGTTTCTAGTATTTTTTCAACTCTTTTTGAAATTCTCGCTTTTCTTATTATCGGTATTTCCTTCATTTGAGAAATCGTATCTTTTTCAAAATAAAATTTCAATTCTCCAGTTTTTTTCCTCCTTCTTATTTCTAATAAAAGTGTTGAATCCATTTCATTTAATGCCTTAATCTTGGTTATTTTTTCCCTTTGCATTAATGTATTTGCAATTTCAATTAGTTTTTCATCATCAAGGTCGCTTAATTTTCGTCTTCCATTTTTGTCTTTTGGTATTTCATCAAAAAGTGGGTCTAATCTAAATCTTTTTCGCGAGTGTCTTTCTGGTTTATTTTTTCTTTCTTTAAACATCCAAAATCACAAAACACTTCCAGCCATTTTTTTCTTTCTTAACCTCGAATCTATGAAAACTAACAGCCTTAACATCCACTAAAAGCTCATGTTTTTTCATATCTATTTTTTCACCCTTTAATTGAGCTTTAAGGAAAAATTTATCCTCTTTTTTTCCTATTTGTATCTCAAATTCCCTAAAAAGAAGAAGCTTTGCATCTTTAAGAAAAATCAATTCCTGCAAAAAATCGTGTAATAGCTGCTCTTCGTTTTTAGATTCGATTTTGATTTTAACTGTTTTTTTAGTCTCTATTTTTGCAATGTCTTTAATCATAGAAGAAGTTAGGGCTATGGCACTTGAATTCATCATTTGGTCAAGTGTTTTTCCTTCTGCAACAAATGCAACATCTGCAATTGCGACATCTTCTAAAAATTTATAGCCCATAACTATCCATCAGGTTGTTTTGTTTTAATCCTTGCTAATCTTCCCAATAGTCTCTATTATCATAATCCCATTGATATCCTCTTCTACTGGGTTGACTTGCAACTGTTTCTTGCTTTTGAAGTTCCCACCCAATTTTCAAGCCTTGAAGGATTTCTCTGGCTTTTTCACTTGCGTTACCTAACTTCGTGTCTCTTGCAATTATTCCCAAGTGTTTCCTATCTTCTTCATCTACTTGATCTGCCCAATATGGGAGTAATTTTTCATATTCTTCGAGCTTTGCTGTCCATCTTCCCACATCTTGAGCGTCTCTTTCTCTCATTAATGCCCTCATATCTTTTCGAAGTTTTGCTCTTTGATCTGATTTTTCCCTTTCTTCTCTTTTGGTTTTTTCATAGCTATCTACAAGTAGTGAATCAACGGGACCATTGGTTCGTCCTTTTACTTGCGGTATTGCTTTGCGAACTTTGGCAACCCATTTCTTTTCATCAGCTGTTCCCTCTCTTTCAAATGCATTCAAAGCATTTCTTATTGCAATTCCTGTTGCTGAACTAATTGGGCATTTTTCGCCTGCTCTCTTAATTAATTCTATTTCTGGTTCACTAATGATTCTTTTTCCAGCTAAATTCTCTAAAATGCAAACAAGTCTGTGCAGTTCTCTTCCTGCGGGCATAGTTTGTGCAACCATTGCGCCTTGTTCAAACAAGTCACTTATTTTTCCATCTAAAAGTTCTTCTATCCTCTTAGTTACTCTTCCTAATCTGGCCAAATCCCCATCTATTATTTCGCCAACTATTGCTAAAATTCCTTTTTTTGCAGTCTCTGCATTTAATGTTCTTAGCGATTCAAATTCAGTCGCCTTTGTTTCTTTGGTTTCTCTTGGTGCATGATTTAATCTCCAAACTTGCTCATCAGTCAGGGTTACTTTTGGTTTTTTTGGGCCTTCTTTTCTTCCATTTTGTTTTGCTCGACGCTCTTCTTCTGTTGGTTTTCGATTTTCTGCAATCGTTTTAAGTATCCCCTCAACATCCACTGTTTTATCTGGGAAGTTTGGTTTTTTTGCTTCCTCTCTTCTTCTTTTTACTTGTGCAAATTTATTGGTCATTTATCCCACCTATTATTAGATGAGTATGTCCAGTTTGTTTTTTATTGATTATAATTCGAACATTTTCTCTATTTTTTTCTGATCTTTGATTATATTGGCGCCTATAAAAACCAATCCGGCTTCTTCTTCATCAAATTTTTCAAATGTTGCCCTTTGTGCAACATAATTTACAAGAAAATTTCCTTTTTCTGTTTTCACAAAACCTTTGGATCTATAAACTTCGTTTATTTTGGGAAGTTCCTTAGTATATATTGAAACAAGTCTTTCATATTGCATTTTTTTTGGAATGAGTGAAAAGTACTCTGATTCAATTTTATGTTTTTTTGATTTTTTGACAATTTCCTTTCTCTCAATTCCAAATATTAATTCTCCTGGTATTTTACAAAAATGCGTTTCGATTATTTTTGCCCTGGAATTTATCTTTGATATCTTTCCTTTTATTTCTACTAATTTTTCCTCACTCACAAGGTCTTTCTTGTTTAGAACTAAAAGGTCTGCCATCTCTATCTGTTCAATTCCGGTGTGTCCTAATTTCGGAAATCGAACTAGTGAATCCAAATCAACTACTGTTATTATTGCATCAAGTTTTACTCCTTCTATATTATCAACTACTGAACTTGCAAGAGTTGATGGCTCGGCAACTCCTGTGGTTTCAACAATTATCCATGAGGGTTTCACTTTTTCTAAAATTTCTCCCATTGCCGCTTCAAATTCTCCAGAGAGCGAGCAGCACACGCACCCACCTGAAAGTTCTGCCATTTGAATGTTTTTCCCCTTAATTACCTTGCTATCTATTCCAATTTCGCCAAATTCGTTCATCAAAATTGCAATTTTTATTTGGCTTTCACTTGCAATATTTCGAAGAAGCGTTGTCTTTCCGCTTCCAAGATAGCCTGTGATAATTGTAACTGGAACTTTATTCATAATTAATGAAATGCTCTAAAGCTCTTTAATGTCCTCTCTTTTTCATAAATTTTTAAATCTTCCTTGCTTATCTTCTATTTGGGCAAACCATGCAAATTACTCGCTTAGATTCAATCAACATTATCTATACTCTCACCGTTTCCATCCTTGCTATCCTCCTGCCTCTATACCTTGTCGATCAGCATTTGGATTTGTCCCAAATTGGAATAATCCTTTCTTTAAGTCCACTTGTGTTTCTCATTTTTAGGGTAATTTTTGCATCTATTGCAGATACTGTTGGAACTAAGAAAATAGAAATTTTCTATTCTATTATGAGCATTTTTTCTATTCTTTTGTATTCTGTTTCCGCAACTCCTCTTTTTTTTGGAATAGGTACTGTTCTTGAAGGATTTCGCTCTTCAGGTTTTTGGGCAATAATAAGGACGCAGTCTATTTCAGAATCACATGAGAAAAATAGGTCAGACCTTCTTATTCATTATGCTAATTTGAGGCAGATAGTTGATGGCCTTGGTCGTTTGGTGGGCGGCTTTGTAATTGCGCTTATCGGCTTTTCAAACGCATTTATGCTCCTTATAGTTCTTTCTCTGACAACCCTGTTTCTTAATCTTCAAAATAATCATCATCAAAGAAAAAATGAACTTTCAAAAATTCCTTTTTATGAAAAAATCCTTCAAAAAAGAAGCAAATCGTTCTGGTTCCATTCTTTTTTACAGATTTTAGTGTGGGTTCCATTCAACGTTGTTTCCTATTTCATTCTGCCTCTTTACTTGAGGACTTATCTCAACTACTCAATTGAACAAACCGGCTTTTTTGTTGCTCTTTTTTTGACTCTTATTGGTATTGTCTCTATTTCATCAAGAAAATTTCAAATCAAGCTTTCAATTCTTTATTTGCTCACATTCCTAATTGCTATTGGATTCTTCCTCTTTATCTTTTCAACAAATCCAATTCTTCCGATTCTGATTCTTTCAATCGGGATGGGTTCAAGCAATATTCTTGCAGAATATCTTCTCTCCAAATCAGTTCATTTTAGTAATGAAGTTTCAACTGACATTGGCCTTATGTTTGTGCCTCTTAAAATGGTTGAATTTTTCATTTATGCACTGGGAGGATTTGTAGTTTATTATTATGGCTATTCGCCTCTGTTTGTTTTGTGCAGCCTCTCTATTTTGGGGTTCCTTTACTTCTCAAAGTCTCACTTTCTTGATTCCAAGGCCGTAATCTGATTTTTATTTTGGCTGCTGCTGGCTTGAGCAGTGTATCGTTCCAAGTCCCCAAACATGATATGTGCAATCTATTGGAACTATCCTTCTTTTGGGCATTAGTTTTTGAAGGATTTTTATTGCAGCTTCATCGTTTTCATCATTGAATACCGGAAGCAATACTGATTTGTTTGTTATAAGGAAATTTGCATAGCTTGCCGGAACTCGTCCAAATTTGCTGAATTTGGGTTTTGGCATTGGAACTTTAACAACTTTGAATTTTTTACCATCCTGATCAATTGATTCGCAAAGTTTTTCATAATCTTTCTTGAGCGCAATATAATTTTCGTCATTTTCATTCTCTTCATATGCGCAAACGATGGTTTTTTCATCAACGAACCTTGCAATATCATCTATGTGTCCATCGGTGTCATCCCCGACTACTCCTTCTCCAAGCCATATGATATTTGTGACTCCTAAAAGGTCTTTGAGTTTTGCTTCAATTTGTTCCTTGGTTAATTTCGAGTTTCTGTTCTGATTAAGTAAGCACTGCTCTGTTGTAATCAAAGTTCCCTTTCCATTGACTTCAATTGATCCGCCTTCAAGAATTATTTGCGGATCTATTATTTTCTTTTTTGATGCCTTTGCCACTTCTTTTCCTGCGCTATTATCAAATTTCAAATCTTCGTATTTGTCTCCATATGCGTTATATGTCCATTTTATTGCAAAAACGCTGCCTTTAGGATCTTTAACGAAAGTAGGTCCATAATCTCTAATCCACACGTCGCTGCTTTTTATTCGATGATAAATAACATTTTCCAAAACTGCTCTTTTTCCAATTATTTTTTGAATTCTTTTTTCTTCTTTTTCATCGTCAACTAAAAGAAATACTTTTTCATCTTCAGAAATTGTTTTAATTATCTGAACAAACGTTTCCTCTACTTTTTCAATAATTTCATCTGGAAAAGTGCCCCTGTTTTTTGGAAAACTAATCCACACTCCTTCCTGATTTTCAAATTCGGCAGGCATTCGATATTTTGCATTCATCAAAATCACTTTTGCAATAATGGAGAATAACTATCGACTCGTCTTTCTAAAAGCCATCTCCAGCCTTTTTGGGTGTGCTCGACCAAATCTGTTTCGACTTCTCCAATCAAAACCTTCTCTTTTTCATTTGTTTTGGATTTTCCTCCAACTAAAACCGATCCAAATTGAGCGATAAATGATCCGCCCCAGAAAATGGATTTTCCCTCTTGTCCAACCCTATTTATTGCACACACAATTATTCCATTTGCGGCAGAGTGTCCAACCATAACTGATTGCCAGGCATTTTGCCAGTCTCCTTCAACCTGCTCAACTTCCTCAACTCTTCCAATTGCAGTTGGGTAGAAGATCATCTTGACACCATTAAGTGCAAGTATCCTCGCTGCTTCCGGGAACCATTGATCATAGCAAATCAAAGTTGCTATTTTTCCGTATTTTGTTTCAAAAATCTTATATCCCAAATCTCCTTTTTCGAAATAGTGTTGCTCATAAAATGATGGATCGTGTGGAATGTGCATTTTTCTATATTCTCCCAAACTATTTCCATTTTCATCAAAAACAACTGCGCTATTGTAATATTTTCCGCTTGTTTTATCTAGTTCGTAAATGGATCCTGCAACTAAAACAATTTGGGATTTCTTTGCAATTTTTGAAAGAGCACTCATTGTGGGACCATTCATTTCTTCTGCCAAGTTCTTGAAATCCCCATTTGCAATATTGCAGAAATATAATGTATTGAAAAGTTCTGGAAGTGCAACGATCTGCGCTCCTTTTCTTGCGGCTTTTTTTATGAGTTTTATTGCCTTTTTTAGGTTGGCTTCTTTATCTTCACTCATCTGCATCTGAACTAATCCAATTTTTACTTTCATGAGTGTTATTAGTAAATAGAGAAAAATAAAAGGTATTTGGAAATCATCCTTTGACATTTCCGATGGGAATTAGTTTTGCAACTTTATTTGAGATTCCGGCATTGTGCACTGCATCAATTACCGAATCTATGTCCTTGTATGCGCCACCTGCTTCTTCTGCCAAGCCTGAATATGAAACGCTCTTGACATAGATTCCTCGTTTTTCCATATCTTTTTGAAGCGATTCTCCTTTGTAGAGTTGTTTTGCCTTTGTTCTGCTCATTGTTCGCCCTGAGCCATGTGCCGTTGTAAACCATGTTTGATCTCCACTATTGGTTCCAGCAAGTAAATATGATCCTGTTTCCATGCTTCCTCCAATAATTATTGGTTGGCCATCTTTTTTGTATTTTGGCATCAATTCTTCTCTTCCAGGTCCATATGCTGCAGTTGCTCCTTTTCGATGAACAATCAATTCTTTCATTTCTCCATCTACTTTGTGTTTTTCCAAAGATGCTCGATTGTGCGCAACATCATACACTTGCTCAAGGCCAAGTTTTTCGGCGTCGCTTTTGAAAACTTCAGAAAACACTTCTCTAATTCGGTGAACTATTGTTTGCCTGTTTGCAAAACTCATATTCACCGCGCATTTCATTGCACTAAAGTAGTCTTGTCCCTCTGGAGAATCAAATGGCGCACATGCAAGTTCCCTATCAAGTATTTTTATTTTGTATTTTGATTCCATAACTGAAAGGAACAAGTTTAGATAATCTGTTGCAACTTGGTGGCCAAATCCACGGGATCCGCAGTGGAACATGATAACTATCTGGTCTGGGAAAATTCCCCATTTTTTTGCAAGTTTTTTATCTATTATGTTTTCTTCTTTAACGTGCTGTATTTCCAAATAATGGTTTCCGCTTCCAAGTGTTCCAATTTGGTTTTTTCCTCTATCTACGGCTTTTTGAGAAATCTTTTTGGAATCTGCACCTTCGAAGCATCCGCTAAATTCAGTTGTTTCCAAATCCTCTTTCCATCCGTATCCTTGATTAACACACCATTCTGCTCCTTCTTCAATTACTTTTCTAAATGTGTTTTTATCCAATTTAACAAATCCTTCGCTTCCAACTCCAGCAGGAACCCTTTCAAACAATCTATCGACTAATTGCTTGAGTTTTGGCTGCACATCCTTTATTGTCAAATTTGTCTTGATTAATCTCATTCCACAATTAATATCAAAACCAATTCCGCCAGGACTAATTACTCCTCCGTTATTGATGTCCATTGCTGCAACTCCCCCAATTGGAAAGCCGTATCCCGAGTGTCCATCACTCATACACATTGCATGGTTTACTATTCCTGGAAGGGTTGCAACATTTGTAATTTGATCATAGACCATCAAGTCCATCTGATCAAGGATTTCTTGACTTGCATATATTCTTGCCGGGACCCTCATTCCCTCTTTGAATGTTTTTGGAATCTCCCAAACATAATCGTTGATTTTAGTGAATTCTGGTTTTTTGTACTCTTTGTTAAAATCCATTTTCTCACTCTTTTTGTTTATCTCTCTTTTATCTTTCGTCTGAAAATACTTTTATACTCTTCTAAATAAGTATATTTGCGATGGGAAATCGGGAAGCTCTAAAAAAACCTCTAACTGCTGCTTCAAAGGATACTCCTAGTTTTTCAACTCCTTATCCTTCAGCTCCAGAGTGTCTTAGGGGCGGATTAAGATCTCATTTATCTGATCGCCGAAAGGAGATATCTTCTCGGTATGAATCTGGAGAAATAACTTTCACGCAAGCTATTAATCTATTTAAGGATGAAATTGAGCGGCTCAAAAAAGAGTATCCAAACATTGATCACGTTGCCGCTTGGCAAATTTCCGAATTTCTAAAATATGCAAATACTGAATCTGAAAAAGCATTAGTTAATCAACTTCGAACTGAATATTCTTCTACCTTGGATCAAGCAACTAAAGATAAGCTTGATGAAAAATACGGAAAAGTTGTTCCTCCTTCTCCCTCTTTAGATCAAAAATCTTCTTCTACTCCATTGATTTCTCAACCCGAACCAATCGTTTTTTCTCAAACCCCAAGCGAAGTTCCTTCTGTTTCGTGGGACTCTTATGATCGGCCAAAAGAACCAACTGCCTTTGAAGTTACTATTATTGCTCCTTCTGTTGCGGCAGTCATGTTTTTGGTTGAAAAAGCATCTGATTTAGTTGATCTTCTTGCAGGCCAAAGATCGCCTAGAACAACTTCCACTTCTTCCGATTTTGATCATGAAACAACTTTGATTATTCCTCAAAATTCGGATAAGGAAGTTCAAAAAACCGAATCTTTGAAAAATGAATTCTCTTCTCCTGATTCAAAAATAGAACCTATGGCAGAAATGCCTCTTGCAGTATCCTCGTCTCCTATTGAAACTGAAAAGGTTGTTTCTGCTCCAATTATTGCAGATCTTGAAACTGCTCCAAAAATTATGGCAGAATCCCTTATTGACAACTCTCCACCTAGAATTTCTCAAGATACTCCTGAAGTTACAAACACTCCTGATCAAAAAAGCCGTGCGGCAATTAGATCAAAAATTGCTCCTGCCTCTTCTACTTTAATTCAAGGTACTGATCCAGAACCATTTAAGCCAAAAAAACTAGGATTTTTTGCTATTGCACAAAGACCTAGAGCTGTTATTGATTCTGCTCTTGCACCAAAGCAAACTCCAAGAATCAAGGTCATTAAATCAAAATCTTCAAAAAAACCCAAAGAACAAAACTCCAAACCCCATCCAAAATCTAAAGCGCTCAAAAAACCGATTGAAGCTACTAAAAAAATAGATTCTTCAAAAAAATCTGCTGCTCTTATGATAAAAAAATCTCCTCCAAAAAATCCTAAAACTCAATTAGTTCCTCTTTCCAAAACTCCTTCAAATGAAAAACAAAAAGTTTCTATCCTAAAAACTCAGTTAGTTTCCAAAGTTGCATCTTCTAAAAAATCTGCGTCCTTGAGGGTTGGCGATCCTACTAAGTCGAAATTGAAGGATGATTCAAACTCTCTCATTAAATCAAAAATAATCAAAACCAAAAAGAGAATTTCAAAAAGAATCAAAAAAGAAGAGAAAAAGGACAAGTTTCTTCTTAAAAAGGAAAAAGAAAAATTCAGGGCAAAACTTGAACTTCTAATCAAGAGTCGCTCCTCAAATAAAACCAAGTCCAAAAGATCCAAATAAATATCTTAGGTGTTTTCTTTATCTTATATGCTAAAGCAATTTCTGTGCCTTGTTTTCCTTTCTGCAATTGTTTTTTCGCTAAATCTGACTTATGATTCTTCTGTGTCTGATGATGGCTCCACTGTTTCACTGGTTCGCTACTACCTAAATTCATCCGATTCAAAGTCCCATTCTATTTCAATTTTGGGAGAAATTGAAGATTTGGCTGTTTTTGATGGAACTGCTTCTCCCCTTAAATTCAACTCTTCCTTTATTGATGGTTGGACAAAAGTTTCCTTTTTGGCTCCCTTTAACTATGCTGAACTAAGTTTCTCTTCAAACTCTCAAACTTCTAAAAATTCCTCACTCTGGATATATTCTTCAAAAATCAAAGCAAGCGAACCAATCGCTTTCTTTGAATCCTCATTACTTCTTCCTCATTCTTCTCGCCTAGTTTCAACAAACGGTGAAGTTTCAACAAAAGATTCCCGCATTATAATTTACTGGTCTTCTGCTGATATTTCTCATTCTTCAATAATCAATCTAAAGGAAAGCCATGAGCTGGAAAAATCCCCTGATTCTTCATTTACCTTTGATCCAATTTACCTTCTTATTTTGATTATTATTTTGTCTGTTTCCTATTTCTTTTGGGCAAATAATTCTAAATCAAATGAAGGTATCCCAAGTCTTTCTGAACCTTCTCCCACTACTCCAAAAACTGATTTTTCAAAATTGGAACAAAACCCTGTCTATAAAACCCTTGATGAAGTTGATAAGCAACTAGTTCGGGAAATTTATCAAAGAGGTGGAATGACTACTCAAGCTCAGCTAAATTTGAACACCCAAATTCCCAAGGCAACGCTTTCACGAAGAATTGCTTCTTTGGAATCAAAAGGAATTTTACAAAAATCTCAAAAAGGAATTAGGAATTTGATTAGTTTGACTGATTTGATAAAAAATTAATCTTTTTTTACTATTGTTCCACACCGTTCCACTTTCTTCTCTCGTAAAAAGTTCCACTTGTTCCAGCTTAACTATAAATAGCGTTCCACTTTAGCTATTTTGCCTAAGTTTGTTTTTAGGCAAAAAGGTGAAAAAAATATGAAAAAATATTTGATGTTGATTTTGGCGCTTTTTGCAGCTCCTGCTCTTTTTGCAGTAGGTTCTGGAAATGGGGTTTTGAGAAATGGTGCCATGGATGGAGTAATGGCTGATGTTGTTTGCAAAACTAATTTCAATGTAGGGGTTTTGGAGTCATACAAAGATGTATCTCCAGCTTCTGCATCTGTTTTGGATCCTCTAATTGAATCCATTCAATCTGATACTTCTCAATTGCAATTGTATGCAGATTCAAATGATACTGAAAATTTCAGGTCTTTCTTAAAAGATACTTACGAAAAAGATTCTCATGATGCAAAAGAGGGATTATCTGCTTTAAGGAGAAATCTTACTCTTGATAATGCAACTAGGGCAGAATTAAGGTCTGATTTTGAACAATTGAAAAATGAATATCAATCCTGTCATGTTGCAGCAGTTAGATTGTTTGCTTCCATAAAGGCAGATCTTTACGATATGCACTTGGATAAAGTTGAGGATAAAATAAGAAATCTTGAAGATAAAGGTGTTGATTCTCAGAAGATGAGATCTTTAGTTGAAGCTGCCAGATCATCAATTGTTGCTCCTCTTAGGGATGCAATCGACTCTGGTGATAGTGCAAGAATGATACGTTCTGCAACAAAAGAATTCTGTCTTTATAGTGGTTGCAACAACGCAACTGCTTTCCATTTAGCTGCTAAATTTGAAATTGAAAAATTAGAGGGAATTTTGGACCGCGTAAAATCGATGAATGTTTCAAATGTCAGTGTTCTTGTTGCCCAAGCACAAAATCACTTGGATATTGCAAAGGAATCATTGAATCCAAATTCTTCTGATTCAGAAACTGAAATTAGGGCATGGAGTGAAATTCGTCTGGCTGCTCAAACAATACAAACTATTGTTAGGGAAGTAAATACAAACAAAATGAATGAACGAAGAGAAGAAGTTAGGGAGAGGGTTGAAGAAATAAGAAACGCAACCCGAGAAAGAGTTGAGGAAATTAGAAACTCTACCTCTCAAAGAGTTGGTTCTATAAGAAACTCAACTATTGAGAGAATTGAAGATAGGATGAATAGGACTGATCGATCTCAAAACCGTGGCAGATCTGGAGGAGATTCTGATGATTAAGGCTCTTATTTTCGGTTCCTTATTCTTCCTTTTGGTCTTTGGGTGCGTCGGATCAAAACCCCAAACTCCAACCAGTTCGCTTGGAATAAGTGATTCGGATATTGCACTAACAGCACCTCCAGCTGAACCAACTTTAAGTTCTGATCAATTAGTCATTAATGATTCAGACTTTTCTCTTTCGGAAAATGATACAACTGTTTTCCCTGAGAATGATTTGGTTTTGGCTTCTGAAGATGTTTTAATCGAATCACAATAATTTTTTCCTTTCTTTTCCTTTTAAAAATCCTTATTACTCTAATTCTAATGATAATTTGCTCCTGTAGTCTAGACCGGTCAAGGATATCAGACTCTCAGAAGCTTTTTGGAAAAAAGCTTCATCAAAAACTTGGAAAATTAGTTTTGATTAAACTTTTCCTAAAAGTTTAGAGAACTCTGGGGACCCGGGTTCAAAAGAGCTTTTTGATTAAAGTCCTTATGATGGCAAAAACTTCGGAAAAAGCCATGAGGAAAACGTCAAATTGTTCGGAATTTCCCGGCAGGAGCA
>CAZPWA010000005.1:0-44475 GCA_964590665.1 Microcaldota archaeon
AAAGTAGCAGAACGATTAAGGAAGTAATTCTCCTCTAGCTTGCTCAATCTGGATTCTTCCAACATCTTGTTTGTGCCTAAATTCAGGCAAAATGGCATTAGAGAATCGAAGAGGCAAAAGAGAATCAAAAATATCTTCCATCATAGAAAAGTATTTTTCAGCATCTTTTCTTTTTCCGGACCTTAAAGATTCATACATTTCTCTTTTTAGTTCACCAATTGAATCCAAAAGTCCCAAAACATAGGAAATTTCAGGAACATCTAAATCAGAAAATTTTGGAATTTTTCCACTTTCAATTGCACAAAAAACAATTTTTGCCTCGGTATATTCCTGAAGAACATGATTTAATTGAGATGAAAAATCAGCTGCTTCTTTTCGAAATTTTACTAAAGAAGATTCAGCTTCAGAAAGAGATTTTTTGGCTTCCTTCATATCCTTTGCATGAAGAGCTTTTATTGCATTTGAACACGCGCGAACTATTTTTCGATTTTCAGCATTTACATAGTCAAATTTCTTTTCCTGCTCCAAAAAAACCTTTTCTATTTTTGAAATCTCTAAATCCAAAGACAAATAATACACCCAAAATAAATCAAATCAATATAGAAAAGAAACAGGAATAATTTAAACTAGATTGAAAAGGAGATTATTTACTTGACACAAAATCAGAAAGGATTTTTTGAGCATCAGCAGAAGTCACAAGTTCGGAACTAAGGAGAGTTCGAACTTTGGATTTTTGATCAGCAAGGAACCTTTCGGCATTTTGCATTGCAAAAAAACCAGCAGAAGTTTCACTATTTTTTGCATCGGTCATGCCGGAGTCAAATTCATCAGTTATTTTTTTAACTAAGGATCTAGCAACTAAATTTTGCAAATTAGAGGATAAATTCCGCGAAAAAAGAGCAAAGCAATCTTCAATAGTACCTGATTTTGAAATTCGATCAACTGCCTTAGCCTTTTGAAGTGGATCTAAATTAGGAACATCGAGTATCAGTTTTGCAGCACAAACACGAGGGGAAAAAACATCAAATGCAAAACCCTTAGCTGCCACGCCAACAAGAGCAACAGCATCAAGTCGATTAAATTGTGTAGATCTATAAGGACCTAGATCGGAAGCCATAATAACCCCATATTTATATACACATTACAACTATATAAACCTTCTTCATTGAATAAAATTACCTCAAAGGAAGTTTATAAACCACGCTAAAATCACCCAAAGGTATATGTGTAAATCCTAAACCCCTCGCCATGAACAGTTATCTCAAGAACTTTTTCAGAATAATCAGAAGAGTCAATAAGAGAATAGAGCCTTTGGGAATCAGTAGTAACCAAAGCGTTAGAATCGACCACCTTAGCATCAGAACCAAGAGAATTTATAGCAGGGGAATGATCCAGGGCCAAATCCAAAGTAGCATTCCCACCTGCAACAATGTTCAGGTTTTTTGCCTTAAATCTTAAAACGACTTTTCCGCTTTGAGATTTTAATTCCATATAATCATTGGAATTTAGCCACTCTCCATCAAAATAAACGCGATTCAAAGCAAAATTTTGATTCTTTGAAATTGAATAATTGACAATTTTGTTTGGCCTAAAACCTTCAGAATTTCCAAGCGGGGCCCTTGCAAAACCATAACCCAAATAAATCTCAGGGGTTCGGATTTGGGAAAGATCATTTGCAGAAACTATTGAAGAAGAAGCAAGAGTCCGATCAATATTTCCTGAATAATTTTCAGAAAGGAGAGTCTGAATCAATTGTTCTGTTTCCTCATAATTTCCTTCGCCAATATGATCATATCGAATGTGACCACTTTTGTCAATCAAATACTTGTGAGGCCAATAATGATTCTGATAGGACTGCCAAGTTGAAAAGGAATTATCCAAAACAACAGGATAATTGATGCCAAACTTTTGAACTGCTTTTTTTACATTTGAATAATCTTTTTCAAATTCAAATTCAGGTGCATGAACCCCTATTATGACTAGACCATCATCTCGATATTTTTCATCCCATGCAGTAAGATAAGGAATTGTTCTAATGCAATTAATACAAGAATAAGTCCAAAAATCAACTAAGACAACTTTTCCTCTTAAAGAAGAAATTGAAAGAGAGGAATTTGAATTTATATAGCCTGCAATGCCACTCAAATCAGGTGCAATATTTGGATCATTTGAATCGGAAGTCGAGAGTGTAGAGATCGAAATCGAAGAGTTTGCAGATTTTAAAGAGCCAAAATACCAAACTCCTCCGAATATAAGAGCGATGATAAAAACAAGTAAAAAGGGATTAGTTATTTTTAACAATTAAACACCCAAAAATTGCTCAAGAATAGGAAAACTTGCAACTTGTGAAAGGGTTCCCGTAAAAACCAAAATTCCCAGAATTATAAGAACAATCCCAAAAACCAGATTTATTGTTTTAAGATAGGGAGATACTACTTTCATAAAGGAACTAAATTGAGCTAAAAACGCACCGGCAAGCAAAAATGGAAGACCAAGGCCAAGCGAGTAACTTAACATCAATGGAAATGCACTTTCAGGACTAGTAACTGCCAAAGTGAGAATGCTTCCTAAAACAGCTCCAACGCAGGGGCTCCAGCCAAATGCAAATGCAGCCCCAAAAACAACAGAAGACAAGTATTTGTTGTCTATGGATTTGATGTGGAATTTATATTCTTTTGAAAGAGGAGCAAATTCAAAGACACCGGTTAAAAGCAACCCGAAGATGATGATGATTATTCCCCCAAGATATGAAAGATAAGTTCTAAGATCATAAGCAACTGATGAGAGAGCACTTTGAAGAAGAACCCCTAAAACTGAGAAAACAACGGAAAAACCAAGCACAAAGCACACACTTGCAAGAAAAACTTCTTTTCGAGATTCTTTTTCGTTTTTTGAAACTTCGGAAAATGAGGTTTTAGCAAGGAACGTTAAATATGCGGGAATTAGAGGCAAAATGCAGGGACTCAGAAAGGAAATTATTCCTGCAAAAAATGAGAAAAAAATTGTTGGTTGCGCCATCAAAATCAACCAGTAATTTTCATAATCTGGAACTGGATTTGCTCAGAATCCAAATTTTCATTAGACCTAAAGACAACTTTCCCAGAAGGATCCAAAATTATGTGAGTGTGTTGAGTTGAAATACCCAAATCCTTTGCAAGAAGAATTTCATCAGGATCAGTTTGATCATCCCGATAATTAACTTGGAAGCCAACAATTTTAGGATTCGTTTTAGATAGTTGTGAAAATGCATTTTCAAGAGCAGGTTTTTGAGAAACACAAATTGGGCACCAAGAAGCATAAAACTCCAGGAAAATATATTTTCCCTGCTTCTTAGCATCAGTGTATTTTTGAATGGAAAATGGAGTATAGCCTACCAAAGATGAGTTATCCATCATCGCAGAAGAATTTGAATTAGGGATTGAAACAGATGGCTTTGTCATTGAATCATTAGTTTTTTGCATTGTACCCGAATTGTTTACAGATGCAGGCTTTTGCATTGAATCAGTTGGCTTTGCCATCGAATCAGATGGTTTTACCATTGAATCGCCAGTTGATGGAGACTCTCCAGATACGCACCCAAAAACAAAAAGTCCAAGGGCGACAAATAAAATCAAAAGATATTTCATAAAATATTCACCTAAGGAAAAACAAGGGCCTGCAAACAAATAAATAGCTTTGCCATAATTTTAGCCAAATTACGAGAGAAATCACGATTTGTAGGTTACATAGCACAAAGACAAAAGAGCGACAGTTTCAAGAAGATTCAAGATCAACGCGATATTTGCAACTTCAGAAGTGTAGTACATTATCATGGCAAATTGAAAGTAAATTGCAACCAAATTTTGAATTAAAAAAACAAATGCAAAAATCAAAAGTCCAAGTGTGAAAGGCATACGCAGCTTAAGATAATTTCGCAAATAGACATAGATCAAAGAAAGTGAAAGGAGTGCATTGACAAAACAGAACAATGTCGAAAAATCTATTGGTTCCATATATAACTATGCTCCACAAAAGGTTTATTAGTATAAGCCAAAATCACCATTTTTGTATTCTCTCAAGAGATTTTTGAAAATCAACAATTTTTGAGTTTGCATAATCAGTAATATAGTAAAGTTCCCCATACCGAGATTCTTTAGAGATGCGCAAAAGGCCATTATGAACTAAAAGCTCCAAGTGTCGCTTAGTTGTTTTATAATCCAAAGACAGCAAATCAGAAATCTGATTTGCATTATATGGGCGTTTTGAAAGCTCAAGGAGTATTTGCAAACGATTGGGACCGCCTCTAGTTCCACAAATCAAATGCCAAAAAGCAGCATCTTCAAAAGCCATCAGAATACTAAATTATTGCCGAAGATTAAAAACAATACTACTTTGAGAATTTTTTCTTAAGTTTCTTAATCATTGCAACAAAGGTGGTCGTACCCCTAACATAAAAGGGAGCAGAAACAGAGTTGAATTTTGCTTTTCTTAGAGAGTTTAAAAGAGCTTTTGGATTATCCAAATCAAAATCAGGAACCTCGTTAAAGCTTGTTCCAAATTCAAAAAGAAAATGTGAATCGCTTCCAATGGCACCGATTTTCGAATTTTCAAGAGCAAAATTTGCAGCCTGGATATTGTATTGTGATTTTAAGCATCGAGAATTGAATATTTCAATAATATCGATTTTTGAAATTTCTTTTTTATCAGGAATTACTCCCTTTCGAGTTTTATCGTACATGTGAGGAAGATAGGCTAAACCCCCTTGCTCATGTATTTTATCAATTGCTTCTTCAAATGGAGTATGTTTGGGAATTAATTCGTTAATGTAAAGAGCGATTAAATCTCCGAGATCAGTACGAATTTCTTCACCTGGAATAAAAGGAATTTTTAATTCTTTGAAAATTTTGTGAGCTTCAATTGTATTATGATCAGTATTTGCAAAAATAATTCCGTTTTTTTGGGATTTTTTTGCCAACTCTTGCGGTTTAATTATCGAATCAATTGAAAAATGAGTATGAACGTGAAAATCCAATTTCATAAGGTTAAGATTGAATAACAGTAAATAAAAGACAATAAGAGTTAAAAGGATTGTTATAAATAATAGATAGTAATGATAAATGTAGCGAAACTCACGACAACACGAATGTGGCAATCACAACAGTATCATTTTGCAGTAGTGGCAGTCGGAAAAGGAGAATTTGAAAAAATTTATGTTCATCCAAGATACGTTCCAAAAGAGGCCAAAAAAGACACAATAATCAGAGAAGGAAGAGTCAAGGGAAGAACAACGTATTTTGATCTTCAAAAAGCAGTAGAATTTGAAGGGGTCCGGTATACTAAAATGAACATAAAAGGAGCAGGAGCCAAGTGGAAGGCAGATCATGAAATAGATCCAAATTTCCAACCAAAAGGTCCTCAAATGAGAACTTGGAGACGCTTTAACTCATCAAGGATCTGGGGAGGACTCATGATGCCAGATGCGAAAGAGGAAATGGAAACATATAGTCAAATTAAAAAAATATTGAAATTTTCCCCAATCGTAGCAATAAACAGGGTCCCACAGCAGATAGAAAGAGAAATAAAAATAGGCAAAAAATTTCAAGATTTTGAACTGGCACAACTAGTCAGATTATCTGGCACAGAACTTCGAATATCCGATTTGTGGGCAAACGAAGCTCCAGATTACCCAATTGAACCAGAAAGAATTGCAGATTGTGCAATTCAATTAATCAGACTGCAAATAGAACTAAAAAAACAGAAAAAAGGCTTTGACTTTGAAGGAGACATAAAGGACAATACATATGTTGATGGAACAATTACAGATGCAGAAAACTTTGTAATAAGAAGAATGAGTAGGGAAGAATCAATTAGAATACTAGTAAGATTGATTATGGACCTTTCAGACCCGTTTCCACTCATAAATGAAAGTAACAGATATTTTGGTAGAATCGATAAAACACTTAATACAAAATTAGCAGAAATAGTTGAAAGTTGGGAAGATGAAGAGCGCGAAATGGAGCGACTTGGTCATCAGTTAGATCACGTGATATAAATAAAGAATCAGGTTTTAGGCACAAAATCAAATCAAACACTTAGATTCGTACAGTTTCTTTGCAAAATCATTGCAAAAATCAGAAATTTGCTTTTTATTTTTAGTTTTTGATTTGATCATTATTCTCCCACTTGCATAGGCACTGATTTCAAAATTATCAATTTTTGCAAGCAAAACCACAGAAGTAGAAGCTCCAGAGAAGCCACCCTCTTTTTCAATTAGAGATGAGAGTTTTTTCAAATCGATATTTCTTCCACGAAATTTGATTTCTAAGCCATTTGCACTTGAGCAGGGTTCAATAAGGAAAAATTCGGAACTCATCCCAACCTATTCCTCCAAAACATCTCTTTTGATTGCAAATTGAAAAACAGAGCTTCAGGTGCAAGAATAGTTGGTTTTTTTAGAATATAATTTATTCCAAACATTGCAGCAATAGAGCCTGAAACAGCTGCAGAAGGACAAACAACGGAAGAACAAATTGCAAATTTTGCAAGCTTTTCTGGATCTTTTGGAAGATTAAACATATCTTCAAATCTCTTTCCAAAAAGAACAGAAACGATTCCACGATAGTCATTTGCAGAGCAAAAAACGTGGGGAATTTTCTTTGAGATGCAATAATTTGAAATTGCAATTTTTGATTTGACATTGTCAGAGCAATCAAAAACAAGATTTGGTTTTGTTTTAAGTAATTTTGAATCAAAAAAACCAAACTGCTCGATTTTGCAATCCCTATTTATCTTATGAGCCCGGTCAGTTGCAACGCGAGTTTTTAGTTTGTCAACAGAGTGGTCATGGGCAAATAGCTGACGATTATAGTTTGTAAGTTCATAGCGATCAGAATCGAAAAGAGTAAAGTTTTCAACACCCATCCTAACTAAATTTTCAAAGGCAAAGGAACCGGTTCCGCCAAGACCAACCAATGCAATATTGAGAGATCGAATTTTCTTCTGCTCGCTTTTTGTAAAAGAATTTCTCATAAATTTTTCAGAGTAAAAATCCATAAGTTCACCTCTTTATATGAAATATTGAATTGAGTTTCTCATTTATCTGCTCATCAGAATGATGAGATTCCTTCTTTTTGTTTTTAGAAGGTTTTGATCCAACAACCACAACATCATCTTCAAGAACAGTAATTTTTGGCTTAAGGAAATCCACTCTGCGATCTGAAAGGAAAAGACCAAATGAAATTGCTCGAATCGTACTCCAGAAAAAGAAAATGGATACAATAATGAACACAACAGAAAACCAGACAAATACGTCAGGAAGATTAAGGAATGAAATAATAGTTCGGAAATTGAGGAAGATCAAAAAGGATGCAACAGCAATGACAAAATTCCTAAACACCTGACCTTTACTTGCAGATGGAGTAGTTCTTGAAAAGACACTAGAGAGGGCATCCATAAGTCGTTTTGCAGACTGAAGAAGCCGATATAATGGAATTACGCAGATAAGCAGGACAACTAAAATAAGAAGCTGGCTCAAATAATGGGTTTTGCCAAATAATTGAAGAGGAATTGAAAGATATACCTGCGCAGGGAATAGGAAAAGTACACTGCCAGTTATGAACAAAACATTGAAGATTGATTTTTTCATCTCATCCAAAAATACCCGATGGAAGTATCCTCCTGGTTCAAATGAAGAAATAACACCTAAAAGATAGTGTGAAAAGTTATCCAGAGTCGTGAAAAATGATCCAGGAAGTCTAGTTCGTAAATTAAGATAAACTGATTTTCGTCTATCAATTACTAGTGAAGCCACAATAGAACTGATAAGGACACCAAGAGAAGCTATGCTAACCAAATTTACAGAGGATAATGCCATCCCCTCTTTTGCAATAAGAAGAGAAAATTCCCCAAGTGGAATTAAAGCCGCACCGGCAAAAATTGCAGATCGGCCACTTGGGTTAATCAGGAAAAATGCAAAAGAACTTGAGAGGAAAACCGTGATCATGAAAAGAAGGATAAGGGCGATTGTTAATGGCCCGCTTTGAAAGAGCTCAACAGGACTAATTAGAAGCCCAACAGACATGAAGAAAAACGATGAAAAAACAAGACTAAATGACCTCATAGAATGCTCAATTTCACGAGAACGTGGAACACCTGAAATTAAAGAGCCTGCAAGGAATGAACCAATTGCAGGAGAAATTCCAACAAGAGATGCAATTGCACTCATCAAAATTCCAAGACTAAATGAAACCAAGACCAAAAGATCAATTGATGCATTCTGAAGGAAAATTGCGGAAAATTTCTTGAGCAAATCTGCAAGAATAAGATAACAAAAAACCAATGCGCCAAGACCAATCGAAAATGCGGTTAAAAACGATGAAGTGGTGAAATTTGAACTCCCTAAATTCGAAAATATTGCCAAAAGAAATACTGCAACAATATCTTCAATAACCAAAATTGCAATAAGAGTTGGAACTTCAGGCATATCAACTAAGCCTTTTTGCTCCAAATTCTTTATCATAATTGCAGTACTGCTCATCGAAAACATAGATGCTACAAGAATCGCATCAAAACCTGCAAGACCCAAGAACAAAGAACCCTCATAAATTACTAAGAACGTCAGAAACATCAAAACAAAGGTTGCAAAAACTGCACGTATTCCAACAGAAAGCATTTTCGAAATATTGAATTCGACACCAACTAAAAACAATAGTAAAATTGCACCAATATCTGCAAATAATTGAATTGCTTCAACTTTAACTAACGAGGTAAAATTTGGCCCAATGAACATTCCAAAAAATAAAAGAAGAGCGACAAATGGAAGGTTCAATTTATTGGAAAGAACACCTGCAAAGGCAGCAAATAAGACTACCCAGACAAAATCGACAACGACGGTGCTTTCCATGGTGTCCAAAATTAAACGGGGAAATTTTAAAAGGTTAAGTACAATTTTGTGACATGGAGAACTATATCGAGTGCCTAGGCGCATCAAGTGAAGTTGGACGAAGCGCCTTCCTTCTCAAAACAGACAAAAAAATAATGAATGATTATGGAGTCAAGCTTTTCGATGAAAGTGGAGAGCCAAAATACCCAATTCACACCCACTCTCAAATAGATGCAGTAATACTTTCACATGCGCACATGGACCACTCAGGGGCATTGCCTCTTTTATACAAGCACAGTAATTTGAGATGGTTTGGGACTCCTCCGACAAAGGACATTGCGGATATTTTATGGCAGGATTCAATGAAAATCCAGGCAGAAAAGTCACCCTATTCGCATGCACATTACAAAAAAGCACTACGAAACTTTCACCCTTTTGCATATGGAGAAAATAGACAGTTTGGAGAAACAAGGGTTCGAATGATGGATGCAGGTCACATTGCAGGGTCTGCAATGGTCGAATACCAATACAAGGACAAAGTAATATTATATACGGGAGATTTCAAAATCGAAAGCCAGGAAATGCAACATGGCGCAAAATACCCAAAAAACGCAGATATTCTTATGATCGAAAGTACATATGCCCGCAAGGATCATCCTCCAAGAAAAGAAACAGAACATGCCTTCATGGATGAATTAGAAATGACAATAGAAGAGGGAGGAAATGTTCTGCTTCCGGCTTTTGCACTTGGAAGAACACAGGAACTAATTTCAGTAATTAGAAAATACAACAGAGAAATACCTGTTTTTGTCGATGGAATGGGAAGAAAAGTTGCTGATGTTTATCTAAAATATGGAAGCTACATAAAAGATGTTGAAAAATTCAGAAAACAAGTAAGATCAGTCAATATGATCAAGTCAAATGAAGATCGAGGAAAGGTTTTAGATGAGCCATCAGTAGTAGTCACAACCGCAGGAATGCTCAACGGAGGACCTGCGATGAGATACCTTTTGGAAATGAATAATAAATCAAAAGTAGTGTTCACAGGTTTTTGCGTAAAAGATACAAATGGCTGGAAACTTCAAAATCAAGGCTTTGTAACAGTTGATGAGCAGGACATGTATGTGGACCTTCCAATAAAATACTTTGATTTTTCAGCACATGCAGGAAGAAGCGAAATACTCGAATTCATAAAAAGAACAAATCCGGAAAAAGTAATTTTGGTCCACGGAGACAATCCACAAGATTTTGCATCTGAACTTTCAGAAGAATATGGCTTTGATGCAGTTTCTCCAAAGGTGGGAGATAAAATAGAAATCAAATTTTAGTTTTTTTCTTCTTTGATTTTGAAATGCTTTCAATCACAATAAGATCAGGAGGATAATTTATGTGCGAATTGGAAGTTTTTGAATATTTTTCAAAGAAGTTATGCAAAGCAGTTGAAATAGAAACACTTGGAATCGATTTTTGTGCAAAAATGTAGCCGCCATTAAAAACAAATTTGGCAGATTTGTGAGAAGATTTGAATTTCTTAATGTGTTCAACCATTTTCTTTGGAGGTCCACGAATAGTTATTTTACCTCCAAAAGAATCCGAATTTGAACCAACAAAAATCCTAATCAAATGCCGGGAATCATCAGAGAAAATAGAATTTACCTTATATTCGGGAAGCGAAGAAGAAATCTGACCCATTAATTTTCTTATTTGCCCCCACAAAACATCAGCAACGACATTTGGGCGAGGCATAGAAACAAGAATTTTGAATTTCGATTTATCCAAAGAAACGCACTCCTCAAAAGAAGGAGGAGTACAGAGGAATAACTCCTTATTCGGATTTTTGAGGAATTTTTTGCAAAGGAACTGGAATTTTTCAAGATTTTCCTTTGAAATTGCAGCAGAAACGTTTCGATCCCGATCAGTTGGATCAATCACAACAAAAAAACCAAAACGCTTTGTAAGAATCGAATATTCATCCTTAGTGTAGAATTTGGCAATATCTAAAACATATGGAGGCTTATTTGATGCAAAAAAAGACGCCATTTTTACAAATGAGCCAAAGTAGACGATTAAGAGTTCGCACAAATAACCGGAAAAACCCTGAATCTTTATTTCAGCACCATAAAGAGAGTTTGCCTTGAGGAATTTTTTTAGAAGAAGGACTTCTGGAATTGCTGAAGAGGGAAGAGCACGCCGAATAAATTTGGTGTGCAAAATGGATCGATCAACAGCACTAAGCATTTGGGAAGAATTGGAAATTTTATATGCAGGAACCAGATCGATGCGATGATTCTTATAATGAAATCGAAGGTATGGGTGCTCCGCATAACTTAATTGATAACCAACTCCAGGAAGAGCTTTTGATAAAAGAGAAATCAAAATAGATTCAAAATCATCCTTTGAAACGTTTTTTGGAAAAAGAAGGAAAAGATCCACCTCATTATTTCCGGAAATAAAAGTTCGCTTGGCAACTGAGCCGGTTATCGATGGAGTAACGCCAGGAGGAAGATGCTTGGAAAAAATGGAAGCGAGGTTTTGAGCAAATGCAGTTTCAGATAACAGCTCCTTTTTTGAAGGGGCAACGTGCAGAAGAACTTCATTTTTAATTTTTGAAAAAACACTGAGGAATTTTTTGGAGTTTGACATTAGCTCTCAACCATCTTTGTTTTGACTTTCCACATATCCAAAGTATCCTTGTATTTTTCCTTGTCCATAAACAAAATTGCATCAAAGCCGAAATTCTTAAGGTATGCAATTGCAAGAGTATCGCAAACAACTACAAAGCTAGTCAAATCTCGATTCAAAAGGGATTTGGAAAATGCAATAGCGCTTGATCGAATCTTTAGAGACAAAACCGAATTCACAGTTCCTCCACCAGATGAGAAAAGGTTCACAATGGGTTTTTCATCCTTAAGTAAAATTCCGCCCTTAAGATAACCATTTCGAACCATCTCCAAAACAATTCCATCATAACTCAATTTCTTTCTTGAAATAACGCCATTTTCAAATGAAACTTCATTTGAATGCAACCTAACATATTTGGAAACTGCAAAAACTCTAAGAGCTGGAGGAATCGAAACAAGCATAGGAACAGTTAGTTGAGGCTGGCTTGAGATCATTGACGAAATATAGGATTCCCAGCGAGACCAGTTTTGATCAGCACCGGAAATTTTTGAACTTACAGAGGAGATCGCATCATCAACTTTTTCACTCCACTCTGAAACAAGAGCTTTGTTTTTAGGATTGAAATTTGATGCCATCTCAGAAACTTTGGCACTTGGAATTCTAGATAAAAGTTCAGATTCAGAACTCGCATCAATTCCACTTGAAGAAGCAGAATCAACCAGTTTACCAAGACTTGATATTTTATCAACTAAATTTGAAGATTGTGCTATATAGAGGTCTTTTTCCTGGGAGATTGCAATCCCATAGGCCTTTTCCAGAAGCATTAGTTTGAACAGGTTTTCTATTGCAAAGTAGAATTGAGAGAAACCAAAGATTCCAATTAAAATTGAAACCAGGAGAAGTTCACTCTTAAGTAAATTAGAAATAACTGAAATCAGATTTGGAGAAAAGAGAAGATCTGAGGGGACAAGCATTACCGAAATCCCATATGCAGCAACAATAGATAAGATGGATATAGCAAACTGAGTTTTCCAATTTACACTCACTTTTCCAAATGCACGCCTTATCGAATTTGCAAATCTCATGCTAGATGGTTTTTCGGAAGTAAAGTGGAACAAAAGAGAAGAGAAGTTAAAGAGGAATAACAACGCAATGATTATTAGCGAGAAGGAAAGAGAAATGCTTATTGAAGAATTACTAACTATTTTTTGGACAAATGAATAGGGCCCTTGGAAAATAGATAAAGATTCTAAACTTGCAACAGAAGTTTTAACTGTCGGAGATTTCAAAAACGGAACAATTTGCTCAGGAGCCAAATTAGATTCAAATGAGTAGGCAACAGTAAATGATGAATCCAGTTTGGAAGTCTGGTTTAGATGAACAGTATCTGAATCCAAAAGATTGAAATCCATAGGAGATGAAAGGGAATTTGGAAGAATCGCATTTTGAGGAAGTTGGTCGCTAAGGTCTAAAGATTGAATTTGGAAATTGGAGGGATTCATAACAGTCAGGACAACTTGATACTCATATGAATCAGTCTGGGAATCAATTGGACCTATTGCAGAGAGAATTTGTTTAAGTTCCGAGTAATCAAAAGCAGAAACAGAACAAAGAGAGTATACAGAAACTACAGGATTTTTGGCACTCTGTGCAACTTTGGAGGCAAATGATCCATATTGAGCCAAAAGAGAATTTGCACTTACAAGAGAAGTCACATCATAGATGTCAGACCTAAGATTCGAAACAGGCTTTGTTATTTCCCTTTGGTTTAAGGAGAAGGAGCGAATCATATTTCCAACAAAAAGGGAATCTGAAGATGGGATGCGCCTGCAATTCGAATTGGAAGAAGTGCAGAGATTAAAGCAGGTTTGTGGATCAGTGCAAGTAACACCAAGAACCCCCAAATTATTTGCGCATGATAAATAGATTGCACTAAAATCAGATTCAAAATTATCAAGAGAACTGTCGATAGTCAAGCGATCAAGATCATTGATTGACGAGTTGTAAGTTTGATAACGGAATGATTTTTTTGGAGTAATTATAAGAGTTCGTTTTATTTCAAGATCTAAACCGGATCGTTTTTGAGGAGAAAAATCAATTTTTGTATAATCCCAAGAACCATCAGAGTCAAAATCTATCTGAGACTGGGAGAGAATAATCTCGGAAGGGTTTGAGGAGGTGGATTTTTGCTCAATACAACCAAAAACCAAAAACAACAGAAAAAATGCCAGAATTAACTTTTGCATAAACTGGATTAATTTGAAGAGATTTATAAATTTCATCCTTGAAAGGAAAACTGATTTGTATATTTCTATTCGTTTTGGCATTATTGATTTTCATATCGGGAATAATTACCTTCTTGGGAAGTAAAAACGTTGAATTTCTCCCAATGAAGCAGGCAGGATTGGGAATGGTATTTGTTGCGCTTCTAATCATATTGTTTGCAGTAACAGTAACAATACCAGCTGGATATAGAGCAGTTGTATATGATCCATTTAGAGGAGGAGTTTTGCCAAATACACTTGGAGAAGGGTTCCACATTCTAATGCCCTGGCAATATGTAAGCGAATATTCAATTAGAACACAGACATTCAACATGCACCAAAACGGAGATGATGTTGCAGTTTCAGTACTCACAGGAGAAGGATTGGATGTATCAGTTGACCTAAGCGTAATATATCACCTAAACCCAGAAAAACTAAGCGAAATGCACAGAAACGTAGGTGAAGAATATCGAGAAGTTCTAATTAAACCAGTCTCAAGGGCAATTGCAAGAGACATAATTTCCACATACCGATCAGAAGACCTATACACTACAGAAAAAAGAGTGGCGCTTCAAGGCCTATTGACAAGTAAGATACAGACAAAGTTGAGCGAAAGAGGCATAGAAGTCGAAAGTGTCCTAATTAGAGACATTGAACTTCCATCAGAAGTAAAAATAGCAATAGAGTCAAAAATAACAGCAGAGCAGGATGCAAAAAGGATGGAATTTGTTTTGCAAAAAGAAGGAAAGGAAGCGCAAAGAAAAATAGTTGAGGCGCAAGGGGTTTCAGAAAGCCAAAAAATAATTTCAGAAAGCCTTAATGAAAGATTCCTTACATGGTTCTGGATCTCAACACTTGAAAAACAAAATAGCGTAATATATGTTCCAATAGGGCAGAACGGATTGCCTCTCTTCAAAAACGTGGATCAGGCAGTAAATCAAACCCAATAACACAATTTACCTTTTTCTATTTTTTCAATATCTTTTTAAGGAGTTTTAACGATATTTTTGTATAGCAATTTGCGAGTAGATTTAATGACCCAAGAAAACGAAAAACCCCAGGACTATACAGCAAATGAAATCCAAGTACTTGAAGGTCTTGAAGGAGTTAGAAAAAGACCGGGAATGTATATTGGAGACACTGGAAAACGAGGATTGCACCACCTAATCTACGAAATAGTAGATAATTCGGTCGATGAAGCACTTGCAGGACACTGTAAAAACATCACAGTAACACTAAAAGGAGATGGCTCAGTCATAGTAAAAGATGATGGACGAGGAATTCCAACAGACAAACATGCAACAGGAAAATCAGCACTGGAATTGGTTTCAGGATCTTTGCATGCAGGAGGAAAATTTGAAAAAAGTGCATACAAAGTTTCTGGAGGTTTGCATGGGGTTGGACTTTCAGTAGTAAATGCACTTTCAGAATGGATGAAAATTGAAGTTCATAGAAATGGAAAGATATTCACAATAAGATATGCAAAGGGAAAATTAACTGAACAGGTGAAGGAAGTCGGAGTAAGCGATTATAGAGGAACAATCGTTGAATTTAAGCCAGATGGAACAATCTTTGCGCAAACAAATTTCGATTTTGATTATCTTAAAGACAGGTTGATGGAACTTGCATACCTTAACAAAGGACTCAGAATAATATTAGTAGAAGAAGCAACAAACAAAAAACAAGAATTCCATGCAGAAGGAGGAATAAGCGAATTTGTCAACTATCTAAATAGTTCTAGAACCAAACTGCACGAAGTGTTTTATGTTGCAAAAAAAATAGAAGGATTGGACTTGGAAATTGCCCTCCAGTACACAGATGCATATAATGAAATGATATATTCATTCGTAAATTATATTAAAACAGTCGAAGGAGGAACGCATTTAGTCGGTTTTAGAACAGCACTCACAAGAGTCCTAAATGACTATGTTCACAGCAGTAAAATCCTAAAGGAAGATCAGAAATTAACTGGAGACGATGCAATAGAGGGGATAACGGCAATAGTTAGTATAAAAATTGCAGAGCCTCAATTTGAAGGCCAAACTAAAACAAAACTAGGAAACGGAGAAGTAAGAGGACAGGTTGATAGCGTTGTTTATGAAGCGCTAAAAACGTACTTGGAGGAAAATCCTAACAATGCAAAGGCCATTGCAACAAAAGTTTCATCTGCCATGGAAGCAAGAGAAGCCGCACAAAAAGCAAAGGATTTGATTCGCAGAAAAAATGTCTTTGAATCAAGTGTGCTCCCAGGAAAACTTGCAGACTGCTCTGAAGAAGATCCATCAAAATCAGAACTTTATTTGGTCGAAGGAGATTCTGCAGGAGGAAGCTCAAAGCAGGCTCGCGACCGAAGATATCAGGCAATCTTACCATTAAGGGGAAAAATACTAAACGTTGAAAAAGCCCCGATGCACAAAGTGCTAACTAGCGAACAGATAAGAAACATAGTCGTTTCAATTGGAGCAGGATTCAAAGATGACTTTAATCCTGAAAAAGTAAGATACCACAAAATCGTCATTATGACAGATGCTGATGTTGATGGATCTCACATAAGAACGCTTATTTTGACCCTCTTTTACAGGTATTTCAAGCAGGTAATAGAAAACGGATACCTCTACATCGCACAACCACCATTATTCAAAGTTGCAAAAGGAAAAACAGTAAAATATGCATATAATGAAGCAGAACTTGCAGCCACTCTAAACGAATTTGGAGGAAATAGTAGCTCGATAAACATCCAAAGATACAAGGGTCTTGGTGAAATGAATGCTGAGCAATTGTGGGAAACCACAATGAACCCAGAAACAAGAACGCTCAAGAAAGTCACAATAGAAGATGGGCGAGCTGCAGATGAGATGTTTAGCATTTTAATGGGAGATGAAGTTGAACCCAGAAAGAAATTCATAGAAGAAAATGCAGCACTAGTAAAGAATTTGGATTTCTAATTTTTCATTTTATTTGTGAAGGGGGATTAACCCCATCAGAATCATTTTCTTAATAAAAACCAATAAACAGAAAACCCACCTAAAATTGCAACAAATACAATAGTAAGCATTAATCCAGAGCCAAGCAAAGGTTGAGGATTTTGAACTTGTAAATCGCTAGATGAGGAATTCGAATCACCAGAAGATGAAGAAGTTGAATTTGAAGCGAAATTATCAGATCCTAAATCATCTTCTAGAGAAGGCAGAGGTTGGGAAATGTCCGAATCTGAAGAAGAATCATCAGAAATAAGAGGAACTAAATCTGATTCGGTGCTATTAGACGAATCGTTGGTAGTTTGGTTTTGGGCAACATCCAAAGTTAGGTTTAATGATTCAGAAGAATTGCAGAAGGAAGATAGATCAAATGGACCAAAATAGGAGGATGAGCCAACTCTTACTCTAACGGGGTTTCCACTCAAAGAATAATAAAAACGACCATGTTCATTTGTTCGACCCAAGAAAACAACTAAGCCATTTTGCTCAATTGCAACAAATTCGTTTTCTAGGACTTGAGAACCTAATTGGACCAAAACCTCATTAGTAGTACAGTTTGACGTATGAGAAACGCGAATTGGATCTTCATCGTCAGAGGAACCGGATGAAGAGACAGGCTCAGAGGATGGACTGGATTCTTCAGACAAGACAGTCAGGGAAATGTTTGTAGATTTGCTTAAATTGTGCCCATTTGGAGGAGCTGCAAGAACAGTTACTGAATTTACAAGAGTTCCGGAAGCATTTGAACTAACAGAGTATGAAAGAGAGTAATTTGAATTTGGAGAAAGGTTTACAAGCCAAATTAGAGTCGATCCTGAAGAATAATCAGGAGAAACGTTTGACGAATTGTAAATGAGGCCAGCAGGCAAAGTGTCGGAAATATCAAAACTCAAATCAAGATAACCAGGATTTGAAATATTTATTGTATAATTGACAGTTTGACCAACGACTATAGATGAAGAAGTAAGAGATTTAGAAACTGAAAAATTGGCAGAGTAAACTGTTGAGTTTAACGAAGTCGAACTGTTTGCATATACGCCGGTTGTTGAGAGAGCACTAATTGAAGCATTGTTAGTGACATTTAAAGTTGAAAAACTTGCATTTGAAAGGTTTGAAAGAGCAGAGAGATTGACGTAAAGTAAATATGATGAAGAAGGAGCGAGATTTGTCGAAATTAACCATGTCACACTGCTCGAAGTATTTGAAGAGGGAGCGTAGGATGAAGAAGAATAACTAAGATTTTGAGAAAAGGAATCAGTGATATTGAGAATTGTCAAATAAGTGCTACCGTTATTAGACACATTTATCAAATATTGGAAAATTCCACCTGCAGAAGTATTAGTGTTGTTTAACAACGATTTTGAAATATTAACACTTGTAAGCGGAAGAGTAAGAGGCAGATAATCATAAGAAGGAATGTTGGTTATCGAATAATTCAAATCATCCCCAATACCATCCAAATCAGTATCATTTCCAACATAATCATCATAGTAGTTTCCACCTTTGCAGGTTCCTCCAATAATATTTGGACTTGAACAATCATAGGTTGAGTTGAAATAATTTATTGGATCAGAAAAGAGATTATTTGTATTATTGAAGTAATTATTGTAAACTAAATTGTTGTTTGATGAACCAGTAAACAAAAGACCATGCTCATTGTTGTTTCGGCCATTATTGGTGAAATTTGAATCAGTAATATTATTTGAATCAGATTCTGAAGTTAAGTAAAACCCTTCATAGAGGGATTCAAGAGAAGTTATGTTTGTGAAATTATTGAATGAGGAAAATGCAGAAATGAAACCATACCCATTTGAGTAATTTGCAGATAGATTTGAAAATGATGAATTTTGAGTGTACTCAAGATTAATTCCATGAGACGAGGAACTTGAACCAGAAATGTTTGTAACTGAAATATTGTTGTTGTATGCTCCATCATTTCCATCAGAGAAAACTATATAGGTAAAATCATTGAAAATGCAGCTTCCAAAAATAGAAAGGTTTGAGGTTGTTGGCTGAAGATACAATGCCCGTGAATTGTCATTTCCAGTTAATTGAGAATTATTGCAATTAAATGATCTAACTGTGCTTGAAAAGTAAAATGGAGCATAATTTTCAGAGTTTGAAAATGATTCATTGACAGTGCATAAAGTAATGTTTGATGCAACAAAAATATTTACTGAATTTGACCTAAATTGAGTGCATCCAGAAGTAACTGAGGCTAAAGGAAGGTAATCAATTGAAGAAGGATTGTCCCAGGGGTTGGGATTTCTTATGTAATAACCTATATCATCAGAAATTCCATCTCCAGAAATATTATGAGGATATGCGGCAAGGCCATGATCAAGTGGAGTTATATCATCATAGTAGTTTCCACCTTTGCAGGTTCCTCCAATAATATTTGGACTTGAACAATCATAGGTTGAGTTGAAATAATTTATTGGATCAGAAAAGAGATTATTTGTATTATTGAAGTAATTATTGTAAACTAAATTGTTGTTTGATGAACCAGTAAACAAAAGACCATGCTCATTGTTGTTTCGGCCATTATTGGTGAAATTTGAATCAGTAATATTATTTGAATCAGATTCTGAAGTTAAGTAAAACCCTTCATAGAGGGATTCAAGAGAAGTTATGTTTGTGAAATTATTGAATGAGGAAAATGCAGAAATGAAACCATACCCATTTGAGTAATTTGCAGATAGATTTGAAAATGATGAATTTTGAGTGTACTCAAGATTAATTCCATGAGACGAGGAACTTGAACCAGAAATGTTTGTAACTGAAATATTGTTGTTGTATGCTCCATCATTTCCATCAGAAAAGAAGATGTTTGTGAAGTCATTGAAAACACAATTTCCAAAAATAGAAAGGTTTTCAGTTCCTGGTGGAGCATAGATTGCCCTAGGTTGATCATTTCCAGTAAAGTTAGAAAAGTTGCAATTAAAACGAATATTTGAAGAATTAATAATGAAAAGATTCTGCCATGTTAAGTGGGAATACGATTGAGTACAAAGAACAGTGTCGGAATTAATATAGAAACTACTGTCAGAAACACTGACATTCGAACCATAAGTGGCAGGGGTAGAAAGATCAACGCATGCAAATGAAACTGAAAAAAGAAATAGAATCGAAAACACTAAGCAAGAAAATTTATTGAAAAACATTTTGATCCGTCTAATATAATAAGAGCATATTTATAAAGACTTCAAGCGATATTTTAACGTCTGATTATATGGCCGAATCAATTGTCAATAGAACGATAGAGACCGACATGAAAGAGAGTTACTTGGATTATGCAATGTCAGTGATTGTCGGACGTGCAATTCCAGATGTTCGAGATGGACTAAAACCAGTGCACAGAAGAATCCTTTTCACTATGCACGAACTTGGAAACATATATGGAAAACCATTTAAGAAAAGTGCACGTGTTGTCGGGGATTGTCTTGGTAAGTTTCACCCACACGGAGACATGGCTATTTACGATTCGCTAGTTAGAATGGCACAACCATTTTCACTTAGATATACTCTGGTTGATGGGCAGGGAAACATGGGATCAATTGACGGAGATAATCCGGCAGCCATGAGATACACAGAAGTAAGAATGGCAAAAGTAACTGCCCAAATGCTCGAAGACATCGAAAAAGAAACAGTATCTTTTATAGATAACTTCGATGGAACCATAAAGGAACCAACTGTTTTGCCATCAAAAGTCCCTAATTTACTCATAAACGGATCTTCAGGAATTGCAGTAGGGATGGCAACCAATATGCCCCCTCACAACATTGGAGAAGTAATCGATGCAACAATCTCAGTAATAGATGGGGAAGATGAAACAGTAGCAATTTCAAAAATCCAGGGGCCAGATTTTCCAACCGGAGGAATAATCGTTGGAAGAGGAGGAATTTTATCAGCTCAAAAAACAGGAAGAGGAATCATCAGATTAAGATCCAAAATGACCAAAGATGAAAAGAAAAATGCGATCATAATAACCGAAATTCCATATCAGGTTACAAAAACAGCAGTCATAGATTCAATTGTTGAGGCAGTGAAAAACAAGAAAATTGATGGAATTTCAGGGGTTCACGACCGATCAGACAAAGATGGAATGGAAGTAATAATCGACATCAAACGAGGCCATGATATAGATGTCGTAATGAATCAATTGTACGCTCACACACAAACTCAAACAACATTTGGAATAATCAACCTTGCATTAGTTGGAAAAGAACCTAGAGTCATGGGAACGATCGAACTCATAAGTGAATTCTTGAAATTCAGAAAAGAAATAGTAACAAAAAGATCCCAGTTTGAACTTAAAGAAGCTCAGGCAAGGGCACATATTTTAGAAGGTTTGAGAATTGCACTTCAAAACATTGACCCAATCGTAAATTTCCTTAGAAAGTCAAAAGATTTAGATGAAGCAAGAGCTGGGTTGATTAAAGATTATAGCCTAAGCGAAATACAGGCAAATGCAATACTTGAAATGCGTTTATCCAAATTAATTTCACTTGAAAGAGAGAAAATAGAAAACGAATATGCGGAATTGGTCAAACTTATAAAACACCTAAATGAAGTGTTATCAGATTCAAAGAAAATACTTGAAATAATCAAAAAAGAACTGCTTGAAGTTCGAGAAAAATATAGTGATGAAAGAAGAACCCAGATAATTGAAGATGATGGAGATGCCACAATCGAAGATTTGATTCCAAATAAAGAAGTGGTCGTATTAATTAGCGCAAGAGGATATGTAAAAAGAGTTCCTCTTGAAGAATACAGATCCCAACACAGAGGCGGAAAGGGAGTTATTGGAACCGAAACCAAAGAAGAAGATGTCGTTCAGGATGTTATAGTTACAAAAACCCACAATTACCTCTTATTATTTACAAATAAGGGAAGAGTATTCTGGATGAAAGCATACCAGATCCCAGAAGGATCCAGATATGCAACAGGAAAGACACTAGTAAGTTTACTAGCTCTTGAAGATGAAAAAATCACATCTTGGATCTCGGTTGAAAACTTCAACGAAAATGAATTTTTAGTAATGGCAACAAAATCAGGAATAGTAAAAAGAACAGCCTTAAGCAACTTCAGCAACGTTAGAAAAACAGGAATAATTGCAATTACACTAAAAGAAAACGATCAATTAATTGAAGTAATTAAAACAGATGGAAAGCAGGAAGTTTTAATTGCAACAGCTAAAGGCCAGGCAATAAGATTCAAAGAAGAAGATGCAAGAGAAATAGGAAGAACTGGCCAGGGAGTAATTGGTATTCGATTTAGTGAGGAGGAAGATAGCGTAATTGGAATCACGTGCGCAAATAAACCTCACATAATGACGATTACAGAAAATGGGTTTGGAAAGAGAACTCCAATTGAAGACTATAGGCTCCAAGGAAGAGGCGGTTCCGGAGTAATAAACATCAAAGTTGAAGGCCGAAACGGAAACGTAATTGGAGTTAAGGCAGTTAGTGATGACGATGGATTATTTGTAATCAGTTCTAAAGGCCAGACCATTAGAACTCCAGTTAAAGATCTTTCAATAATTGGAAGAAATACGCAGGGAGTAAGAATCATAAGACTCGATGAAGGAGAAAGTGTCGCATCATTTGCAATAGTTCCAAAAAGCGAAGAGGAGCACAAGCCAAATGCAGAACTTCCAGAACCCATGATTGAAGAGGCTCAGAAATAATGGCTCAAAGTGCAATAAACTTGGATGTTGCAGTTGCAATTGTAAGTGCATCAATAATACTCTCAGGAATTTTGATTGGACTTGGGCGAGCATTTTCAATCAAAAGAATAGAATCATTTGGAGTCGAAGAACTTGTTCAATCGGTAATAAATGCTGCATTGATTGGTGCATTTGCATCAATAATTGCCCTAGTTGGATCTCTTGCAAACTTGGACTCTGAAGGGATTTGTTCAAATTCTCCAGACATCCTAAGTAAAGCAAAATGCAATTTTGAGGAGCTCAACAATGCACTTTGGAAATTTGAAGCAGGAACGATAAACACGCTGAATATAGTTGGATACTACAAAAATTTAGAGTTGAATTTTGGACTTTTTTCAACAAAACCATTTGAATCAATTGAACCAATATTTCGAATACTGAGCGATCAGATAACAACACTGAATCTTCTTTTAACAATCAACATAGGACTCATAAGCTTCATGGATTTCATGTCTAAAAATGCACTTACACTAATACTCCCATTAGGACTTTTGTTAAGGTCATTTTTCATAACAAGAAAGATAGGAGGAATTTTGATAGGAATTGCGATAGGAACAGTTTTGATTTTCCCAACTTTTGTCATGGGATTTGAAAATCCAATCCAAACGATAAAGAATACTACAGAAACAACAAAAAATTTCAACTCAAATGCATATTATTCTCCAACGCCCATAATAGATCTCAATAACAATTATGCAGTTGCAGCAAAAATAGATGTTATGAGCGGCAGATGCTTCAATCAAAGCAATACATCAGGTTGTAATAATCAAACGTTGACAGCAACAAACATAAGTTCAAGTGCACCCGATTTTTCAGGAGACACGACCATCCTACTTCAAAAGAATTCAGATGCCATTTCAAAGGCATTTATTTACAGCGTAATTTCGCCGCTTTTTGCACTTTTAATTAGCATCTTCTTTGTAATGGAAATAGGAGGCATATTAGGAAGCGAATTAATAACCTCCACAGCCTCCCTAATTTGAAACTTTCTTATAAAGGAAAGTTAGAGCAAAGAGCACAATAGAAGACATGACAACCGAACCCCCAGAAGCCAAATCAAAATAATAAGAAGCAAAAAGACCAATAACTAGAGACATTAATCCAAATAATGCAGAAAGGAAGAGAGTTTGCTTAAATGATCTTGAAATTTGAAGTGCTGCAGCAGGAGGAATTATTAGGAAAGATGAAATAAGAAGAATCCCCACAATACGAATTGAAATAACTACCATAATAGCAGTCAAAACAATCAAAAGAGTATTTAGTTTTGAAACAGGAACTCCGGAAACCTTTGCAGAAACCTCATCAAATGACAGATACATCAATTCTTTTTGATAAAACAAAAGGAGAAGGAAAACTGCCCCACCCAAAAAGAGAGCAAAAAGAACATCCTCATCAGTAATAGAGATTATATTTCCAAAAAGAAAAGAGTGTAAATCAACTGAAAATCCGTGGGCAAGACTAATTAGAATGACACCAAGTGCAAGAGCAAAGGAAAAAACAATTCCAATTGAAACATCCCCGTAAACCTTTGCAAATTCACGAAGTTTTACAATCCCCAAGGCAGAAAAAACAGAAAAAAGAAGAGCAATGAAAAAGGCATATTTTTCCTCAATAAAATCAAAAAATTTGCTTGCAAAGAGCCCAACTGCAACGCCCCCAAATGCAATGTGGCTAAAACCATCACCAATCAACGCCATTCTTCGCAAAATTAAAAACACACCCAAAAGAGAGCAAGTAATTGAAATTATAGAACCTGCAAAAAGAGCCTTTTGCATAAATGAATATTGAAGAATTTCAAACATCTAAACCTTCTCCGTTAAATCCCAAAGCTTGGATTTGTCCAATTTTTCACTCTCATCATCAAAAACAATTTTTTTATTTAAGACAACAATCCGTTTTACATGCTGAAGTATTTGACCAATATCATGAGTAATAAGAATGATAGTTATTCCTTTTTGATTAAGAGATTGGAGAGTATCATAGAAAGCATGCTGCGAATTGTAATCCATGGCAGTTGTAGGTTCATCAAGAAACAGGATTTTTGCATCTGAGCAGAGCGCTTTTGCAAGAAAAACCTTTTGCCTTTGGCCTCCAGAAAGAGCACCGATTTTTCGATTTTCAAGATCTAAAATACCGACATTTTCCATAGCTTTTTTAGCATAGGAAACATCAGTTGAGTCAAAATTCTTCATGATTCCTTTTTTCTTACTCAAGCGACCCATCAAAACAACTTCCAAAACAGTTGCGGGAAATTGCGGATCAAAATCCTCTTTAGATTGTTGAACATAGCCAATAAGCGAATGATCCATTCCAGAAGAAAGTTTTGATCCAAAAAGTTCAACGGAACCAGAATTTGGATCAAGTAAACCAAGGGCAATTTTCATGAGAGTAGATTTTCCAGCTCCATTATGGCCTAAAATGGCGAGAAAATCACCCTCAAAAACACGAAGATTTATTGAATCCAAAACAAGATGGTTTCCATAAGAAAAAGAAACATTTGAAAATTTTAGAGCATCAACCACAGTCAAGCGCCTCCGATAAAACCATAAGATTTCGATCCATAACCAAAACATAACTGTCATTTGAAATTTGATTTGTCGAATACGCTTCCATAGGACTGAAAATAGCAGTAGTGCCATTTATCTCTCGAGCAACAGACTCAGAAAGTTTAGGAGAGATAAAATCTTCAAAGAATATATGAGTTGCGTTTTTTTCTTTTGCAGCATCAATAACATGCCTTAAATCAGCAAGTGAAACATCACCCTGAGGATCAAAATTTTTGACAATTGGGACTTGGGTCAAGTTATAGTCTTTTGCCAAATAACCAAAAGCGGCATGGGAAACAAACATTTCGCGATGCTTGCATGTTGCAGTTGTATTTGCATATCGTGAATCCAAATCAGCCAAAGATCTAAGGTAATTGGAAGTTTTTTCCCTAAATAATGAAGCTTTATCAGGATATTTCATTTGGAGTTTTTCAGATATCTCCTTTGCATGCAAAATAGCGGATTTGGGAGATAGCCAAGTATGTGGATCCAGAGGACCTAAAGTTTCATCAACAGGCTTTACCAAAACAACCTGATTGGAAGCTTTAATTACAAGAAGATTTGGATTATTTGCACTTTTTTGGATTTTATTTGCCCAAAATTCAAAATGATCATTAGTGTAAATAAAAACCTCAGTTCGAGAAAGTTTAACTAAATCACTAGGAGTGGGCTCATAGGAGTGAGCATTGAGTCCAGGAGGGAGCATGAGCCATACCTCAAATTCATTAGGATCCACAATATTTTTAGTAAAATCATAAAGAGGATAACTAGTAACTGCAATTATGGGTTTTGAAGTTTGAGAACTGATTTGGGTGCAGCCAAATAAGAAAACAAGGGTCAACAATACAACTGAGAAAAATCTAAAATTCATAAAATATCACGTCCGTGTGGGTCTTTTTTTGGTTTTCCCAAAAATCGATAAAGTTTTTGAATAAATTCATCACTTACAGAATGTTCCATATTATGGGCTTCGAGGTGGACTTTTGAAAGCGGCATATTTAATGATTCGACAAGAAAGGTCTCAATTACTCGATGCTTAAAATGCATTTTTTGGGCAATTTTTAAGCCATCAGGAGTTAGCCTTGCCTTCCCGTATTTTTTCATCGAAATGTAGCCAGATGAAGATAATTTTTGAAGAGTTAAAGCAACAGTGTTTTTCGATAAGTCCAAATATTTGGCAATTTCAGAGGATTTAGCACCGCTCCCTAAATCAAGTTTATCTATTGCGCGGCAATAATCCTCAATTGTTTTTTGTTCCATCAAAAAGTTTTATACATGGAACTTTTTATAAATGTTCTATATCTAAAACATCCAAAAGGGAATTATTCCACAATCTCAAAAGAATCCATTTTGGAGTACCCATCAAGATAATGATACTCGAGAGATTTTACTTTGGCATTTTTTGAACCTTTTGAGCACCAGGAAAGAAATTCAGAGATTTGATTTTGATCTCCTTGTGCAAAAACTTCGACAACATTTTTTTCCAAATTAGAAATAGTACCGCTAATCCCAATGGAATCGGCAAATTTTTTTGCTTCGCTTCTAAATGAAACACCAGTAACTTTTCCAAAAACTAAAATACGGATAGTGGTTTCCATAAATAGAAAATAAAGAGAAGAGTTTTACAACAGAATGCCTTACTTTTTAGATACCTGCCAGAGAGACTCAAAGAAGTTCTGGTAGCTTTTAGCAACAGATTTACTTCGAATCATAAAAGCATAGTAGGGTTCATCCCACACAAAAATAACAACTTTATCTCCGTAGATGGCAGTTGCACTTGGGAAGGAGACAAAAACGGGAAGCTTTCGAATTTGCATTAAAGGTCTTTTACTTACAGAAGAAAGTTCATTTGTTAAAACCCTAACCGGAATTTTTTCAAAAGAGAGAAGTTTGTTAAATTGAGAGTAAAAATTTGGAAGAACTTTCTCGATTGTTCCGTTTTCCTCAAACACAGAGTAGGGTTTTTTCTCATGGACAATATCGCGAAGAACAGTCTTAAGACCCTCCTTTCCCTTAAAAATTTCAACAACAGATTGAGCAGAATTGTAGTTTGAAAAACGATTCAAATCAGGAATTATTGATTTTACCTCTTCAGATCTCTCGTGCAAATAATCAAGTATTTTGTTTGCACTTGCAGCAGAAAAAACCTTAGTGTCGTTTTCTATAACGTAAGAAACAATTCCCTTTTCCAAAAGCTTTTCCAAAATATCATAGATATTTGTTCTATGTAACCCAGTAAATTGAGCAATTGCACTAACTTTTGAATTTCCACATTTGAGGAGCATCAAGTATACTTCAATTTCTCCCTTGGAAAAGCCAGCCTTCTCAAGAATTTTTTTCTCCATTTTTAACACACAACATAAATAAGTTGCAAACGAATTTTATTTAAAGTAGTCTTTTTTTAGACAACATCAAAAAATCGTAAAAAAGACGACAAAAGAGTGTTTTTTTGACGACGACAAAGGAATAAATGGCAAGAAAAATGCAAAGAGTTTGTGGTTGAAATGACACAAACAAAATGCAAAATAATTGGGACTGAACAAAGAGAAACAAATAGATTGGGACATAGAGGATTTTCAAGAATAGTAACAAATCCATTAGATGAGGGAGTTGTTAAGTATGAAAGAGGGGAAAACTACCATTGCTACAACCCAAATTCAATGGATAGAATTGTTCTTGGAGAAGAAACAGGCGATCCAAAAATCCAAAATATTGTAGATTATTTGACGTCTATCAAACAAGGAGATGGAAAAAGAGGATATTGTCCATTTGTTGGAGGAATCGAGCGATCAAATGGCTACTATATCAGAAGGCTTGAAAGTGCAGATGCTGTTTTTGATATTTATAGAGAAGTAGTTGAAGAAGAAAATCGCGGAGCAAGTTCAAATCTTCAGATTGGACTAGCTAGAACGGGCTTAGCCTTTGCAACATTATACAAAACAATAGAATTGGAACTTATAGCATTGCTTAGAGCATTTAGAGATCTTTCACCCCAAATAACTGGAGAGATGAAGGGAGCAGATTTGCAAGTCGTAATTGGGTATTTTGCATCAGAAGAAGCAGCAACAGAGAAGGGATGCAAACTAATTGCAGACATTAAGGAAAGAATGCGCAAGGAAGTTTTAGGAATGGGACTTATGATTTCAGAAATGACGCCGCACCATAAAATAGGAGGAATAACAGGAAGAGAAGAACTATCCACATTGCCACTTTACAATCTTGAAGTTCCGGTAGTTATGGTTCGCAGAATGCATAAGGAAGATCGCGCATTCATGAGAAACGAAGATGACTTAAAAATTCATGAAGGCTTCTTTGGAAAATAATTGTCTAAAAAAAGACGACACAAAAATAAGTATTCAAAAAATTGAGTAAAAGCTAGAGGTAAAAACATGACACTTGATCAAAAAACCATAAGAAGAGCAATCGAAACCAGAAGTCCAAACGGAGCAACAACACTTGCAAAAACATTGAAGGGTAGAGGTCAAATAGAAGAGATTCTTTCATTAAGAGAAATAAGAGCAGAAATAATTCCGGCTTTAGTTGGAGAACTTTTTGAAAAAGAAGGACTTGGGGGGCTTAGAAGGATTATAGAATTTGGAGCAAATGCAGCAAGCAGAAGAGAAGCAACGCAAAGATTTGTTTCAGAAGTTAGAAAAGCAAATTTGGTTAAGGAAAACGGATTTGCACTTGCTGGAATACACTACTTAAATCACGAAAGAGATCCAAAAACGGGAAGAATAGATTTAAGCAGGGTGAGAGATCAGGAAATAGACACATTAGTTGGAAAAATACTTTGTGAAAATGGACTTGCAAGAAGGCTCGTTGAAGAATACCATGCAATTGAGCTGGAAAAAATTCCAGTTAAGGAAGTTGCAGAAAGAGCAAGAGAGTTAGAAGGAAAATATTTGGAAAAATATCTTCCTAATTAACTTTTTTTTCATAAAAATTACAGTGTGGACCAGGAGAATAAAGATTCCTAGATCCAACAAAAACATATCCTCTTTTTTTATAAAACTCGTTAAGAGAAGAGTAATTACTCACGCAATCAAGACGTAAAAATTCAATTTTATTTTTTAGTGCAAGAGAGTGGGCAAATTCCAGAAGGAATGAAGCATAGCCATTTTTATGAAAATCAGGGTGAATTGCCAATTTTGAAATATAATAAAACGAAGCAGATGGATTTTTCCAAAAAGAAGAAACAGAGTCACAATAAGCAGGAGCAGATTTTGAAATAATTATTGTTCCAATTATGCCAGAATCTAAAGAAAGCAAATAAAGCTCTTTTTCAGAAATTTTTGAAGCAAGCTTATTTTTATCAATTGTGCCCTTCCAATGATCCATTCCTTTTGAAGCAAGCCAATTAGCACAATCATTAAGGAGAGAAAATGCAGTGTCAAGATCAGATTCGCTGCACAGACGAATTTTTGGAGAGGACATATAGAAATAGAGTAAAAAACTAAATAAAAAATTATTTAGATTGGGAAAACGTTAAATCAACACTGCTTTCAACAATATCTTCAGAGTAGCGAAGAAGTTTAATGCATTTTTCCAAAAGAGACTGAAGAGCAAGAATTTCAGACTTGTCCTTTTTCTTCTTAAGCCCTTCTTCAAAGGAAGAAACTAACTTAAGAAACTCATTTCGAGTTTGGGTGTATTCAGGACTTTCAATCTTGGAATTTGCAAAGCAATCATAGGAAAGAGAGAACAAGTTTTGAGCAACTAAAACAAGTTTCGATAATTCCTCGTTTTTTTCGATTTCTTTACTGCTAACATACAATTCTTCCAAGTGATCGCTCATTTTTTCAATGCTTTTTGAAATCATAACCCTAAATAAAACAGACCTTAAACTTGAAGTCCCAAGACACACCTGCCTCAAGAGTAAAAGGTGCAAACGATCAACATCATCCTCTTTTCTTGAAATTTCAACTTCCGAATCATCAGATCCATTAAGTCGATTAGCAACAATTGTGAACATAGAATTAGTGACATTGAATTCTCGCTTTATGATGCCATCAACATTCAAATCATCAAAGGTAAGTATTCTCAAAACCAATTCATTGTTGGATTCGTCAGTTATTTCAACTCCAGAGAGGACGCGCCTTGCTTCTTCAGCAATAGTACTGATGTTTTCGCCCTTTAAAATGATCTTTCCGCAACCGGAAACATAGGCAGAAACAAGATTTCGCATCGTATTTGGGGAATTTTTGGAGGAAGTTAAAGTTACAGAACCCAAATCCTTGTCTTTTTGATTTAAACTAACCAGAAGAGCCCCATCATCGTTTTCGGCAATGTTGACGCCCTGACCCTTTTCGATATTGTTTCGACTTATCCAAGAGTGAGGCAAAGAAACGATGTACGTGTTGCGCCCAGTCAATTGTATTTTCCTTAAATCTTCCATAAATATCAAACGCCACTGGTATATACCATATATAGCAGCATATATACAATATGCGAAAGATTTATAAATAAAAGTTCCCGCAAGTATATCATGAATCAATTAAAAAGATATGAAAAAAGACATGTCCCGAAAAACGACACGGAAACCCGAGTTGTTTTGGGAGCACAAAGAAGATCAAAGTTCTTCGCGTGCAGTTCTTCAATCGAAGGATTGAGGAACTAAATTTTGAAAGTTTTTAGATAATTAACACTAATTATAAAAACAGAATAAAAAACTAAGCCTAATAGAGAAAAGAGGCAAATTAACTACTTTACACCTAAATCAAAACGAATAAGTCTATTAGATCAACAAAAATAGCTAATTAACAAAAAGATAAGAAAGAATAAAAGTTAAGAAAATTATTCCATGTCCATGCCGCCAGGCATTCCACCTGGACCGCCAGCAGGACCTTTTCCACGAGAGCTGATCATATCATCGATTCTTAAGATCAACCTTGCAGTTTCAGTTGCTGAGGACATTGCTTGTCTTTTGACTTTAGCAGGTTCATAAACACCAGAATTTTTCAAGTCGGAGACTTTGCTATTGTGAACATCAACACCAAAACCGATTCCATCTTTTTCCTTGTGTTTATTTCTTAAGGAAACCAAAGTATCAATTACATCCATACCTGCATTTTCTGCAAGTGCTTTTGGAATTGATTCGAGCGCTTCAGCAAATGCCTGGATTGCAAGTTGCTCTCTTCCACCGATTTGAACTGCGTATTCATGAAGTTGCTTTGAAATTTCCATTTCAACAGAGCCGCCACCAACAACGAATTTTCCATCTTCGATGGCTGATGCAACAGCACCTCGAGAATCAACTACTGCTCTTTCAACTTCAGAAACAACATGATCAGTTCCGCCTCGAACAAAGATAGTAACGGATTTTGGATCTTTACATTTTTGAACAAAGACCATTGCTTCTCCACCAACTTTCTTTTCATCAACTGAACCTGCAAAACCAAGATCAGTTGCAACTAAATCTTCAAGAGAAGATGCGACTTTTCCACCAGTAGCTCGAGCTAATTTTTCCATATCACTCTTTTTGACACGTCTAACAGCCGCAATTCCTTTTTTAGCTAAAAAGTGCTGAACCAAATCGTCGATTCCTTTTTGACAAAAGACGATGTTTGCGCCAGTCTTTTGGATTTTTTCAACCATATCTCTCATCATCTTCTCTTCTTGGTGCAAGAATGCTTCCATCTTGTCTGGAGAAGTGATTTCGATTTTTGCATCAGTTTCTGTTTTTTCAATTTCTAATGCAGCATCCAATAATAGGATTTTTGCATCATTAATTGATTTTGGCATTCCAGTGTGAACAATTTCCTTGTCAACTAAAACACCTCTAATTAATTCAGTGTTTGAGATTTCACTTCCGGATTTTTTCTCAATTTTAATTAGATCCAAATCAACTGAGAATTTTCCATCTTTAGAAGTTGAAACCTGCATAACTGCATCAGAAATAATCTGGGCAATTTTTAGTTTTTCTTCATCAGAACCGATTCCCTTGGATCCCATTGAAACAACTGCAATTTTTCTTAAGGTTTCAACATCGGTTGGAGTTACTTTTTGAGAAACGGATTCTAAAACTTTTTCTGCCTTTTTGACAGCAAGTTCATAACCCTTAATTATTACAGTTGGATGAATTCTTTGCTCCAATAATTGACCAGCAGATCGAAGTAAATTTCCTGCTAAAACAACTGAAGTTGTTGTTCCATCGCCAACTTCTTTATCTTGGGTTTTTGCAATTTCAACCATTAATTTTGCAGCCGGGTGATCTACATTCATTTCTTCCAAAATAGTAGCACCGTCGTTAGTAATGACAATGTCTCCCAAATCAGAAACCAACATTTTATCCATACCTCTTGGACCAAGAGTGGTTTTTACGATGTTTGCAATCGCATAACAAATTGCAATATTCATACGCATTGCATCGCTACCCAATACTCTTTGGGACCCTTCTGGTAGGTAATAGGCTTGTTCTCCACTAACTTGCTTAGACATATTCATTCCACCTCAATAAAGTTTTACAAATATTCAATAGTTTTCATTAAAACTAGTTTAATTGGCAATTATGATATAAAGTAGATTTTATAAAAATAACGCTAAGGGCTTGCAATGCCAAATTCAACCTTTGCGCGAACAATAACAGAATCATCTCCAAGAACAGTAAGATACCTGAGAACCTTACTTGCAAACTCCAAAGATGCCCAATTAGGATCTTCCTTAGAAGCTAGATATAACCCATAGTAAGAGCGAGCAATTTCATGTGCTGCGAAAAGTTTTGGAACTAAATAACCAGTTTTATCATAAATTTCAAAAAGACGCTCAGCTAAAACCAATTCAGATGGATCAAGAGGAGAATGAGTGGATCGGGAAAAGTTAAAGTGGAGCGCAAGAGAGCGAGAATCACCTTCAAATAAATCAAAAAAGCTCAAAATTACATCTTCTTTTCCAAAACGATCAGCATGCCTAAGAAGACGAACTGCAAGCTCCGTGCAAGAAGGATTAGTTGAAAGCGCACGGGAATAGAAATCATTTTCAGAGACAGAAAGATAAAAAACTTCTCTTAGATAAGGAACAAGACGATTATCGAAATAGGTTTTTGCATCAGATATCGAATCTCCTTTCAAAAGAGAGCGAAATTCCCGTTTTCGTTTTGCAAGCTCGGCAATCTGCTCAAGTGGTGAAACTGGGTGCAAAGATCTTTTTTCCAAAAACGACACGAATAACAAGTAATGACAACTAATTAAAAATACAAATAAAAAATGAATTTAGCTTAAAATAAAGATGATTGGGATGGATTTAGGGAAAAAACTCAGAGAAGCGCTATCAAAATTATCCAATAAACCTTACATAGATGAAGATGATGTAAAGGCATTAATCAAAGATCTGCAAAGAGTCCTAATTAGTTCAGACGTTAATGTAAAATTAGTCTTTGCACTTTCAAAAAAGATAGAAGAAAGGGCACTAAAATCAGAGAAAATGACTGCATTAACGCTAAAAGAACACGTCATGAAAGTAGTCTATGATGAATTAACAGTTCTCATGGGAGAAACATATTCTCCAAAACTCGAAAAACACAGAATACTTGTCTGCGGCTTATATGGATCGGGTAAAACCACCACATGCGCAAAATTAGCTCATTTTTACAAATCAAAGGGACTTAGTGTTGCACTTATTGCAGCAGATACGGATAGGCCTGCGGCAAAAGAGCAGCTTGAGCAATTAGCAAGACAAGTTGGAGTCAAATTTTACACAGTTAAAGAAGAAAAGAACTCTCCAAAAATTGTTGAAGAAACACTCAAAAGTGCAAAGGAAGACATAATAATTGTTGATTCAGCTGGAAGAAATGCAATTGATGAAAACCTTTCAGAGGAATTAAAGAAAATACATCAAATGCTAAATCCACAAGAAACATATCTTGTTATTTCCGGAGACATAGGCCAAATTGCATCAAAGCAGGCAACCGAATTTGCAGGTGCAATACCAATTACAGGAGTTATCGTCACTAAAATGGATGGGTCCGGTAAAGGGGGCGGAGCACTCTCAGCAGTTGCATCAACAAAATCCAAAATAAGCTTCATTGGAGTTGGAGAAAAAATAAATGATTTTGAAATTTATAATTCACAAAAATTTGTCGGAAGGCTTCTAGGAGTTCCTGATTTTGAAGGACTATTAGAAAAAATAAAAGCAATTGCAGAGGAGAATAAGGCAAAAGAGCTTCAAGAGCAGAATCAGGAATTAACAATTGAAACTTTTTATGAGCAGCTTAAGAACATGAAAAAACTTGGCCCAATTGGAAACGTTTTTTCGATGATTGGAGCAGCAGATGTTCCAAAGGAAGTAGTTAAAGAGAGCGAAGGCAAACTTGGAAAATTTGAAGCCATGATAAATTCCATGAGCAAAAAGGAGAAAAAAGAGGCAAAACTCCTCAAAAACAATCCAAGCCGAATTGCAAGAATAGCCAAGGGATCAGGAACAACTGAAAAAGAGGTCAAAGATTTCCTTTCTCAATTTGAGAAAATGGAAAAAATGATGAACATGTTCAAAAGCAACAGAGGATTTAGGAAAAAGATGGAAAGAATGATGAAAGGCGCACCTCCAGGATTTGGGGGCTTAACTGGCTAGATCGAATCGTTTTTCATCACTAAAGCGCCTTTGCCTTGTTTGATTTATCACAAGCAACATAGAAAATAAATCAAATAAATCCCAAGAAATACAGTTTAGAGCATCTTTTGAATCAGATGCAAATTCAGAGAGTTTGGTTGCACTTGATGCAGCATACGCAGATAAATCGTCAACGCCGCAAAGAGACCTTGCCTTATCAGATTGTCCTGAAGAATCAAGACTAAAAACACGCACAGGAGTCGAATAAATAGAGGTAAAAAAATTCGAAATGGAAGTTGCAAGAGTAGTTCTATTTATCAAAATTGCAAGAGAAATTCGAAGTTTTGAACTTATCTCATGATCAGAATCAGTAGGTAGAATTTTTGGAAGATGAAAACGTGCATCATTATTTCTCAAATCGATTGGGCAATGAGATTCATGAGCAAAATGATTATTCAAAGTAGTTGTTGTATAAGAGATGGCTTCATCCAAAAGATATGAAATCGAATCTATTTTTGAGCCTAAAGTCGCACCAACAATAGTGAATTTCCTTCTTGAAGTTTCAAATGAAGGAGAGGGATTTCTTTTAAGTACAGCCGACATACTACATAAGTTATTAGAAAGTAACACTTATAAAGTGGTGCAAAAGAGTAAAAAATGTAAAAATAGATGGATTTATTAAGGAAAAACATTAAAATAAATATGAGTGAGGGGCAAGGCACTACGCCTCGCTAAATTCAAAATTTAGCAGGTGAGGAAGTTCCGTCCACCTTTTAGTAAACCTTCCTAAGGAAGCGAGTTTGGAGCAGAAACGAAACCATTAAGTTGGATGAAACGGCCAACACTCGACATTTGGGTGCAAGGCGAATTTTCGCCGCTTAGTCTAATGTGCCACCAAATCATTGATTTGGATAACAGAAGACGGACTATGCCTTTCACTCCATTTAAAAACACATATAAACACAGTATATTGTGGGAGCAACTATGAAACTCAAAACATTCGTAATTCAGGGAGCACTGATAAGCGGGTTAGGTTTTGGAGGAAGTAGTTTAGCGCAAATTAGTATGAAAGATAAAACAGCATCCCAAAGAATTGAATCATTTGAAAGAGCAGCAGGAATTATAGAGAGCAGGATGGCAGGAATTAGATCATGCAAAAGAGAATTAGAGCAAGTAAGAAATGCGCAAACTAGTGAACAAGTACGATGCATAGATCACAAAAGATCAATTGGAGAAGTAAGAAGAGCATTAAGAAACTCTTCTGAAAGTCAAATAAGAAGAGATGCAAGCGAACTGCCGGATTTCGCACGCACAGTAAGGCAAGTTGAGGAAATAGTAGCAAACCTAGAAAATAAAAAGTGGGAATATAGAGCAGAGGCAAATGAAATAAGAAATGGATTGGAATCAAACGATAAGCTTCTTTTTAATATTAGGAATTTATTTGGCTTTTTAGCAAAGATGAGTTTAATCATCACAGCATTTACAGCAGTATTATCAATAAAGGATAAAGAAGACACTGACGAAAAAAGGTCATAAGATCAGAGGAGTTTATCTAAAGAGCCGAGAATTGCGCCTCAATGGCCTTAGTTCCAGAGGCAGAGACTTCTTAAAATTTTCAAGCTCATTTGGCTCAATCGTAGCACATAAATCAGCCTCAATTAAAGGAGGAGGGTAATCAAGACCCAAGTGGCAAAGAGAATTAATTGTTGAAACAATATCAAAATCAAAATTCAGAGAGAGAAATTCAATTCTAAGAGGCAATGAAGAGGAAGTTGGCTTTAGGTAAAAGAACTTGAATGAAAAATCAGAAAAACCAAATTTCTCAGTTAAATCAAAAATAGAACTTGAAGAATTCCCCTCAAGAAGATTATCAAAAAGCACAACATCATTAAAATTAAGGTCAAAACGGGAGCTAACAGATTTGGATCGACTATCCTTAACAACTGCGCAAAGAAGAATATTATTTTGAGAAGAAATGAAATACAACTCCCGATAAAGAGAAATTATTTCCTCAAAAAGAGGGAAAAGAGAACTTGATTTTTCAGGCCGATCGGATGGAAGAGGAACGATAGAACCATCCAAAAGAATAATCCTTGGAAGTTTTTCTTTTGCACATTTTAGGGTTATTGACAATTCTTCCTTAAGGCGAAGAAGGGATTTGAGTTTTTGAGATTCGCCCTCATCAAAAGAATCCAAAAGTAAAGGATTTATAGGCGGAAGCTTTGATGGAAAATATTCAAATTCTTCAAGTTTGTTTTGCTTGTAATTAAAATAAACGCAGGAAGATCTAATTAGAAAAAGATCAAAGCCAAAAAGCCGCTCGTAAATGATCCCTCCATCAGAAGCAATAACACTAAAATCAAAAATAGAGGAGGAGATTTTTTTAGAGGAGAGTAAAGGGTCGTTTTTTAGATTTTGACAACTTTGAGAAATAGATTTTAAATGTTCAGAAATTTTATTTGAGAAATCATCAGAGGGAACAAGCATTAGGGAAAATATATCCAAAATAAAATAAAAACAAAGCGGAAATCAAATTCAAAACATTATTAAAAATAAAAGAAGCTTAGTTGAGCATGATATTGTCCGATAAAGATATAGAAAAAGAAATGAAAAAGAAAAACATCATGATTTCGCCTCTTCAAAAAGATCAGATTGGACCTGCAAGTGTGGATTTAACACTCTCGGATGAATGGCATTTTTTCAAGAAAAAATATATCGGAAAAAAAGTCGATTTATCAAAAGTGCCATTTCAAGAAGCATTTGAAAAAAAGAATGCAAAATCAATAACACTCAAAACAGGAGAAATGTGTCTTGCAAGGACAGAGGAAAAAATAACCTTAAGCTCCAAGATAATGGGAAAACTTGAAGGTAGATCTCGTTTTGCAAGAATGGGACTGATAATACACATAACCAGTGCATTAGTTCAGCCAGGATCAAGCAATCATCAAATACTCGAAATAGTAAATCTGGCGCCATTTGAAGTAACACTTCACCAAGGGATGAGAATATCCCAAGTCGTTTTCGAAGAACTTAGAGGAAACTCAAGTAAACCATACAAAAAATTTGGAACTATTGCAAGGGATCAATAACATGCCAAAAGACTACGAATATAAACTTGATTTCAAACTGCTCTTAGCCGCAACTGGAGCCTTTTTCATACTCCTTATCATTGCAGGATTAGTTGCAACACCCAATTTCGAAAATCCGCAAGTTCTGACAATTGAGGGTAAACTAGTAAAAAACAGCAATCTCAAATTAGAGGTTGGGGAAACATATTTTTATGATTTTAAAATCGGAAATGAAAGCGCCAATCTCACATATTTCATATACCAAGGACCAAACTGCATCGGAATAAGATCAAATGAGATAAGAAACCTTAGTTCATTATGTCTCAAAAAAGATGGAACAGAACTGAACCACAGCTCAAATTATAGTTTTGAAAATCCATCAATTTTCCTCTTTAAGCCCTGGATGCTTGCAGTAGATAATGAGTGGAAGTGGAATATTAGCGAATACCTAAAATACAACGAAACGATCCAAAAGTTCAGAGAAGTGAAATTGGAGAGCAAGGGACTAAAGAATTACTCAGGATTTGAAGTTTATGAAATATGGGAATATCAGGAAAATAGTACGCCAACAATTACATATGTGGATAAAGAGAAAAGAATTGCAAGATACCTAAAAACTGGAGATTTTGAAATAACACTCAGAAATTATACAAAAATAAGATAGAAATTACAAATCAGCAAAGGATTTTACCTTATATACGACAAGAGGCAAAATACCTTTAGACAATTCAGTTTGTGCAATTTCAAAAAAAGTCATCCTTTCGTTGCTAACTTTTATCAATGCAGGAGCACCCAAAGATAGTTGGAGAGATCGAGCACCAATGATGCGAGCAAGCTCATACTTAGTTAGTTCCATCAATACACCTAGAATTCGATAATAAATTAAGTTTATAAAACAATATAAATATTTCCTTTTTTGCCAATTACCATAACAGTCTCGTCAAATTGATCAAATGACTTGGCAGTCGCTCCAACAACCTTTATTTTAAGGCCCTCGCGCAAAACATCCAAATTCGGAACGTTTTCGAATGCATAGATAACTCCCTGATTCTGATTCTGATCTTCTGCAACAAGCCGGACAATTGTTCCGCTTTCGCGCTTTGTCTTTTGATAGCTCACTTTAGTTACTGATTTGACAAGCAAAATATCAGTGTGGATGTTTCGCATCCCATCTTTGATTTTAGTAATGTTGGTAAGATTGATTTCTTTGAATTTTCTCTTTGCAAATTTAAAGGCCTGGGTTATTTCCCGCTCAGCCTCTTTGATCATGTGCTTCATTTCTTTCTTCATCTCTTCTTCATCGCCATCAGTAAACATCATGGTTTCATAGGCTTTTTTGAAGAAAGTGTCTGGAAGCTTGGAGATTCCCTGCTCTTCCTTTAATTCAGTAACAAATTTGTAATCATCCAAATCAACAAGCTCTTTTTCAGGCTCATTAGCGGCTAAAGATGAGGAAGGAAGCGCAATTTCCCGATTATTTGAATCTAGAATCTCAACAGGCTTATGGGTTTCTGGAAGAGAGGGTTTTTCTACTCGTTTAATATCAGATTCAATAACAGTAGTGAGTTTTGTTTGAGAAGGAATTCCTCCAACATGATCCAAATCAGAAATAACCTCCAGGTAGCTAGTTAAAAATTCCTGCATAACTTTTCGTCCTTCTTCAGCAGAAGCGTCTGCAGAGATAGGAATTTCATTACCCGCAGGAATTTTTAGGGAACCGACCTGAACATTTTTCATGTAGATTTTTTCGATTGTTGGCATCATCTTGCTCCTAACTGCCTCGGCTCTTTCCTTACCAAGATGCCTCTCGAAAATTTTTGTAATAGGTTGAAGAACTTTGTCTTTGGTTGCCTGAGTAACTGGAGAAGAATTGGAGGTTTGGTCGGTTTTTTGGGAAAATAATTCTGCAAAAGACATAACTTCTGATTCAGACTGTTTTCGTTTTTCAAGAAGATTAAGTGCAACGTCTCTTACAGATGGATCTTTATCATAACTTAGTTCCATCAGAGCAAAAAGGGCACCCGGATCATCCATTGCTCCAAGAGAAACTGCCGCCTGCTTTCTAACCTCTGGACTTTCATCAAAAGTCAATGAAATTAATTTGTTTAACGACAAAGGTTGAGAAATGTTTTCCATATGTGCCCACCAAACTCTATTCGGCTATAGACTCAATGTTAAGCTATTTAATTATTCTCTCAATTGCATCAAGCGCAATAGTCAAGTTACTCACCTCGAAATTACCCATATGGGCAATTCGAAGACCAGTAGCTTCAAATTTTCCACGAGAACCAACAATTTTTATTCCGTATTCGGAGGAAAGTTTTGATTTGATGAGTTTTGCCTGATCAGGAGTCTTTGCAACAAAACCAGTAACGGTATTTGATTCAAAGCCTTTTTGGGCAATCAAAGAGAAGCCCATTTTAGTCAATCTATCACGAACATAAACGGATGCATCATGATGTCGTTTTACAGCTGCACTTAAACCGCCATTTTTATCCAAAACATCAAATGCTTTTTGAAGAGCCCAAAAAAGGGAAATTGCAGGAGTGTTTGGAGTCTGCTGATCTTTTTCATATCTTTTTTTGTGTCTTCTTAAATCAGCGTAATAACTTGGAATGTTGGCTCTTTTTGTATATATTGCAACTGCATCAGAACTTAAACCAATTAAAGCCATACCAGGAGGAGCAGCGATTCCTTTTTGGCTTCCGGTTACAAATGCATCAACATGGAATTCTTTCATATTGAATTCGGACCCTGGCCAGGCAGAAATTCCATCTACAATAGTAATCATTCCTTTGGATTTTGCATAGGCGCAAATTTCCTTAATGTTGTTTTTAACGCCCATGCTGGTTTCATTATACACCATTGCCAAAAATTTTGCATTTGATTTATCGATGTGTTCTTTTGCAGAATTTAAATCCCAGCCAGAACCATCTTCGCCACGAACAACAATCGCATCGGCATAAATTTTGATTGTCGTTGCTTGATGATCACCAAATTCGCCATTTGGAAGACACAAAACTTTGTCGGTTTTTTCACATAAATTCAAAACCAATGTTTCAAGCCCTAAAGCACCAGAACCAGTAATAACATACGCTTCCTGGGCGCCAAAATAAGTCTTAAGACGAGTTACAATATCTCCATAAAGTTTAGTGAAGCCCTCGCTTCTATGAGTAATCATTTCCTTTGTTTGGGCTTTTGAAATTTCATCCAAAATCGGGACAGGTCCCGGAGCAAGTAAAATAGTCATAAAATTCACCAAAATACGTCAAAATATAATAAATTGCAAAGGATATAAAAGAAGCTTGGAAAAATAAAAAAATCATGAAGAGAGGAGAAAGAAGATAAATTGTATTTATATACTCTTTCTAACATTAAATATAACTATAATAACCAATATAAAACTAAAGAGTAAATGAAAATGTGATATTTATGGTCGGTGGAATGTTCGAATTATCTCCTAGAGAAGTTAGGGAAAGCGAAAGAGCACAGCAGCAGCAACTACAAACTCAAATGAGAGCAATTGAAAGAGCAGCTGCACCCCTTAATGATAGAGAAACACGAGATTTAATGGCAGGAGTAAGAAATTATGCAAGAGAACATCCAGGAGCAACAACTGCCCAATTGGCTCAGGAAGGATTAGCATATTTACAAAGAATGAGAGATGAGGGGACTGCATTCGGATCAAATTCTGCAAGAGATGGAAGAATTATGCAGGCAACACGAAATTTATTTGAAGAAGGCATGCGATCAACATTGGGACCAAGAGCAGAACAAATGAGAGAGTATAGGTGTCCAGTGACTGCAACCCCATCAGATGCTCAAACAATCCTAAGAGATTTGGAAAGGGCAAGAGCTAGAAGCGGACCACTGAATCAAGATGATGCGGCACAGACAATTGTAACTTCCATTGGGTCGATAATTGCAGCTCAGGGAGAAAGTGCTTATCGAAGATTGAATGGTTCAGAGAGCCAAGCATTAAACGTACAAATAAGAAGCGAACTTAAAAGAGCAGGAATGGAAGGAGGAGGAAATAGAGAAATGATTCAGGCAGTACTCATAAATCACGCACCTCCAGAAGTCGCACAGTACTTCACAAGAGAAGTAACTCACAGAAGATTAGGAGACCAGCAAGCAGCAGAATTAGCAATCAACACAATAGAACACATGCGAGGAACAATGCCTCCAGAGCAATACAGTGATGCATATAACACACTCTTAGGAGCAATGACATTGCGAGGAATATATCCAGGAAACCCGCAAAGAGGACAGTACTTTGTCGATGGAAGAAGCGATACGGATTTTAGAACAGATGCTCAAGTAAGAACAGGAACTAATGGTATGCCAATACTTAGATAAAGAAAAATGATTAGTAAATTACAGTAACCGGTTCATAATATTTTCTTACATTTCCGGCATAGACACGATGCTCAAGCATATTTTCTAATTCTTTTCTTGCTTCCTCTTTGGATAAATGAAGCCATCCAAGTTTCATATTCAAGCGAATTATTCTTCCTGGAATCAGGTGTCTTGTCGATTTAGGTGGAAGAGGCAAATGATTTTTTGCAGTTTTTACAACTTCTTCTTTGGTGTAAGATCGCCTAAAAAGAATAGTTTTTCCCAAATCCAAATGTTTAGAAATATCTGCTTCGGAAATGAAGTCGGTATCAGTTTTATTTAACTGAGACAATAAAAAATTCTGCTCAGTAACCATTTCCATGAGTTTGTAATTTCCAGGATTAACTAATCGATAACCATCTTTTTTGCTCCAAATCATAAACGGAGCCTTTAATGATTCAATTGCTTTTTTACCCTCATTCAAATCTACTTTTTCAAGTTTAACTGAATCCAATTTTGAAATCGCATCCACAGATTCAGAAACAGATGGATACCACGTTCCAAGAGTAATATCAGTTCGATTATAATCAACAGCCTGACAAACGAGGAATGGGCATTCAATAACCTGTAAAACTTTCAAGCGGTGGTGCCCATCCAAAACAACTCCGGTTTCCTTATCAACGATTAAAGGGTCAACCAAATGGCCAATATTGAGCATTGCTTCCTTGAGCTTTTTCAAATTCGGAGAAACAGTCTGCTCATGACCCAAAACAGAATTAGTTTCGCGAATTTCCAAACACTTTAGCATCTCAGCCATTAAGCTATTCATAAAGAAACACCAGTTAAGAATTAGATCAATATATCGATCAGGAGCAATTTAAAAGCCATATGAAGAGAGTTCGGCAGAAAACGAAGATAAAAAAATAGATAAATTACCATTTACTTTGGAAGACACCAGCAATCCTAAGTTTCTGATTGCTTGCATCGACAATCAAAATAGAATCGCCTTTTTCAAATGCAAGAGGAGAAGAGAGAGTAAGATCATTATCAGTAACATGTCCTTCGACATATTGCATATTCAAATACGCATAGATTTTGCCCTTTAGTTCATCTTTGAAAAAAGCGCTTTTGGTAAATTTCCCATTAACAATATTTTCAAGCTGAAATTCATTTCTTATTGAAGAAAGGATTCCGTGGGAAATTAAATCACCCTTGTAGGCAATTTCAAAGTGAGAAATTGCACCTAGTTCATCAGAATCAGAACCAAAAGTGGAGATGGACCTTACATCAAAATCAGATTTTGATGGAAGTAAAGACAATTTGTCAGACTTAGTTACTTTTCCGGATCGTAAAATTCCAAATGCAACATTGCCTTTAGATGGAACGCTTTGAGTCTTATAAATAAGACCAAATAAATTTTCGCCACTAGAAGAAGCAGAAAGGGAAAGAAGCTTTTCCTTAACGGTGCTGACATCAGAAACTTTATCATATTTTGAAAGAATTGTTCCATTAACAGGTAAATTCAAGGTTGAAACAATTATTCCTTTTTCGGCCTTAATTGAATTAAGAGCAACAAGTAATTCGCCAACTTTTGGAGTTAAAGAATCGACAATAAGCACAACATAATCAGAAATCGATAGAGAATGCAAAAGAGGTTGGATTTTTTCTGGATATTGAAGTGGATCAACAAGATAAATTTTCTTATCACTCGATTCAAGAGAATAGATTGCAAGTTCATCACGCGAAAATTCTTTTCCAATTGATTTGCAAAAATTTTCCCTTAATTCAGGCTTATCAGATAAAACAGTGACAAACATTTTTCCACCACTAAGAAATAGAACGCGGTCAATTAAGAATAGGAGTAATGGAAAATCAGATTCGGATTTTTTCAAAATGCGCCGTCTGCCAAGCTTTATTTTTTCCTCTTCCGCGCCACATCGGTTTGTGCCAGATCCAAAGTTCAAAAGACATGCCTTCAACTCCATGATCCACCATGAATTTTCGAATGTCTCTTTGATGTTCAGGGTATTTTGTTTGGGCGCTTGAGTAGTGCTTAACGGAAATAAATTTCCAATTAGTTCCACATATTGCAATTAAATCAAACAAATCGGCCACGTCGATACCTTTAAACAGTGGACCGAGCTTTACAGTCATGGATTTGAAAATAACTCTCCAGCCTTCTTTTTCCAATTCTTTTTGAGCAAGAAGTTCTTTTCTTTGACCTTTTTTCTTTGTATTTATCTTCTTCTTTTGAGGAACTGAAGTAGGGGAAGGCGAACTTGAAGGGGAGTCGTTGGGATCTAGTGGATCGTAAAAGTTATTCTCGTCCAAAAACTAAACCTCCTGCAACTTCAATATTGGCGCCATTAACATAATCAGACTCCTTTTTCAAAAGAAAATCAACTGCATTAATTATATCCGAAAAATTAGCATCCCTCCCGGAAGGAGTTTTGTGTTTTACAACACTAGTTTCCAAAATCCCAGGTGAAATTGAATTCACAGTTATCCCAAATTGAGCGACTTCG
>CAZPWA010000006.1:0-42834 GCA_964590665.1 Microcaldota archaeon
TCTATTTAAACAACTTCTTCGAGATTAATTTTGGTATATTCATGGAAACTCTCACTCATGTGGACTTGCATCTTCCTCTGGTTAGGCGAGGGAAGGTTAGGGACAGCTTTTTACTTGATGATTCTATTTTGATGGTGGCAACCGATCGACTTAGTGCTTTTGATGTGGTTTTTTCTCAGGGTATTCCACACAAAGGTGCTGTTCTAACTCAATTGTCTAAATTCTGGTTTGATAAAACTTCCCACATAATTCCAAACCACATAATCTCCATGGAGATTCCAAAGCACCTTCCCCAAAACCTTCGGGGCCGATCAATGGTCGTAAAAAAAGCAATTCCTCTTCGTTTGGAATGTGTTGTGAGAGGTTACGTTACTGGGGGCGGCTTCAATGAATATAAAAAATCAGGTTCAATTAGCGGGATTTCACTCCCATCTGGATTAAAAAACGGGGATAAACTCTCCGAGCCTATTTTTACTCCAACTACAAAAGCCGACCAGGGCCACGATCAAGGAGTAACTCCAGGCCAAGCAATAAATTTGGTTGGCGATAGGACCTTTGAATTTATCAAGAAAAAATCCATTGAACTTTATCAATTTGCGCATGACTATGCTCTAAAACGAGGCTTGGTTTTGGCAGATACGAAATTTGAGTTTGGCTACTTAAAAGAAGGAAATCATGAGCGCATTATCTTAATCGATGAAGCTCTTACTCCTGACTCCTCCCGCTACTGGATAAAGGAAAAATATGATCAAGGAACTCTCGAAAGTCTTGATAAGCAATTCGTGCGCGATTATTTGGAATCGATAAAATGGAACAAACTTCCCCCTGCGCCAATTTTGCCCAAAGAAGTAATTGATAAAACTACTCAAAGATACTTGAGTGCTTATGAAATTCTAACTGGACTCAAGATACAATCCTAGGATTTCTTGAGAATTTAAAATTTGTTTTTTATTTAGATTAAATAAGCCCATTATGTTTTCTATTTCACTGGAATTTCTTAGTTCGCTTTCTTCTTTTGAAAAAGTTGCAACTGCAAAATATGCTCCTTTTTTTAGCAGTTGAAAAATAAATTGTCTTGTTTTACTCAATAAAAAAGCTCTTCTTTTACCATAGCTTTTGATTAATTTTGATAGATCTATGAGGAAACACACTTTTTTATTTGCAATTATGTCTGAAATTAATCCTTCTTCCTTTATTTCAAATTCTTCTATTACAATTAGTTTTTTTTGCGATTTGAATTTTTGTGCTTCGCTGAGTGTTTTTGCAAAAATTATTTTGTTTTTAATTTGAGGATTATTAAAAAAATAGGTTTTTTTGAATCCGAATTTCTTCGGATTCTCTAAATTAAAAAAAATTATGTCGAACATTTTATGCCTTAGTTGTTTTCTTTTCCTTTACTTCGTATTTTTCGTAATGGAAAGGTTTTTTCTGAGCAGCTTTCATTCTCAATTTCTTGTTCATTGCAACCATCTTGTTTGGTGTGCCTGAATTTCCTGCTGCTGTTAAGCCTCTAAATGCTCTTCCTTTTCTAACTACTGCAGAGTTTGTTACTGTCTTCTTTGCAGGGTCTGCAAGAATTACTTCGAAGAATTTATACATTCCGTCTTCTCCGACCCAGTAGGAATTCAATACTTCCATGTTTTTGTATTCTCGGTTTACTCTCTGCTCTGCCATTGCCTGATGAGACATACCTGGCTGAACGAATCTGTAGTAGTTCTTGTGTTTTCTTCCACCCATGGTTTTTCTTCTTGTTCTTCTTCCCTTATCGACTCTTACTCTGACAACAATATATCCTTGTTTTGCCTTGTAGCCGAGTCTTCTTGCCCTACTTAAATTTGCTGGGAATTCTACCTTTTCCATGGCTGGAGAGTTTCTCCAATCTACGATCTTATTTTTGTAATCGGTACCTCTTTCTTTGTATTGTTTTTGCAATGTTTCTGTTATGTACTTATATGCACCCATATAATTTCACCTTTCGCCTCTAGGATTAGAATGGGTTAGTTTCCAAACTAGATGTACGTGATAGTGAATTTCTTTGCTTACCTTTATAAATGTTGCAGATAGAATAACATTTGCTATTTTCAAAAGTAAATTTGTGGTGCTTAGTATGAGTGAAGCCGTAACCAATCACAGAGATTTTATAAAGACTGTAACTGAGATCCGATCTACTGAAGAAGAATATGAATCTATAATCTCTTCTGCAAAGTTAAAAGCCGAATCAATGGTTTCTTCTGCCAAATCTTCTGTATCTGATCAAAAAAGAAAACTTGAAGAGGAATTGGTCGTATCAAAAACCACTGCAATGAAAAAAGGTTCTGATGATCTTGAAAAAGAAGTCCGTCAAATCGTTTCCAAGTCAAAATCCGAATCTGAATCGATTTCAACCAAAACCCTTTCTGATTCCGTTTTGTCAAAAATGGCAAAAGACTTCCTATCTTCTATTTAGGTGTATAATATATGTTGCGCCCTGGAAAGCTTACTAAAGTTCGAATAGTTGTATTGAATGCCGCCATAAAGCAGGTAATTGCTGATTTACACACCTCTGGCCTTCTCCACTTGACCAAATCCAAATACTCTGGTCTTTCTGAGGGAAGACCTTTGGCAGTTTTTGAGGATTTATCTGAAAATTTGGTCGTCCTTAGAGGCATTTTATCCATTATCCAGGCATCTGCAACAACCGCTTCTCCTCAATCTGTTTCTGTTAGTTCTGCCTACTCTGCAATGAGTGATGCAAAAAAATATTTGCAATCTGATCGCATAATGCCTTTGTATTCAAAGCTCAATTCACTTGTTGAGAGATCTAAAGAATTAGAATCCAATATTGTTTCTTTGAAAAAAGCTCTTCCTTTTGGTATGCTTGATTTTAGTAAGCTTTCAACCAAAAATGTTTCTTATGCAATTGGTGATGTGGACGATTCTCAAAAACTTGTTGCTGCTCTCTCGCGAATCGGAGAATCAAATGTTTTGACTTCCCGAAACTCAAAAACCGTTGTTGTTTTATATTCAAAGGCAAATGCATCGGATGTTGAATCAATTTTGTCTGATCTGGGTTTTGAATCTATTTCTCTTCCGCAAAATACTCAAGTGCCATCAGATACTTTGGCTGCTTCTGAATCTGAGTTGCTCTCAATTGGCCCTCAAGTTTCTTCATTAAAAACTGAGCTTGCATCGCTTTCCAACTCCAACTACTCAACTGTTTTATCTTTAGTTAGGTCTTTGGAAGTTGAAGTTGAAAGGGCTGAAGTTGCATCTAATTTCGCATCTTCAAAACACCTTCAAGTTATTGAAGGATGGGTTCTTGCTCAAAATTACTCTCAACTTGCTTCATTGATTTCAAAACACTCAGGTAGTGCATATGTTGAGGAATTGGGTTTAGATCCACATTTGGAATCTCCCCCTGTTATTTTGCAAAATCCAAAATTTGCTCAACCATTTGAATGGATAACTAAGAACTTCTCTATGCCAAACTACTTTGAATTTGATCCAACTATGGCATATTTTGTTGCTCTTCCAATCATGTATGGTATGCTTGTTGGTGATGTGGTATATGGTGCCATGTCTCTTGGGATCTCTTCTTGGTTTATGAAGAAATTCAAAAACAATGAGATGCTTGCAAATGTTTCTAAAATTTGGTTTTACTCAGCAATCCCATCTATGATTTTTGGTCTTATTTATGATGAATGGGCAGGTATGACCCACTTCCACTTGCTCGAATTTATTCATTCTTGGACTGGACTTGCAATTCCTCACGCTCCATTATATCTGGGTTTCCCAAGAATTGAAAATGCAATTACCTTGGTTGCAATAACTGCAGGCTTAGGTATGCTTCACCTTACAATTGGTTTTATTCTTGGAGCTCTTAATGAATGGAACCACAACAAGAAACATGCAATTGCAAAATTGGCTTGGATCGGTGTTGAAATCGGCGGTTTAATGGCCCTTCTTTCTATGATGGGCATCACAACCAGTCTGGTTATGACTGCTGGTCTTGGCATTTTGGGTTTAAGTGTTGCTTATCTTGGTTATGCTGAGGGATTGGTCGGAATAATTGAACTTCCTGGTCTTTTAGGAAATATTCTCTCATACACTCGTATTGCCGCAGTTGGAATTGCTGGCGTCGTTATGGCAGAATTGATCAATAAATTCCTACTACCAACTCCGGAAGCAGGTGTGTTTGGCCTTTTGCTTTTCCCTATTTTCATTGCATTCCACATCATAAATTGTTTCATTGCAATGTTCGAGTCAATTATCCAAGGGGCTCGTTTGAATATCGTTGAATTCAAATCTAAATTCTTACATGGAGGCAAGGAAATCTTTTCTCCATTTATGCTAAAGAAATGAGGTGTATTTAAATGGCAGTAGAACAAGTCGCAAATAGTTTGTTAACTGGTGCAAGCGGTGCTGGAATCGGTGCTGGTCTTGCTATAGGTTTGGCTGCAATTGGTGCAGGTATTTCCCAAAGTGCTTTGGGTTCTGCCGCAATCGGTGTTGCTGCTGAAAGACCTGAATTTGAAAGCAAAGTTTTGCTTTATATCGCACTTCCAGAACTTCTGGTCATCTTCGGTTTCCTGATTGCATTCCTATTGATGGGAAAAATGTAATTTTGGGTGAACCATCATGGCATTAGAGAAGCTAAAAGATTCGCTTCTCGAAGAGGCCAAGGCAGAGTCCAGAAAAATTCTGGATGCTGCTTCGGAAACTGCACGAAAGATTCAAAACGAGGAACTTTCTGCACTCTCTTCGATGAAATCCGATAACGAAAAAGAGATTCAAAAGTGGCTCGATACTAAAAGGCGTGAGCGTTTAGCTTGGGCACGTTTAGAATCAAAGCGGATGATTGCCGAATCTAAAGAAGATGCAGTTTCTGCATCTTTGGAGTCATTTTTGGAAATTTTGGAGCAAATGAAAAAATCTCCAGAATATAAAAAATTCCTTAAGGACTCTGTAGATAGGGCAGTTTCTGAACTAGGCGATGGCTCAATTATTCACCTTTTGAAAGGAGATAAGGAAAATATCTCTAAAATGAAAAATGTGTCTATCGTCGAAGACTTAAATGGTCTTGGCGGAGCAATCGTTGAAAGTTCTGATGGAAAAGTCATTGTGGATCTTTCTCTTGAGACCCTATATGAACTAAGAAAGGATGATTTGAGAAAACAAATCTCCGAAAAACTTTTTGGGTGAAATGATGAGCGGCACAGGTTCCTTAATTGGTCCTTATCAAAAGTATGCATTTTCCAATGCAAGAGTTAGGGCTATGAAAAGCTTGCTTTTGGACGATTCGACTCTATATGGCCTCATACCAGTGACGAGTGTTACTGCAATGGTTGAGTTGCTTCAAAAGACAACTTATCGTGAGGAATTTGGTGCCTCCTCTTCTTTATTTTCTGGTCGCTCACTTTTGGAATATGCAATTTCTATGAATTTTGCAAAAACCGTTTCAAAATTATTGCGCTTGACTCCGGCAACTGACCGTCAATTAATTGCAGCTCTTCTTGCACGATTTGATCTTTTAAATTTAAAAACAATAATTCATGCAAAAAGATTGGGAAAAACCTATGCTCAAATAAGATCAACCCTGTTTCCTGTTGGCGGTCTTAGTGATGATGACTTGCAGCGCATTTATCGCTCTGAAGAGCATTCTCTTATGAACGAAGTTAGTCGAACTAAATTCGGTTCATTTATTAGCAACTCTTCCTCAGGTGCAAGAAAAGACGGCGTGAATGTCTTTAGATCCGCCCTTAAAAGTTATGTTTCTTTTATGGAACATGAATCTGATTTGGATGCAGCACTGTATGCAATGATTGATTCTTCATTAAGTTCATATGGCCTTCAACTTGCTCATATTAGAACTGTTTTGAAAAAGGAAATTGACATCAAAAATGTTCTTATTGTCGAGAGGCTCAAAAAACTGGGTTTTGATCAGGCTAAAGTCAAGAAAACTCTAATTAGAGGCGGTTTACTTAGCGAAACCTTCTTTATGAAGCTTTTTGATTCTCGTGATCAATCTACAACCTTATCTTTGTTGAAGCCCTATTTTGGATCTTTGGATCTATCTGCTTCTGATGGTCCAATTTCTCTTGAAATGGCTCTTGATCGCTACATTGCCGCAGAAAAACTTCGGGCTTTTTCAAGGTCTGTTTTTTCTGCAGGAGTTATTGCAGGATTCATTTTCCTAAAAGAAAATGAAGTTTCCAATTTGAGAAAAATTGCAATTTCCAAGGAATTTTCTCTTCCAACTGAAAAAGTCAAGGAAATGATCGTGGTCGTATGAGTTCAAAAATTTTAGTTTTGGGTGATGCCGCTCTTGTTTCCGGCTTTTCTTTGGCTGGAGTTGAAACTACTATTCAAACAAGTGAAACTTCTCTTCAAAGCGATTTGGAAAAAGCACTTGCAAATCCTGATTTTGGGATAATTGTAGTTCCTGAAATGTATTTATCTAAATTGAACTGGCAGCTTAAGCGAAAACTCGAAACCCTCGCTTACCCTGTATTGGTTCCTATGCCAGATTATTCTGGAAATAGTGTTGAAGGAGATCAAATTAGAAGTATGATAAAAAGGGCCTTGGGTTTTGACCTTGGCAAAAAGTAATGTTTATTGGGGATTTTTATGGCAGCAAAAAAAGAAGAAGGCAGAATTGAGCGCATTAGCGGTCCTGTTGTTGAAGCATATCTTCCAACTGCTCGTTTATACGACGTTGTTAAGGTTGGAAACTCCAAATTGATTGGAGAAATCATTAAGATTGTTGGTTCAAATGCAACCATTCAGGTCTATGAAGACACTTCTGGACTTGAGCCTGGCGAGCCGGTTATTTCGACCTTTGAACCTCTTTCCGTTGAATTAGGTCCTGGTATTTTGCAAGGTATTTACGATGGTATTCAAAGACCTCTTAAATTCATTGAAGAAAAATCAAAAGGTTTCTACATCGCACGAGGTGTTGAAGCATTTGCACTTGATCGAACTAAAAAATGGAATTTTGTTGCAAAAGTGAAAAAGGGAGACAAGGTAAAAGTCGGTGACATTATTGGTACTGTTCAAGAAACTGATTTGATTGAACACAGAATAATTTCTCCAGTTGATGGAAAAGTTGATTCCATCTCTTCTGGTTCATTTACTGTTGAAGATGATGTTGCAGTTGTTTCAAATGAAACAAAAAAAATCCCACTTAAAATGTATCAAAAATGGTTTGTTAGAAAAGCAAGACCTGTAATTGAAAAATTCCCCCCAAACATTCCTTTAATTACTGGTTCAAGAACCATTGATTCATTTTTCCCAATTGCAAAAGGCGGAACCGCATGCATTCCAGGTCCCTTTGGTTCTGGTAAAACTGTTACTCAGCAATCTTTGGCTAAATATTCTGATACACAAATTGTTGTTTACATTGGTTGCGGTGAGCGTGGAAACGAAATGACTGATGTTTTAACTGAATTTCCACACTTGATTGATCCAAATTCAGGTAAACCGTTGATGCAGAGAACTGTTTTGATTGCAAACACTTCAAACATGCCTGTTGCAGCTCGTGAAGCATCTATTTACACTGGTATTACCATTGCAGAATACTTTAGAGACATGGGCTATGATGTTGCTTTGATGGCAGATTCAACTTCCCGTTGGGCTGAAGCTATGCGTGAAATTGGTGGCCGATTAGAAGAAATGCCTGGTGAAGAAGGTTATCCAGCATACTTAGCAAGAAGGCTTGCAGAATTCTATGAAAGAGCCGGACGTGTTAGAACTTTGGGTTCTGATGAACGATTTGGTTCAGTTACTATTGTTGGTGCAGTTTCTCCACCCGGTGGTGATATTTCTGAACCTGTTTCACAAAATACCTTGCGTGTTACCAAAGTGTTTTTGGCACTTGATGCCTCTCTTGCATATAAGAGGCACTTCCCAGCAATCAACTGGCTAAAGAGTTACTCTCTTTATGGTGATGGTCTTGAGGATTATTACTCTGAAAAAGTTTCCTCTGATTATCCTAAGCTTTCCAAAAAAGCAATGCTTCTTTTGCAGAAGGAGGCCGAACTTCAGGAAATCGTACAATTAGTTGGTCCTGATGCTCTTCCTGAAAAAGAACAGGTCATTTTGCTTGTTACAAAAATGCTTCGTGAAGACTTTTTGCAGCAAAACGCATTCTCTGATTTAGATGCCCGTTGCAGTATGAAAAAGCAATATTTGATGCTAAGAACAATTCTTGCATTTTCAGATCTTGCAGTTTCATCTCTTGATTCGGGAGTTCAATTAAAATCAATTTCTGATCTTCCAGTTAGATCAAAAATCGGAAGAATGAAAGAAGCAAAAGAAGAAGAAATTCTTGCTATTCATAAGGAAATCGAAACAAGTTTTGAAGAATTGAAAAGAAGGGTGAACTAAAAATGGCTGAAAATTCTGCTTTAATTAAGGAGTATAAGACAATCAATCAAATTGCAGGTCCACTTGTTTTCCTCTCAGATGTTAGTGGAGTTCATTACAACGACATTGTCGAAGTAATGCTTCCAAGCGGCGAGAGAAGAAAAGGTCAGGTTTTGGATGTTAGTTCAAAAGCCGCAGTAGTTCAGGTTTTTGGTCCAACTGCCGGAATTTCAACTTCTGATACCTCTGTTCGATTCCTTGGGGAAAGTATGCGTCTTGGTCTTAGTACTGATATGCTTGGAAGAACATTCACTGGTTTAGGTGAACCAAAAGACAAGGGAGGAAGAATCATTCCTGACGAAAAAATTGACATCAATGGTCTTCCAATTAATCCATATTCTCGTGAACTTCCAAACGAATTCATTCAAACTGGTATTTCGACAATCGATGGTTTGAATACTCTTGTTCGTGGCCAAAAGCTTCCAATTTTTTCTGGTGCTGGTCTTCCACACAATCAATTAGCTGTGCAAATTGCAAGACAGGCTCGAGTTCGTGCAACTGATGAAAAATTTGCAGTCGTATTTGCGGCTGTCGGTATTACACACGAAGAAGCATCTTATTTCATTAGAGACTTTGAAAAAACTGGTGCTCTTGAAAACTCGGTTTTGTTTTTGAATTTGGCTGATGATCCATCCGTTGAAAGAATTATTACTCCAAGATTGGCTTTAACTACTGCAGAATATTTGGCATTTGAGCAGGATATGCACGTTTTGACAATCATCACCGATATGACCAATTACTGCGAAGCACTACGTGAAATTTCTTCTGCAAGGCAGGAAGTTCCTGGTAGGCGTGGATACCCTGGTTACATGTACACTGATCTTTCAACTATTTATGAAAGAGCAGGAAGAGTTAGGGGAAGTAATGGTTCGGTTACACAAATTCCAATTTTGACTATGCCTGGGGATGATAAAACTCACCCAATTCCAGATTTGACTGGTTACATTACTGAGGGTCAGATTCTTCTAAGTAGAGATTTGCATAGAAAGAACATTTATCCTCCAGTTGATCCACTTCCATCTCTTTCACGATTGATGGGCTTTGGTGTTGGGGATAAGAAAACCCGTGAAGATCACAAAGGCGTTGCAGACCAATTATATGCTGGTTATGCAAATGGTCGTGATTTAAGAAACTTGAGCGCAGTTGTTGGTGAAGAAGCACTTTCCGAAACTGATCGAAAATTCCTCAAATTCGCAGATGAGTTTGAAAAGAAATTCGTGACTCAGGGTGCTTATGAAGATCGTTCCATTGAGCAGACTCTGGATATTGGATGGGATTTATTCTCTATGCTTCCAGAAGCTGAACTTAAGAGAGTTAAGCGGGAACACATTCCAAAATACATGAAAAAGAAAAATTAAGGGTGCTTGAAAAATGGCCGCAACTGATGTCAATCCAACAAGAATGGAATTAATAAAAACCAAGGAGAGAATCAACCTTGCAAAAAAGGGCCACAAGCTCCTAAAACAAAAAAGAGATGCTTTGATTTTGGAATTTTTCAAAATTCTCAAAAAGTCTCAGGATCTTCGGGGTGCCCTTGCAAAAAGACTTGCAAAAGCATATCACTCTTTGGCGGTTGCGCAATCTTACCACTCCTCAAGTGAGCTTGCAAAGGTTTCATTTGATTTAAGGCGAAATTTTGATTTGGATATTAAAGTGAGAAATGTCATGGGAGTAAGAATTCCATCCATTTCTCTTTCCGGAAGTGAAAAGAAAGAGCTTTTTTCATCCAATTATTCTTTTGCCGGAACAAGTTCTAAGATCGATGCCGCTTCGGAAGACTTCAATGAAATTTTGGATATGGTAATTAGACTTGCTGAAACAGAAACTGCAATGAAAAGGCTAATTGCAGAAATAGAAAAAACAAAACGAAGAGTCAATTCTCTTGAATTTGTTTTGCTTCCAAGATTAGAAGAAACCAAAAAGCTTATTGCCTTTAGGCTTGATGAAATGGAACGGGACAGTTTCGTTTCTCTAAAAACAATTAAAAGAAAACTGGAAAAAGATGCAAACTAATTTTTAATTTATTTTTGTACATTCTTCTTTTGAATGATAATGCATTCCAAAGTGCCTCAATACTTGAAATTCCTTTGCTATTTTTTCCTCTATTTCTTCTTTTAATGCACACCCAGGCAACTTAATTTTGGCTCCCTTTGGAGTTATTCTGATGATCGTTTTCTCTGCTAGGCATCTTGGAACATTCCTTTCAATTGTGCTTCTTATTACTCTTTCTTCATCAAAAAACATGTTTGCCAAAAGTCTTTCATATTTGGATCTGATTTTTGACCATCTGTCATGAGGCCACAATTGTGATCCTTCAAAAATTAAATGTCCTGCAAATCTTGATTTTGCACAAACCTTTTTTCTTCTTCTTATCTCCTCTCTTGCTTCAAAAAACAAATTTGCTCCGGCTTCCATTTTGCAAAGCGCTTGTATTCCAATATCATTTACTATCTCTATGTAGTCTGATTTTTTTTCCTCAAAGCCTACTTCCCACCCTTTAGTTGATCTCACTAGTATCAAAGGGTCAAACTCTTCTGCTCTAAAACCATAACAAAAAAATGCCTCTTCCCCCATTTCTCTTAAAATATCTCTTGCGACTATGATTCGGTTTTCTTTTGTTATTGGAACAATGCAATGCTCAATTTCTCCAACTTTAACACTTATCTGATTCGTTCTTTCTTCATTAGTAGTTTTTGAGTCAAAACCTTCTCCCTTGACTAAAAATTCCTTCACTATTTTTCCCTTTTTCTCTTCTAATTTCAATTCTCTTTCAATTTGCTCAAGTAGTGGAATTCTGCTTTTTTGTGAATATCTGTCGCGTATTCTTCCAATTACTTTTCTCATCTTTTCGCTTATTTGAGGTCTTTGGTCTTGCTGCAATACATCTATTTTCTGTGGGAGTTTTTTCACTTCTGTTCTTCTAAAAACCAGACTAGTTCTTTTGTGCTCCATTGCAACCTTTTGTCTATTTGTTTGTTTGCCCTTATAAGGTTTTTACCTAATCTATTTGACCTCTTTATTAATCTCTTTATTCATGTATCCTTTAGGTGAATTAATATGGACGATTCAAAAGGAATGATTATTGCGGCGCTTTTAGTTGCGCTTGCCTTATTTGGTGGAGCATTTATGCTCTCACAAAGCCCTGCAAAAATTCAGGTCTCTAACTTAAGTTCAACTCCAAATGTGTATGTTTCAAGTCTTCCTGCTGAGCATGCAATTTCAGTAACAGGTTCTTCAACGAGGGTCGTTTCCCCTGATTTATTGGAAATCTCTCTTAGAATTAGCACCAATTCAAAAACTGCAAAAAATTCTCAGAGCGACAATGCTCAGGTTTTGGCTGATTTAAAGGCAAAACTTTTGGGTGTTGGTTTAATTGAATCTGACATAAAAACGGTTTCCTACTCTGTTTCTCCAGTTTATAAGAGTGTTTACAAGTGCCCTCGCGTTGGATCAAATGCTGATTGTTATTATGATTCCGAATTGGACGGCTACACAACAACTCACTCTCTTCAACTGAGAGTTACTAATTTGGCTAAGGGAGGAGAAATAATTGATGTTGCATCAACTTCTGGCGTAAATCAAACCTTTGTTGATGGAATCTATTTCACTCTTAAAGATGAAACCAAAAAATCAATTGAAACAGAACTTCTTTCTCTTGCATCTTCTGATGCATTGAGCAAGGCACAACGACTTGCAAGCGGAACTGGCGCAGCTGTTGGAAAGCTTCTTTCAATTTCTGAAAGTTATAGCTACAACTATCCTCAGCCAATTTACTATGCTAGGGATTCATTTGGTGGCGTTTCAGAAGCTGCTGCTCCAACTTCTCTTTCAGGAGGAACAACTTCAGTTTCTGTTTCCGTTAGTGCACAATACCAAATCAATTGATTTTTATTTTCTTTTTTATATTCTTTTTTTATGGATGGGTCACGTGCTTCTAATCGATTAGTTTTTGCTCCTGCAAAAAAGCGAGAAATTCCCGCTCTTGTTAAAATTTATAATGGTGTTTGGGGCCAAAATCTCCAAATAGAAGCTGCAAAAGTTCGAAAGCAAATCGATGCATTCCCCAAAGGTCAGCTTGTTGGACATCTTGATTCCCAAGCGGTAACTCTAATTAGCACTTTTCCATTTGCGTTGGATCCTTCTTCCTTATTTGACTCTTATGATTATAATCGTTTAACTTCGTTGCGCACCCTTTCTGATCATTTGGATCCATCTGATTTTGATTCAAAAAGAAAAGCGGGCAAACTTCCTGTTCTTTTGTGTGTTTCCATTGTTACTAGGTCTGATCAACTTCGATCGGGTTTTGCCTCCGAAACCCTTCATACTGTTTTAGATTTTGCTTCGTCTTTGAGAATTCCCGCTCTTCCTTATTCTGCCCCAAGGTTTCTTGGAAAAGTTCGAGGTTTTATTCCGGATTTAGATATTCAAAAATATCTTCATTTATCCAAAGGCGCTCCTAACTTTCCATATGCAAAATATTGTGCAAAACTTGCCTCTCTTGGCGAATTTGATCATATTAGGCGGGCATTTAAATCCCCCAACAATCCAAGTGGCAAAATAAATCCTCTTTCTCAAGATGTTTTCGATGAATATTCCTCTCTGGGAGGAAGAACTGTTGCATTTGAGGATCCATTTTGCTCTGCATTTACCAAATTCAATGCGGTTTTTGGTCCTGCCTTTGATCTAGCCTACGGGAGAAAGTTGACTATTGAGGATTTTCTTCTTTTAACTGGCAGGCGTTCTTTTGATCCGGTTATGGATATGCATATTCAGCATGGTGCTCGATTCCTTAGGCAAAATGGTTCTATTGTGGTAGTTGAAAATTCGCGTCCTTTGGATCTGGATTCATGCGGTTTTAATGTTCCTTTGGTCTATGATTTTAATTCTAACTTTGGCCACTAATCTGCTTTTTATACTTTCATTAGTAATTCCTAATTAGTGATATTATGCACGTTTTGGAATGTTGTATGGGTTGTGGCTCTAAAGTTGAAACGAATCATTGCTGCGGCAAAGGCATGCAGGTTCATGGACAAAAGCTTTCCTGTGCCACCTGCAAGAAAGAAGTAGAGGTTAATATGTGCTGCGGAAAACACATGAAAGAAAAGAAGATGTAAAATTCTTTATCTATTTTTTAACTTGAATTTTTTTAATTAAAATAAAAAAAATTATTTTGGTTTCATTGTTCCCCATTTTTTAAGTGCTTCTGCTAGTTCTGGAGATTTCTTTGCTTTTTCTGCAAGGCTTATTCCTTCATAATAGGCGTCTATTGCCTGCATGGATGCTTTTGCACCTGCTCTTGTTCCCTTGGGGTGCCCATGTATTCCGCCACTAACTAGAAGGATCAAATCTTCTCCATAAATGTTCATTATGTCTGGGATCAAACCGGGGTGAACTCCCCCTGAAGATACTGGGAATGCGCTCTTTATGTGTTCCCACTTTTGGCCCATTAAAACATTTTTGAGCGGTTTTGTTTCCTTCATTCTAAGCGTGTCTGCAACTGCTGTCACTTCTTTTTTATCTCCAACTAGTTTTCCAACTGCAGTTCCTGAGTGTATTTGGGTTACTCCGATAAGTCTCATCATTTTAGCTAAAAACTGCATTGTTATTCCGTGTTTTGGATTTCGATCAAATGATGCGTGCATTGCCCGGTGTGCATGAATTGCCATGTTGTATTTTGCACAATAATCCCTCATCGTCATTACTGAAGATGTTCCTGCAACAACAACATCAATCATGCAATATTCCCAGCCATATTCATGAAGCATATCTACTCTTCTTTTCATTTCCTCTGTTTCGGCTGTCACGTTTATGAAAGCTGATTTTATCTCCCCTGTTTCCTTTTCTGCCTTTTCTCTATATTTTGTCATCAATTTGACTCTTTCTTCGAATCGGTTGAATGATGTTGATGTCAAATTTTCATCATCCTTTACAAAATCAAATCCGCCCATCCATGTTTCATATCCTATTTCTGCATGTTCTTTTGCACTAAAACCTATTTTTGGCTTTGGAACTGCACCTGTTAGCGGCCTGTTTTTGATTTTCATCATCTTTCTTACTCCATCTATTCCGTGATGGGGTCCTTTGTAGTGCTTAATATATTCTTTTGGAAGTGCAACGTCGACTAATCTCAAATTCTTTATTGCTTTCATTCCAAAAATATTTCCTGCAATTCCCGAAAGCAACTGCGGGGCATTTCCTTCATCCCATAAATCCAATGGGTATGCAATTTTGACGAAATTTCCATCTATTTCGTAAGCTGTCGCCATCAATTTTTTCATCCGATCTGGAAGCTTGAAAAGAGTTGTCCATGTTCCTGTTGAACTTTCAGAAGCTACTCTTCCAATTGCTTCTTTTATGTTTATGTCGTCATCTTTTTCAAAATAAAAGAGACACAAAAGTTCATCCTTTGCAGGCTTGTACTTCAAATCTGTAAATTCCTCATACCATTCTACTTTATTTGCGCACATGAAAAATCAAAACCAGATAATAAATATAAAGGTGCGCGCATTTCCAAACGTTTATAATATACAAAGCAAAGTACATTACGCTATACTCGCTGCTTTTTACTCGTTTTTAATTGCCTTTTTGAGTGTTTCAAAAACTAAAAGAGCACACTTCATTCTGGAAGGATTTTTTGAAAGATCTATTTTTATTAATTTCAAAACGTCATCTTTTGTTATTTTTTCCAATTCCTCAACTTTTTTTCCTTTTAAAAAACCTGTAAATAGGGATGCGCTTGCCTGGCTTATTGCGCATCCTCTTCCAATGAATTTTACCTCATCTATTTTGTTTTCTTTTATTTTTATGAATAATTCTATCTGGTCTCCACAGGTGCTGTTGTGCAATTGCGCATGCAAATTTGGCTTATCTATTTTGCCAAAGTTTCTTGGGTTTTTATAAAGTTCAATTATGAATTCCTGGTAAATTTCTTCCATTTTTTCACCCAAATATTTTTTTGGCTTTTTCAAGTGCCTCAACTAACTTATCTACTTGAGAGATTTCATTGTAAATGTAAAAACTTGCTCTGCTGCTTGCATCTAATTTTAATGCACTGTGCAATGGCATTGCACAATGATGGCCGCTTCTAATTGCGATTCCTTCTTCACTCAAAATGGCAGCAATATCATGGGGATGTATTCCATCTATAGTAAATGCTGCAAGAGAAACTCTTTTTTCTGTCTCCTTTGGCCCTATTACTTTTAGTCCTTTTACTTCGTTAAGTCTTTTTAGTAAATATTTTGTTATTTTAATTTCATGTTCTCTGATTTTTTTCATTTTTATTTTGTTTATGTAGTCCAGCGCAGCTCCAAAACCAATAACTTCCGCAACTGGAGGTGTTCCTGCTTCAAATTTATTTGGTAATTCATTCCAACTACTTTCCTTAATTGAAACTTCTCGAATCATTTCGCTTCCAAATAAAAACGGATCTGATTTTTCCAATAATTCTTCTTTTGCATAAAGAATTCCAAGTCCAAATGGTCCCATCATTTTATGTGCTGAAAAACAAAGAAAATCGCAATCTAGTTCTTTTACTTTTGTTTCTATTGAGGGAACAAATTGAGCACCATCAATTAGGCAAATTGCATCGTTTTCATGTGCTATTTTTGATATTTTTTTAATATCGTTAATCGTTCCTAATACGTTGGATGCTCCAGAAATCGCAACTATTTTTGCGCCTTTGCTTTTTTGGTTTAATTCCTCATAATCCAATTCCCCATTTTCATTTATTCCAACTACTTCAAATTGTGCTCCTTTTTGCTTAGATAGTTGCTGCCATGGGACAAAGTTTGAATGATGCTCCATTATGGAAGTTACTATTTTGTCTCCTTTTTTGACAAATTTTTCCCCATATGACCTCATTACTAAATTAATTGCTTCTGTTGTTCCTCTTGTGAATATGATTTCTTTTTCATTATTTGTTCCAATAAATTTTGCAGTTTTTAATCTAACTTCCTCAAAATTAAGTGTTGCCTCTTCTGCAAGTTTGTAAAGTCCTCTTGCAACGTTTGAATTTTCATTTGTGTAAAAATTAGTTATTGCATCTATCACTTGTTTTGGCTTTTGTGTTGTTGAGGCAGAATCCAAATATGTCAATTTCCTATCTTTTGTAAAAGGAAAATCTTCCTTTATCCTTCCTATTTCACTTTCCATTAAAGAAAATTAGTGAAGTTTGTTATTTTATACTAATCTATTTCGAATTACATGTAAGTTTCTTCTTTAAATCCATAAAAATCTAAATTCAATAACATTATAAATCATTTTGACTATTTTTTCCTTATGGGAGGAGGAAGAGTTCGCAAAGTTTGTCTTATTTCCGATATGACAAAACCTTATTTTGGCGGCATGGAAAGCCATGCTCGAGAATTCTTTAATCATTTTATCTCTGATGATCCAAATAATCGATTTTTTGTTATGTTTCCTAAGGGAGGCGAGATTTCTGAACTTGCACTCTCTTCGAATTCTAATGTTTCTAAAATTCCATTTTCCTCAACATCTGACTTTGCGGAATTTGCTCGTTTTTGCCCTGCCGAAAAAGATGCAATTTTTTTCTTTAATAGTATTTATTGGGTTCGGGTTTTTGCTGATTTGAGAAAGGCAAGTCCTAATGCAAAAATTGTTCTTAGGTCTGGTGGAAACGACATTCTCCAAGCTCAACTTCTTGATGTTTCTCCAACCCATTGTGTGCGCCAGTCCTTTGTTGTTAGTGCTATCAACGAATACGTTGATGTTCTGGTTGTAAATAGTCAGTATTCCTTTGATCGTTTTGTTTCTCTTGGAATCAATCCTTTGAAAATGAAGATTGTTGCGGGTGGTGTTGATCTTGAGCGTTTTTGTCCAATTTCTGCTGCTAAAAAAAGTGAACTTCGAGAAATGCTCGGTATTTTGCCTGATGCAAAAGTTATTCTAAGCGCCGCTCGCTTTGTTCCCTTTAAACGTGTTGACTTTACGTTGAGGCTTTTTTCTTCTCTTTCTGATCCAACATTGGTTTTGCTTCTTAGCGGTGATGGTCCAGAATATGAAAACTTAAAACCTTTAATTGAGGCAGATTCAAGAGTTCGCTATCTTGGAGCAACTGGCTTTGATCAGATGCCTAGCCTTTATGGAGCAAGTGATCTTTATCTTCAAAACCCCATCTATTACGAGGCTTCTGTTCCTGGAGGAAAATACATTCACACTGAAACCATGGGGCGAACTTTCTGTGAGGCCGCAGCCTGCGCAATTCCTTCCATTTGCACGAATGTTGGCGGGGTTGCTCAAATAATTGATCCAAACACTGGCATTTTAATTGATGGATTAGATCAAGTGAGATTTGCGCGAGAAATTTCCTCATTGATTGCTGATGAATCCCGAAGATTATTAATTGGAATCAATGCCCGCAAAAAAGCAGTTGAACAATTGGGCTTTGATACTGTCTTTGCTACTTATCAGAGGGATGTCTTTTGAAAAAAATCGCAATAATTACCGGCCGCGATCCTCTTCTTAGGTCCGACATAGATGGTGCTGCAATTTTAGTTGAAAATTTGGTTTGTGCTCTTAGGTCAAAAGGGTCTGCCGTTGATATATATACGCCTCGAGGTTATTCCGGAACAAACTCAGATGCGAAAAAAGCTGCTGCACAAAATGAGACCGTGGTTTCTCTGGATTTGCACGCCCGTGTCATTCGCTTTGATATGCCCTCGATCCCCCTTACCACAACCGATGATGCAGGCAAGGATCTTTTCAACCGCGTAATCATTTCCAAATCCGAAGCTGATTTTTTTGCTGATAGAAAACTTTTTGATTATGATGCAGTTTTCATCATTCACATGGCTCACTCTTTTGGGGTTTTTGAGCGTGATTTAGTTCCAACTGAAAAAACCATTGTTTTTCCAATGCTTCTTGGTTCTTTTTATTCAAAGTACCTGAATGTCAATCCTGCTTATCTGGATGCTGAAAAAGCGGTTTTTAAAAAGGCTGCTCATGTTCAAAGCCCCTCGCATTCTGAAGCAGATGAGCTCACTTCTGTTTATGGCTCCTCTTTGAATTCTGTGTTTGTGGTTCCACGAGGGTTTAATCCGGATATTTTTGACATCCAACCGCGTTTTGTTTCTCAAACCGATCCAACTATTCTTTGTGCAAATGTTGTTAGGATGCAAAAAGGCCAGCACATTTTGGTTCCAACCGCTGCATCTTTGCGGGAGCGGGGATTTAGGGCCAAATTCCAGATCATTGGATTAAATGGCGATACCTATAGTCGAGGCTACAACAAATATGCTGAGGATTTTTCTCGTATGATTAGCGATGCTTCTCTTGATGATTATTTTGAATTTCACCCGGCTCTTTTCCAGAAAGATTTAGCAAGAAAAATGTCTTATGCCAACCTTGCTATTTATCCATCCGTTGCAGAGACTTTTGGAAAGGCCGCTCTTGAAAGTATGGCCTGCGGAATCCCCACGTTTGTTTTTGATGATGTTCCTGCATTTGGAGAATTTATGGAACATGGCACAAGTGCAGTTATTATTAGGCGTGATCCTTTTTTGCTTGCAAGTTCCATAATTGATTTGTGGACTGATCCAGAAAAATATCGAAAAATTAGTGAAAATGGAATTGTTGCCGGAAAATCGTTTGACTGGAAAACTGTGATTGAGCAAATGCTCAAAACTATCGGAGAGCGATTATCTTGGTAGTTCTTCTTGTTAGGCATATGGAATCCACTTTTAATGTTGCACATCGTGTCCAGGGCCAAACAAACAAATCCGTTCTTACTTCTGAAGGTGTTTTGCGCGCAAAAAAACTTTCATTTGCTTTAAAAGAAAAATATCCCCATGCGGAAGGTTTGTTTTCTAGTGATTTAGTTAGGGCCAGGCAAACCGCAAATGAACTTGCACTTCCATATTCCCTCCCGGTTGTTTTTGATCCGAGGCTTAGGGAAGTTTCCCGCGGTTTTTTTGAGGGGATTTCCTATGATTCTCTTCTCTGGAAATTTTATAAGAAATTTGAAAAAAGAGGCATTGACCTAGGAACAATTCTGCCCGGTATGGAGTCTCTTGACTTGGCTCTTGATCGTTTTATTCAGGCAACAACTGATAAGATTAATTCTGATCGATTATTCATTGTTGTTTCACATGGGGAAGTAATGCGTCTTTTTTGGGCAAGGCTTAGTGGTTTTAGTTTGAGTCAAACCTTGTGCAGTTCTGCTTTTCATATTCGAAATGGCTGTGTTCTGGAAATTGATTCAACCTTTAATCCCAAGGAGGTTTTATTATGACTCGAAAACTAGGCACTATTCGTCTTGATCTTATCAATGCATGCAACGAACGATGCACATTCTGTCCTTATTTTGGTGAAGGCGGCTCTGTTGTTCAAAACAAAAAACGTCTTGTTCCTTTGACCAAGCTTGACATCCCTCTTCTTCTGGAAAATTTAAGAGATCTTAAATCTTCTTCAATAGAACCTAAAATTCAAATTTCAGGAGAAGGTGAGGCAACTTTGCATCCTGATTTTTCTGACCTTGTTGTTGGCCTTAAGAATTTGGGATTTAAGTTTCGCATCATTACAAATGGCCAGCTTCTTGATCGCTTCAAGGATGTTTTGGTTTCCTCTGGTGCTGAAATTGTGGTTTCCATTCATGCAAGAGGATCTGTTCATGATGAAATTGTTCAAAAGAAAGGCGCGTATGATCTTGTCCGTAAAAATGTTTCTCTCTTTGATCCCCCATCCGTAACTGTTGCAGTTGTCATTTGTGATTCAAATGTTGCTGACCTAGAACTTATTTTTGCTGAATGGAAGGCGCATGCAATTCGTTTCTCACACAATTTTTTGGCACATTCCACTTCTCCTCGTTTTGACGTTTCTTCTCTTTGGCAAAGGCTTCAAAAACTAAAGGAAAAATCAAATGTTCGAATAATTCCCGATATGAATGCTGATGAAATGGCTGCTTATTATTCCACTGGTTTTCATGTAATTAATCCGACCCACTGCGATTATTTTGATGGCTCTATTACTATTCGTTCTGATGGAAAAGTTATAAATTGTCAAGATACTGTTTTGGGAGACCTTAGATGCGAATCTCTTGCCGCTTTGGTTGGCGGGGAAAAATTTGCTTCTGCTAATTTTGCAATTGCTTCTAATTTTGAATCTGGACAAACTCATTCTTCTTGCGATCGCTGCTGTTATCAAGTTCCTCCATCTAAACTTGTTCAAATAAGAAGTTCAAAATAATTATTTCTTCACGTATTTTGCATATCCGTGTTCTTCTATTTCATGTGCTAATTTTTCATCTCCAGAGTGGATTATTTTTCCATTAGCAAGAATATGGACAAAATTCGGTTTTATGTGCTTCAATATTCTTGGGTAATGCGTAATTATCAAAAATCCTCTTTTTCCATCATTTAATTTTGAAATGGCATTTGCAACCATCTTGATTCCATCTACATCTAAACCTGAATCGATTTCATCAAGTATTATTACTTTTGGTTTTAATGAGAGCATCTGAAGCATTTCTGCTCTCTTTTTCTCTCCGCCTGAAAAGCCTACATTCAATTCTCTTGAAACAAAGCTTTTATCCATTCCAAGTTCTTTTGAATTATCAATTAATTCTTCATGGATCTTTACCATTTCATCCAAATCATTTGTTTCCTTTTCTCTAATTGAGTTTACTGCTTTTCTAACAAAATTGCTTACCTTTACTCCTTCTACTTCTTCGGGACTTTGGAATGCTAAAAACACTCCCTTTTTTGCTCTTTGGTCAACTGGCATTTCAAGCAATTCTTCGCCATCTAATTTCACGCTTCCTGAAACCTTAAACGAAGGGTGGCCCATTAGCGCTTCTGCAAGAGAGCTTTTTCCTGCTCCATTTGGTCCCATGACTGCATGTATTTCGCCTGGCTTTATCGTTAAATCCAAGCCTTTGATTATTTCCTTTTCTTCAATTGAAATATGTAGGTTTTTTATCGTGAACATTGGTTTTGACCCTCTTTTAAGTAGTATTGGATTTAGGTGTGCCTAAGTATTTAAAATATTGGATTTTTTTCTTGCAGTGCCTTCTCCCTTTCATTTATATATTTTCTTACTGTTTTTCTCCCTATGAAGTTTGTATATGCTGGCATTATGATTGTTTTGGCCTTTTTGACCTTTGGTTGCTATAATTATGTCCGCTCCAGCCGCGATTGCGGTTCTGACATGAGCTGTTTTCGAGATAAGCTTGAAATGGATTGCGAAAAAGCCTCCGTTACTGTTTCTCAAAATTATGGCCAATTGAGGCTTGAATCTTTTGGTCCAATTTGGATTGATGCTTTGAATGCAGAGAATCGGATGGACTGTCGTGTCAAGGTACAGGTTGTTTCAGTTAATGAGTCTGCTCTTCCTTCTGATGCACTTGCGCAACTTAGATCTGCAAATGTTCCTCCTTCCTCAATTTCACTAACTGATATGGAGTGCATTATGAGTTATCGAAACTTTACTGACATTTACATAAAAAAGAATGTGAGTGTCACCAAGGCAATTTATCCAAGCTGCTATGGAACATTAAAGGTGCTTTCAGATCAGGTTCCTGCAATAAAAGATCTCATGGCAAAATAATTTTTATTTATTTTTCCGATTTAGGTGCACCTAAATCATTATAAATTTCAAATGTTCATATAAATTCTGTTTCTTATTTAACTGGTGAATTCATTTGAGCGAACAAATTGATCTTTCTTATGAAAAATATGATTTTAATGATAAAATCAAATACAAGCACCTAACTCGCAAGGGCTTGGATGAAGAAATAGTGCGAACTATTTCTGAAATTAAAAATGAGCCTTCATGGATGACTGATATTCGTCTTAAGGCCTTGAAAGTTTTCGAATCAAAACCAATTCCCCAGTGGAGTGCGTTCGATTTATCCAAAATCGACTTTCAAGATATTCACTATTATGCAAGTGCAACTGATAAGAATGCCAGCGAATGGGATATGGTTCCAGATGATATCAAAAAAACCTTTGATCGAATCGGAATTCCTGAAGCAGAAAGGAAATTTTTAAGCGGAGCTAGCGCTCAATACGATTCAGAAATCGTTTATCACAACCTAAAAAAAGAATGGGAAGAGCAGGGAGTAGTTTTTTTGGGTATGGATGATGGACTTAAGCAATATCCAGAAATTGTAAAACAATATTTTGGCTCTGTAATTCCAATGACTGATAATAAATTTGCAGCACTAAATACTGCTGTTTGGTCTGGCGGAAGTTTTGTCTATGTTCCAAAAGATGTTCATGTAAAAATTCCTCTTCAAGCGTATTTTAGAATAAACACTCAAAATGCAGGTCAGTTTGAGCGAACTTTAATTATCGCCGAAGAAGGCGCCAAAGTTTCCTATATCGAGGGATGCAGTGCGCCTATATACAGTTCTGGTTCATTACACTCTGCAGTTGTTGAAGTAATTTCAAAGAAAAATTCATATGTTCGCTACACAACAATTCAAAACTGGTCAAACAATGTTTACAATTTAGTTACAAAAAGAGCAGTTGCTCATGAGAACTCGGTTGTTGAGTGGGTTGATGGGAATATCGGTTCCAAAGTAACTATGAAATATCCCTGCATTATTTTGAAAGGCAAGGGCGCACGTGGAGAAGTTCTTTCTGTTGCTTTTGCTGGAAAAGGTCAAACTCAGGATGCCGGTGCAAAAATAATTCACGCTGCTCCAAACACAACTTCAAGAATAATCTCAAAAAGCATTTCGCAGGGTGGGGGAAGAAGCGCATATCGTGGCATGCTGAAAGTAAATAAGGGAGCCAAGAATTGCAAATCTTTTGTTCAATGCGATGCCTATTTATTGGATGAAAAATCCCGCTCTGACACTTATCCAACAATTCAAATCGATGAGGACACTACTACTATTGGACATGAAGCAAAAGTTGGGAAAATTGGTGCTGAAAAACTCTTCTATTTGATGAGCAGGGGTTTAAGTGAAAAAGATGCTCTTGCAATGGTTGTTTTGGGTTTTATTGAATCCTTTACTCGAGAACTTCCAATGGAGTATGCAGTTGAATTAAATCGTTTGATTGAAATTCAATTAGAAGGGGCTGTTGGGTGATTTTTTATGAAACAAATGACTTTTTCTTCTGATTCAGAAATTTCAATTACTCAGGATTCAAAAATCTCAATTCCAGATAATTCCAACCTGACCCTCATCCTAAAATCCAATTCTAATTCCTCGCTCACTCTTGAAATTGGAAAAAACTGCAATGTTTCGACTGTGATTTTGGGTCTTACTGAGCTGAGTTTGAATCAAGATAATTTTGTTGGGGAAAATTCCACTTTGCACTCTTATGGAATTTGGAAAAAAAGTGCAACTTACAAAATCACAAATCACTTGGTTGGCAAAAATTCATGCGCTTATGATTTGCATGTTTTTAGTGAATCTCAAAGCAATTCACTTAAAATAAATTCAATTTTGAGGCATGCAAATGCAAATACCAAAGGTAATATCTCTGTTCGCGGTGTTGCTGATGATAATTCTCGCATTACCTTGGATGGAATGATCAAAATAGAGAAAAATGGCTCTGGCGCAGAATCATTTTTGACTCAGAACGTTATTTTACTAAGTCCATCTTCACATGCAACTGCAAATCCTGAACTTGAAATCGAAAACAATGATGTTAGTTCAAGGCATGCAGCCTCTGTTTCTCAAATTGATCAAGATAAAATCTTCTATTTAATGTCTCGTGGAATTTCTCAAAAAGATGCTCGAAAACTTATTGTCGATGGATTTTTGGAAGCAGTTATTGAAAAAATTTCCATTGAAAAAGTTAGAAAACTATTTTCTTTTCAATGACTCTTGTTGATTTTGATCTATCTATCTCTTTTCATTACTATTTATAACTATCTCGCTACAATACCCAATTGGTTATTTTATGACTTCTAGTTTGAAATTACCTACTATTTGTGTAACTGCTGAACCAACTCAAGTCCGCTTTTATCAAAAAGCTCAAAATCCTCGAGACTCTAGGCTCCCTTTCCTTAATTTGACTAGTGCAACCCTCACTCCTCTTGAGCATGGCCTTATTGTACTTGCCCCATCCAAAGATACCTCGGGCAAAATTGTTTCTGATTTAGGAGGATGGAAGATTGTTGAATTAACTTCTCGTCTTTGCCACCTTACTCTGGGTTCAAGTTTGGATCCGATGTCTAAATCCCCTCAGCGTGCAACGCAAATTAGAGTAAAATTTGCACTTGATCGAGGCCAGCCTTCTCTCATTTCACTTGGTTTTGCTCACCTAGATGGCAAATTCGAGTCTCTTGATGGTGGCGTTCGATTCAAGGCTGATGATGGTCTGCAAATAATTTTGGATTCAGAGGGGTTACGAATTAACCATTCTCCTTCCAATTTGGATCCAAATTCTGTTATTTCTGCAATTATGGAAAGCCGATTATCTGTTGCTGGCCTTCGCTCTTCATTGATGCTTTAACTTTTCTGATACTTTTTTATATCTTCTTTGCGATTTTACTATTGATCTAATCTAATCTTCAGAGGTCTTATTATGAAAAAAGAAGATGAATTTGGCTTTGAGCGAGTTATCGAAGTTTATGATCAGAAAACTGGAATGGAAGGCGTTTGCGTAATCCACAACACTGCAAGAGGTCCAGGTAAGGGCGGAATCCGTATGGTTCCGGATTTGACTACTCAAGAGGTTATGGGTTTAGCAAGAGCTATGAGCTGGAAAAATGCCATGGCAGATCTTCCCTTTGGTGGAGCAAAATCCGGAATTAAAGCAGATCCAAGAAAGCTTACTCCTGCCCAAAAAGAAGCGCACATGAGAGCATTTGCAAGAAAAATCAAAGAAGTTATTCCAACTCATTATATTGCGGGTCCAGACATGAATACAACTGAAAAAGAAATGGCTCAGTTTGCTGATGAAATTGGAACTCCCATGGCTTGTACAGGAAAGCCTGCAAGTGTTGGTGGACTTCCACACGAATTAGGTTCTACTGGTTTTGGTGTTGCAATTGCAACGAAAGTTGCAGTTGAATTTATGGGAAAATCCCTCAATGGCATGAGTGTTGCAATTGAAGGTTATGGAAACGTTGGAACCTTCACTCACCAATTTTTGGAACAATGGGGCGCAAAAGTCGTTGCTCTTTCTGATTCAAAAGGAACTATTTACAACAAAGATGGCCTTAAACACTCTGAATTAATGAAATTAAAGAGTGAAAAAGGAACTGTTACTGCCGCAAAAGGAGAAAAACTGGACGGATCCAAACTCTTTGAGCTTCCAGTTGATATTTTGATTCCTGGTGCAAGGCCCGATGTAATTCACATGGGAAATGTTAACAATATCAAGGCAAAAATTGTTTCTGAGGCAGCAAATCTTCCTGCAAAATATGAAGTTGAGCAGGTTTTGATGAAAAAGGGAGTTTGGGTTATTCCTGACTTTGTTGCAAATGCCGGTGGAGTCATATCAAGCTACTGCGAAACTCGGGAAATGAGTGCTGAAACAATGTTCAAGGTTGTTGAATCCAAAATCAAGAACAACACTAAAGTTATGCTTGAACGGTCCAAAAACCACGACACTCGTGCTGCTGCTCTTGAAATTGCAAAAGAAAGAATTCGCGATGCAATGGTCATGCGTGGCTGGGTTCAATAATTTTTATTTAATTTTTTTATGCGGCTAATTTTGATTTAGCCTTCTTTTTCTTAACTTTTTTGAATATTTCTAGAAGTTCAAATATTGAAATTTTCTTTTTGGATTTATTTTCTGCTTTTTTTGCAAGCAATTTTTTGATTAATGTTTCCAATTGTCTTGTTTCCCTAAAATTTAGTTTGATGAATTTTTCATTTGCTACCAATTTAGTTATTTGATTTGTCAATAGTTTGGCTTCCTTTTCTATTTTGGCTCTTTTTTCCGTTCTTTCTTTGACTCTGTGTTCTTCTTTTGGAGCTATTTTAGTTCTAATTGTCTTTTCCTTTATGCGCATTTTTTGTGTTGTTGGCGTTTTTGTCTTCGGATCTCTATTTTGTGCAAATGCCTTTTCTTCCTTTGACTCCGATTCCTGAATTTTGAGCTTGATAATTTCCTTTCCCGCTACTTTGCTTGGTTTTGGCAAATCTTTTTTGCAATGAGCAAAAATTCCGCTTTCTTGTTTGGATTCTTGAATTTCACTTTCTCTTTTTTGCACTAAAACCATTTTGCGTGCATTGTCGTTTGATCCAACCCTTATTTCTTCTATTTGTGTAATCATTTTCTCCATTTCTGGCGGGTAAAGCGTATCTTTTTCTTGAACGTGTTTTGGAGATTTATTTTCCTTTATTTGGTTTTGGCCTTCTTTTTCGCGTTTTCTACTTTCTACCTTTTCGAACTTTTCAACCCTACTTTTTGGCTCTATTGCTGTTTTTTGGGAAGCGGTCCTAAAACTTATTGTTTTTGACATTGGGCTTTGAGGAATTGGGAAATCTATTTTTAATGAATCATATTCAGTTGCTAATCTTTCTCCTTTGGCTTCTATTTGTTTTTCTCCTTCTCTTGTTCTTGGAACTTGAGAAAAATCCGAAGCTTCTCCTTTATCTTGCTCAGCAAAAATTCTTTCTGGGTATGGTCGTGTTTTTGGTTGATTTATCGAGTCTAATTGCTGTAAATCTCCTGAATCTCGTGCGGGATCTATCTGCTGAATGCTGGTTGGGACTTGCGATGAATGTATTGTAATCGTTGATTTTGGCAATCTAAAAATTGTTTCGGATGTAGCAACTACTTTTATTCCCAATATTGATTTACTTTCCTTTTCAAGTGTTGGTTTGTTGTTTTCCTCAACTGGCATTTCCCTTATTGCTGTTACTGCTTTTTGTATTTCTTCCTGCATGGGAGCCTTTCCTTTTATCGGACAATTTGGACAGCCTCCGCTACAGTTTTGGCACCCTCCGCCTGTTTCGTGGAGTGGTTTTTGCTCTGGAGGCCGTTTATTTCTGTTTAATGAACTAGTCACTACCGTTCCTGACACATATGCGTTCTTGTGAGTTAGGTGCTTAATTATGACAACTTAACCTAATTAGTTTTTTTATTCAAAACCTAATCTTTTGCATTTCTCTTGATATGAATAATTCAATAGAAATTTAAGATTTTCAATATCTGCCGCGTTATATCGAACTAATTTATCTAATGCTGCTTCGTCGTTGTCCTTTTTGTATTTTCTCCAAAGCAAAACTGCATCATAGCCATTTAGTCCTTTCAAATCATCTTCTCTTTCAAGTCCAAATTTTTCCTCTATTTTTTTAAGTCCGCCTTTAATTTCAAGTGACGCCAAAACAAATCTTAAATCCACATGAATTGGCGGGAGCTGGACATTTTGAAATTCTCTCTTTATAAATGGCAAATCAAAAAGCGTGCCATTGAATGTTACAACTGTTTGGTATTTTGAAATTTCTTCTAAAAATTCATTGATATTCTTTCCGTGAATATAGCTTTTGACACTGCTTCCATCATAAAGGCCGATTACTGTTGTGTAATCATCTCCCCTTCCAAGTCCTGTTGTTTCAATATCAACATAACAGATTTTATCGAATTTTTTTACTGCTCTCCATGCTTGGTTGCTTGGAAGCATTTTTCCAAAAAATTCCCCATTCTTTTTTGAAACTGCCTCGATTGATTCATTAATTATTTTGCATGGGGCTGCGTGATGCTGCAAGTGTGCAAATCGGGATAAGTAATCTTCCCACGTTTTAATTCCATATTCCCAAAGTTTTTTTTCCTTGTTTTCTCCGATACTTGGAATATGTATGAATGTGTTTTCGAGCATACTATTCAATTCCTGTTACTATTCTACATACGTCTTTTAAAAATAATTTCCAATCCTCTACCTTTTTATTTTCATTTTACCTTTATCTTCTTTGTGGAAACAAGAAGAAGATCAATTTTGCGCGAAGCCGAAGACAAATACGGCAAAAAAAGAAAAGCTAACTGGGATTTACTACAAGATCTTATACAGCAGGCCGATGTAGTTATTGAAGTTGTTGATGCAAGAGACACACACTCAACTCGCCTTCCTATTGCTGAAAAATGGGCCGGTTCAAATCGACTTTTAATTGTTGCAAATAAAAAAGACCTTCTCCCGGAAAATTCCGAGCTTCCTCAACTGCCCCACAATGGCATTTATGTGAGTGCAAAAGATAGGACTGAAAAAACTAGAAAAACCATTTTAGAAGCAATTAGAAAACGAGCAAGAACTCTTCCTGCACGTGGCGTTATCGTGGGATACCCTAATGTTGGAAAAAGCTCAATAATCAATCTTCTTGCAAAACGCGCCGCTGCTAAAGTTTCTGCCGTTGCCGGAACAACAACTCACGTTCAATGGGTTAAGGTTTCCGGTGACATAATAATCAATGATTATCCAGGCGTTTTTCCTTCATCTGAAAAGCAATTTAACTTAATTAGAAAAGGCGCATTAAATGTTTCAAGCGATGGAATTGGACCTGCATATGCATTTTTACAAAGAGCAATGAAATCCACCTTGCTTCTTAGTTGGCTTGAACAATACTATGATATCAAATTGCAGGGTTTGCTTTTAGAAGATCCTGAAGAAGTTCTTGCAATTATTGCAAAAAGAAGAGGTTGGCTCCTTAAAGGCGGAGAACCTAATGTTGAAGAAGCTTCATTAAGTTTAATTCGGGCAATGCGAGAAGCTCCTGAAATCTAATCTTCTTCAGGTTTTTCTTCTTCCTTTTCGTTTTTCCTTGCGCCTTTTTTGCCTTCATCAAGCCTTATTAGGAATGTAGTTCTAAAGAGTCGTTTTCCTTGCTCCTGCCCAACTAATTTTTTTGTTATTGTGACTCGATACCCCAATTCATTTACTATTCCAACTATTGCTTTGGAACTACCAAACAACAAATCAAGTCCATTTTCTGTTTCTTCAGTTCTTGATAGGAATGTTTTGTTTCCAACCATTTCGATTATCTTAGTTGCCATTTTAGTTACTCTTTTTTCTTCTCCTCTTAATTGAATGCACGCTTCAAAGTATCCGCCGCTTATCTTATTGCAGTCTGGACAAATGGTGGTTTTTATTGCAACTTCTATTTTTCTTCTTACTTCGAGGTTTTTTCTTTTTTCTCCTAAGTCAAAAACAATTTCTGAATTATCAAAATCAACGCTGACTTTCTCAAATTCTCCTTTACACTTTGAGGTTATATGTTTTTCTATTTCCCCAATTTCAAACTGCTTCCAATATGTTACGACCTTTATTCTCTCGCACTTTTTGCATCTTTCATATTCGAATTTTTTTGGATGCTCAAGTTTAATCGGCAGACAATCTATGCAAAACGAGTCTACAAATTCCTTTTTCTCATCGCTTTCTCCGCATCTTGGACAAATTAGGCCTACCATAACCAATTTATAGTTTATGGGCTTGTATTTAAAACGATGTCCAACAACATAAACCGCGCGGTAAGTTTAACTTCTCTTTTGATCTCGCTTCCCCCCTCACGCTATTTAGTTTTATTTATGATTCTCTTTGGTTTACTTTTTGGGATTCTTGCAAAACTTCCTTCTCTTGATATGCATTCAATTATTCTTTCGCTTACTTATGGTTTTCTTGTTTTTTCCCTTCCCTCTCTTTTGACTGCGGCATTGATTTGGCTCTTTATTCGAACTACTCCTATTCGAAGAATTCTGGCACTTTCTCTTGTTGGCCAAATAATCTATGCAATTGCATTTTTGATTAGTCTTTTTGTATTTAGTTTTGATACTTTTTGGGCCCAGGCAGTTTTACTCTTTGGCTCATCTGTAGTTTTTCTTCTTTGGTATGTAATTGCAAGATTTGTTTTTCTATTTAAATATCGCTCATTGCTTTTTGCAACACTTCAATTGTTTTTGTGTCTAATGTTTTTGTTTTGGACTAATTCGGCAACTGTTTTTGGAGGCAGTGTTTTTTCAACCGCCACTAAATTTTATGTTTCTGCCTTGGTTGTTTTAGGTTCGCTGCTTTTGTTTTTCTTTATAATCAATGCCCCCATGAAGAAAAATTTGGGTGTCAAAAGTACTGATGCAATTTCTCTTTTTTTCAGTCAGTGGTTGTATCACAACAAGGATATGGAAAAAACATTTGAAAAAGTAGGTGAAGTTGCAAAAACTTTGGTGAGTGTGATCGGTTTTAAGCGCCAAAAAGATGAAGTTCTTCTGGTTACTCCATATGTGCACTTTGGCCCTTTTGGAAATTTAGGAGGCTCCGAATTCTCCTATTTGATTTGCGATGAAATTGCTTCTCGGTTTGGTTCAAAGTCTTTAGTATTTCATGGAAGTGTCACACATGATCTGAATCCAGTTTCAACTTCCCAGATGGATGTTATTTTGAACTCCATTGATTTGATGCGAAAGAATGCCCAATATTCACAAGCAAATGCCTCTTTATCTGTTGGCTCTTTTGAAGAGGCAAAATCATATCTTCTAAAAATCGGCAATTCTTCGATGGTGATCGTTTCCCGTGCTCCTCATACAACCGAAGACATAAATTTTGGCCTTGGCTTATCGTTGATAAATCTTGCAAAAAAAGATTTTGACTCTGTGATGCTTGTTGATCAGCACAATTCTGAAACTGGTGAAATAACTTCATTTGAACCTGGCAGTGTAATTGGATATAATTATCATCAGGCAATTGAAGATTCTCTTAAAAAAGTTGCCAAAAGCAAAAGCTCTTCGCTTAATGTTGGTTATTCTGAAAGCGGAACTCTCAAATCCTCAAGTATTGGAAATGCTGGAATAAAAGTCGTTTCAATTTCAAGTGATCCGATTTCCGTCATTATTTTAATTGATTCAAACGGTGTTTCTCCACAATTCAAGGATCAACTGGATCGCAGTGCAATTGAAGCTGCAAAGTCTCTAAATCTTTCAATAGTTCCTATGGTTTGCACAACAGATACTCATCAGTTAAATAACGTTCGCGGAGTTTTAAATCCGCTTAAGGAAGAAGGTGAAACCCTTTCTCTTGTCTCTTCTCTTGTTAAAAAATCACTTGAGGATATGTCTCCTTCTACTTACTTTGCTTCTTCTTCCTGGGTTGATGTTAAAGTTATTGGAGCCAAACAATCAATTGAACTCATTTCTACTGTGAATTCAATTGTTGCAATATCGAAATTCATCCTTCCTTTGATTTTGCTTGCATCATTATTGCTTCTTGTGACTGTTGCAACTTCGATCTAAGTTCCAATCATCATTCGCAATATGTCTCTTATTCCGGGAGCAAGGCCCATTATTATCAGGATCAATGTTATGAAATTTTTATCTTCTTCTTTTCCATTTTCCTTCTGAATCAAATATCCTGCTCCAAGTCCAAGTGCTGCTTTAATTAGGAAGAAGACAAAAAACGATCCAAAAAAACTTCCAAGTCCTGCAGAGAAGACGTGTTGCTCAAAATAAACTATGCCAGTTATTTTTGAAAATACTTCTATTGCGAAAAATGTTGCTGCTCCATCTAATGCCTGTGCGAATCCGATAAAACTTCTTAAAAAGTCGAGTTTAATCACTTTTGATCCAACTAAATATACTGCTCCTGCCATGATAAATACTGGCAAGGCATATGGTGCAAAACTCATTAGCGGTAAAAGCAGTAATATTGCTGGTGCCCAAAGCACAAGCCCCACTTTCCCAAGAAGCTCCATTTTCTTTATTTTGTCCAATATTATTATTGTTAAAATCAGTATTGCTGCAACTGCCACATATATTCCGGGTGTGACTGTAAAATAACCATAGTCAAAAATATGCGTATCTAAAACCCATCTGTGAATTGGCGTTATTGGTAAAAATTTCCCTGCATCAATCGCATCCGTAATGACTCTATATGTTGATCCAATTAAGACAAATGGAATTATGTTCAATATTGTTTGGGTATTCCATGTTATTTTTCCCTTAAGGTATCTATAGAGGAGAAACAATGCTAAAATTGCGAAAATCGCATAGGTTATTGTGTTTATCGTATTGTAGCCCGTTTTGTCCCAAATCGGGTCAATATAGTATTTATATATAAATTCTTCCATTTTTACCAACTATGTATGAATAAAGCTAGAGTTAAGAATATAAATGTCACAGTGCGAAGTTCTATAGTTCGCCTACTTTCAAGTGCACAAAAGTCTTATGAGTCAAAATCACAATCCAAGTCTCGCAGATATGTTGAGATGGCATTTGATCTAGTTAGGAAGAATAAAGTTCGTTTGACTGGAGACTTGAAGAATACTTTCTGTAAAAAATGTCTTTTGATTTGGATTCCAAACGAAACTGTTAGGCTAAACTTTGATAGCAAAAACAATTTGCTTCGCGTAGTCTGCAATTGTGGCTTTTCAAAATCTTTGTAATCTTCTCAACATTAATCATCAACTGACACTTTTTCTCTCGTAATCCTTACAAAGTAATTAATACTTTTAGTTACTAGTTTCTTTTGATGTACTTAAAAGTCCATGATACTCCAAATGGAAAAATCGTTGCGGTTTGCGATAAAGAGCTTATTGGGAAAGTTTTGGATGATGGTACTATTTTTATGGATCTTGATAAAAATCGCTCTTTTTATGTAGGCAAAATCGCATCAAAAGATGAAATCAAAAAAGAGCTCGCTTCTTTTTCTTCATTGAACTTTGTTGGTAAAAATGCAATTAATTTGCTCCTTTCCTTAGCTCTTGTTGAAAAAAGCTCCATTGAAAAGGTTTCTAGTGTTCCATTTGTCCAAGTTTATGATTTATGATTCATGTGATGACTATGAAGAGCATAACTATTATCTGCGATGACAAGGTTGGTCTTATTGCTGATATTTCCTATATTTTAGGCAAAGCAAAATTGAATATTGAATCAATAAGTGTCGATGTTGTTAATGCCAAGGCAATCATAACTCTCTCACTAACTGAAGTTGAAAAGGCAAAAACTTTCCTTGAAGCTGCCGGCTATCCGGTTGAGCAGATAAATTCAATTATTCTAAAACTTCCTGATCAACCTGGGGAATTAAACAAAATTTCTACTATTTTGTCAAAGGAATCGATAAACATTCAAAAAGTTCAGGTTCTTCTTAGGGATGGAAATCAGACTCTGCTTTCGCTTTCAACTGATAAACCAAAGAGAGCCTCAAAACTTTTGGAGCCATATCTGCTTAATCACGAATCCTAATTTTACATTTCCACTTCTATTTTTTTATCTTTCTTATTTACTTTATATCCTTTTTTCTCCATTTCTCCTATTGATTTGGGGCTTTTACAATTTTCGATTAACTCCTTAATCAAATCTTGTTTTTCATATATCAAATCGCCCATTTTTTTAAATTCACGCGCCTCATTTTCCAATTCTTCTTTTCTTTGGAGCTGTTTTTCGAGTCTTACTTCAAGTTTTTCTATTTCCGGGTTTATTTTTTTATATTTGAAATAGTAATCATCTGCAGCTTCTGAAAATCGCTCGTACTGTTTTTTGTTTCCTTCTCTTACGCATTTGTCTGTTGTGAAAACCTCGATTAGTTCTCCGTTTTCACCTATGACTGTTACTGGTTTTTTATTTTTTGGGTCAGTTATTTTTCCTACTTCTTCTAAAATGATTTCCTTTTGTTTTTCACTAATTTTTGTTCCGCTTGTTTTTTCATCTATTTTTAATGAACTGAGTATTGCCTTTGCATATTCTTTTCCAATTGGCGCTTTGAGAATTGAAACTATTACATATTTGTCATCGAACTCTATTTTTTTGTTTCCTACTTTTGGGGGAATATAATTTGCGTATGGTTTTATCTCTCTGTCTGCCCATTTTTCATTTTTAAGCGCACAAACTATTTTTCCTTCCTTAACTAAGATGATGTTTCCCTTTCCAAACATCTCCAGAATTAGTGCTCCTTGGGCGGTCGTTATCTCAATTATTCTATCTTCGTTTATTTGTTCTATTGAGTTTACTTTTGAGTTTCCTATTTCTTTTGATATTTTTTCGCACAAATTGTCCTTATCTTCTGTTTTTTCAATGTATTTCGTCGGATAAAATCGTACTCCTGGCTCAATTATATATTCGCTTTCTCCAATTTTTATTCTATATAAATTATCCCGGACCTTTCGAAACTTGTCTATTCTTTTTCCAACTATTTTTTCTTTGCATTCATCTAGAATACATCGATACTCGTTTGTTGTCATTATGTGCATATAGGCTAAATATTGTATGCGACTAATATAAATTTGTGGCAGAATCTGATGATCAAAAGATATCTCAAAAAATTGAGGAATATGCGGGCTTAATTTCAAAGTCTCTTGCATCCAAACTAGTTTCGACTTCTTCCTCCTTAGTTACAAAAAATTCCAAAAATCTTTCCCTTGCAGCATCAATTCTTTCTTCAAAGTCTCAAATTTTTTCTAATGGCAGAAAAAATCGGACCTTGGTTCTAATGCTAACTGATGGCACAACTTTCCCCCTGGTTCTTTTTGATTCAAATGCAACAAAATATTCCCATCTTATTTTTGGTGATGAAATCTCTATCTTTGATGCCTATGAATCCGGCGGAGAACTTTATCTTTCAACAAACGGGAAAATTGAACTTGTTGCTCGAAAAATCATATCCTCATTTGAAACTGCCTCGTCATTTGTTTCAGGTTCTCTCTATAATTTTCTCTCCTTTGTTTCTCTTTCTGATGGAAAAATCCATTTTTCTGATGGATTTTCAAAATGCCCCTTTCCTCTTGCTTCCCAAAACTCTGCATTGGAAAAAGCCTGCGCATCTAATTCATTTGCCCTTATGGAAAAACTCAAATTTGTTTCCGATCATTTTGAGCTCTCTTACGATTCTCGGATTTTTATTCAAAAATCCCCTCTTTCTTCCCTCAAAATTACTGATTTCAAAATTAGTGAAAAAAATTCAGTTGAGCTATTTACTTCTTCAAACAAAAACTTTGTTTTTGATTTGAACACTTTTCTTTCTCTTATTGGAGAAAAACTCCCTCTGGATTTATCTTCTGAAAACTTCCTCAAATTAAAAAAGCAAACCTTATTAAATTCCGTAATTGTTTTAGATTCTGATGGACGAGCAAAACAAATCAGATCGGACTAATTTTGTTTCGGTTAAGGTTTCTGAGGCCTTTCAAAATGATATTGGCCGTGGAATCGCTCGTTTGGATTCAAAAACCAAGTCTCTTCTTGGCCTTTCAACTGGAGACATTGTTAAAATTACTGGTAAAAAATCTGCACTTGCGATTGTTTGGCAGGCCCACCCTGATGATGAAGGTTCTGATGTAGTTCGTTTAGATGGAATCTTGCGTCAGAATGTGGGCATTGGTCTTGGTGAAAGGGTCAAATTGGAGCCAACTTCCGTTGTGAGTGCAAAAAAAATTGTTCTTGCGCCTCAGGAGCAGGTTCGTTATTCTGTTGGTTTTGATCAATATGTAAAAAAACGTCTTGTCGGAAAACCTGTTTTAAAAGGAAACTTGCTTCCGGTCGGTATTTTTGGAACCGCAGTTCCTTTGGTCGTTGTTCAAGTTTTTCCTCAAGGCCCGGCTTTGATTTCTGAAGATACTGAAGTTCGAATAAAGAAGGAACCTGTTCGTGAAATTGCAAGTATTCCAAATATGACTTACGATGATGTTGGAGGCTTAAGGGACGCTATTCAAAAAGTTCGTGAAATGATCGAGCTTCCCCTTCGTCACCCGGAAATTTTTGAGCGCCTTGGAATTGATCCGCCTAAGGGAATCTTACTTTATGGTCCTCCTGGAACTGGAAAAACCCTTCTTGCAAAAGCAGTTGCAAACGAAAGCGATGCAAATTTCTATTATCTTGGCGGTCCTGAAATAATTAGTAAATATGTTGGCGAATCCGAAGAGCGCTTAAGAAAACTTTTCACTGAAGCTCAGGAAAATGCCCCTTCTATAATTTTTGTTGATGAAATTGATGCAATCGCTCCAAAGCGCGAAGAAGTTACTGGTGAAGTTGAAAAAAGAATGGTTTCGCAACTCCTAACTATTATGGATGGGCTTAAGGCCAGGGGCGAAGTTATTGTCATTGGCGCCACAAATCGTCCTGATTCAATTGATCAGGCATTAAGAAGACCTGGTCGTTTTGATAGGGAAATTGAAATAGGCGTTCCTGATAAAATCGGACGATCTGAAATTCTCAATATTCACGTTCGAAACATGCCTCTTGATAAGGATGTAAATGTTTCGGAGGTTGCATCATTTACTCACGGATACACGGGAGCAGATCTTTCTCTTTTAACTAAAGAGGCTGCAATAAAATCTCTTCGAAGAATTCTTCCTGAACTTAATTTGGATGATGATTCGATTTCTCCAGATTTGTTGGATAAAATTCAAGTTACTCGGGACGATTTCTTTAATGCAATGCATGAGATTCAACCTTCTGCTCTTAGGGAAGTTTATGTCGAGCGGCCAAATGTGAAATGGGATCAAATTGGTGGAATGGATGAAGTAAAAAGGCAGGTTCAGGAAGCAGTTGAACTTCCTCTTAAAAAGCCGGAAGTCTTTGAAAAATACGGAATTCGTACGATTAAGGGAATCCTACTTTATGGTCCACCAGGAACCGGAAAAACTCTTCTTGCAAAAGCAGTCGCAAATGAAACTGAAGCAAATTTCATTTCAATTAGCGGCGCACAGGTTCTAACTAAATATGTTGGCGAATCCGAGCGGGCAATTAGAGAATTATTTAAAAAAGCCAGAACTGCTGCCCCCTGCATTCTTTTTATTGATGAAATTGATGCAATTGCTCCAAGAAGAAGCGGATCAGGTGAAGAAGGCTCAATGGTTACTGAAAGAGTTGTTGATACTCTTCTTACTGAGATGGATGGTCTTTTGAGTCTCAAAAATGTTGTTGTGATTGCAGCGTCCAACCGTCCGGATATTTTAGATCCTGCTCTTATGCGCCCTGGTCGCTTTGATTTAATTATCGAAGTTACTCCTCCGGATGAAAAAGCAAGAATTCAAATTCTTAAAATCAGCACTTGCAAAATGCCTTTGGATAAGGATGTTGATTTGAAGGAACTTGCCAAAATAAGTGATGGCTACACTGGCGCTGACTTGGATAATTTGGTTCGTGAAGCCGGAATGTTTGCAATTCGGGAAAATTCAAAGAAAGTTAGTTCAAAGCATTTTGAATCTGCATTTAGAACTATCGTTCCAAGTATTAGAAAAGAGCACATTGAAAGCTTAACTCGGTTTAAAACTACTGCTACAATGTATCGTTGAGGGATTTTTTTGTTGAAGTTTAAAGGTTATTTTGATTTAATGGAAGCAGTACACATAATCATCTGCATTTTTGCCATCTCGTTTGGTTTTTCTATTGCATTTGCCCATTTTTCCGCGCTTATTGACTACCCTCTTGAATTTCTCGTGTTTTTCTTTATCTCCTTTGTTACTGTTGGAAGCGGCTTTGTTTTGCACGAGATGGGCCACAAATTAGTTGCCTTGCATTATGGTGCTCCTGCTCGATTTGTGATGTGGTTCCAAGGGATTGCATTAATGCTTATAACTTCCTTTTTTGGATTCCTTTTTGCAGCTCCTGGCGCAGTTTACATTTATTCACAGCGCATAACTCCCAAGCAAAATGCGATTATTTCTGTTGTAGGTCCTCTTGTCAATGTCGTCATTGCTCTTTTCTTTTTGTTTCTTTCCTCGCTATACCCTACAAAAATTTATCTTTCTTTCATAAATGCCTTAATCCAGAATCCTGGTTTTGGTATTAGCGGCGGTTATATTGAAGTTTGGCGTTTTGGCGCTGCAATGAACTTGATTCTAGGGATGTTCAATATGATCCCAGCATTTCCTTTGGATGGAAGCAAGGTTTTTAGCTGGAACAAAATTGCCTGGTTTGTTGCAACTGCAATTCTGCTGATTTTATCTGCAACAATTGTCGGTTTTAGTTCTGTTGTTGGCTGGGCAATTATGATGGTCTTGGCCCTTGTTTTCTCAAAACTGGCTTTTGGTTCGGTGAAATGATGAAAGGGGCAGAGTCGATTCTAACTCCTCTTTCTTTTGCCTCATTTAATGCAGTCAAAAAGGAAAGAATTGCAAAAAAATATCGAAACCAAAAACTTGATCTTAAACTTAGGTTAGAACGAACTCGCTCTGAAGCACGCCTTCTTTCAAAATGCAAAATTGGAAAAATTCCAACCCCTACTGTTTTGGGTGTTTTTGAATTTTCCCTTATTCTAACCAAACTAATTGGAAAAAGGCCAAAAATGACCCCCTCTATTTGCCTTGAATCTGGAAAAATTTTGGGTCAATTGCATTCATTAAATATAATCCATGGAGATTTTACTCCTGCTAATTTGATTTATGGTCATGATTCTAATTTTAAAACAAAGAAAATGCTTTTTGTGATCGATTTTGGTTTGGGTTTTATTTCAAATGAAGTTGAACCAAGAGCAGTTGATTATTTATCTATGAAAAATCAGATTTCCTATCAGGATGAATTTGAAAAAGGCTACAAATCTGCTTTTTCAAATTTCGATTTGGTTTTTCAAAAAGCCAAAAAAATCGAAGATAGGGTAAGATACTCACAATAAAAATTTATTAAAATTAGGAAGCCCCCGACGAGAATTGAACTCGCGACCTTGCCCTTTTCGGATTTCTTTTTAGTTTTTTGATGAAACTTTTTCCTAAAAAGTTTCTACCAAGGGCACGCTCTACCACTGAGCCACAGGGGCATCAATTAACCTCATTGGAAGTTAACTACTAAAAACATTAGCAACTATCATTTTATCACAGCATTTTATATATTTAACGCAAGAACTTCATAATTGAATTTTACTTCGGTGTTTTTGGATGGAAGGAGAAGACGAATTAGTTTTAGTTGGTTCATATAAGGATTTATCTTTGGGACACAGATTTGACTTATCAAAAGCAAATCAATCTGATTTGATTTTTGCATTGGGTTTTGTCAATTCAAAAGTGGAACCATTTGCATATAAATTTGCCCCTTTGGATGTTTCAAAAATTGAAAAATTCATTTCTCTTAAGGACTCTGGCCTTGGTGCAATTTGCAATTTTCTTTCCTCTAATTCCCCCTCTTCGATAAAATCAAATCTTGAATCTGCTGCAAATGGCAATAAGGATCTTCTTCCAATTGCAGAATCGTGTTTCCTTTCTCTTCTTTTTAAGAAGGCAAAAGTCTCTTTCCTTCCTTTTGATGTTTCTTCCTCTTTAAAGGTTCAAAGTGCTGAAAATGAGGATTTCATTGGTTTTATTGGAAAATCTGGTTCATGGGTTGCAATAAAGAAACTTGGTTTAGAAGGCGCAAAAGAATATGAGGTTTCTGCAATTTTGTGCGGAATAAATCACACTGTTGTCATGAAGTCGTTTGATTTACTAAGAACTTCAAAATCAAGTGCGGTTGCAAAGGAAGCAACAAAAGGAAAAAGAAAAAGTTATCCTGCTCTTGTTGAAGCACTTAACTTTATTTCCTCCTCAAATCTAAAGGGAAGCGAACTTTCCTGCGCTATAAGCGAATCTCTTGAACTTTTGGGTTTTACTGCATATGCAACTCCTGGCCTTTTAACCAAGGCATATCCAGATATTAAACCTCCAAAAGTTAAAGGCAGAAAGCCAAAGTGATCTCTAAGAGTTGATTTTCGATGGGTTATGGTTTTGGAAATGGAAAAATAATTCTTTTTGGCGAGCATTTTGTTGTTCATGGAGCTCCTGCGATTGCGGCTGGAATTTCAAACTCATCAATTGTTGAAATCTATGAAAACTCCACCGAAAACAAAATAATTACTGATCTAAAAGTTGTTCCAAAACTTAGTATTCCCGCAATAACGTCTATTGCAACTGCTCTTAAACTCAACAAAACCTTTGATGTTCACTTGACTGGCGACCTTCCAACTTATGGAGGGCTTGGTTCCTCTGCGGCATTTAGCGTTGCTCTGGTTAGGGCATTTTCAAATGAATACGGGTTGAATTTAACTGACAAGGAAGTCAACCAAATTGCATATGAGGGAGAAAAATCTTTCCATGGAAACCCAAGTGGCCTTGATAATCTGGCTGCAACATATGGAGGGATAATTCAATTTACCCGCGGTTCAACTCCTTCTGAAAATACGTATAAGCATATTTCTTCCCCAACCCCACTGAATTTTACTGTTTCTTTTTCAGGAAAATACGGCGCAACAGTTGCGATGGTTGAAAAGGTTCGAAAATTCAAGGAAACAAATCCCTCTATCTTTGATGCACTTCTTTCTTCCTACAATAGCGTTTTTAATCAGGGAAAGGAATCTCTTCCAAATCCACAGCGTCTTGGCCCTTATTTGGATGCAAATCACGCTCTTTTAGTCAATTTAGGGGTTGTTGATAAGCCAAATGAGCAAATCGTTACTCTTGCTCGTAAAAATGGTGCTCTTGGGGCTAAATTGACTGGCGGAGGAGGCGGAGGTTGCTGCATTGCTCTTGCAAAAGATGAATCGCATGCAAAAGAAATGGCTTCAATAATTGATTCTGCCGGTTTCCCTTCATTTAGCACTACTGTGAAATCGAAATGATCTTTTAAAAACTCTTTTCTCTATCTTTTGCTTGTGATTTTATGAGTATTATTTCTGAATTTAAGGACTTTTTAAATGAATATAAAGTTATGGGACTTGCTGTTGCATTTATCATGGCAACTGCTGCAACTGGCTTAGTTAAATCCTTAGTTGATGAAATCATTATGCCTTTAGTTACTCCATTTATTCCAGGTGGATCATGGCAAACTGCAAGATTAGTTCTTGGTCCAATTTCTCTTGGTTGGGGTCCATTTTTGGCTGCCTTAATTAACTTCGTGATCTTGGCATTTGTTGTCTTTATGATTGCAAAGATGGTTCTAAAAGAGGAGAAAGTTACTAAGAAATAATTCTTCTATTTTTTTTAATGTTTTTTTAAATTTCTAATTGGTCCTTACTCAAAACCTAAAATTAATTAAATAGTCTTGGATCTATATAATTATCGGGAAGTTCTTCTCCATCTTCTCCCTGTTCTCTAAGTAGAAAATTAAGTTTCTTTTTGCTTATTGTTAGTTTTGTTTGTGCCACAATTTGTATTTGTAAATGGGGGTTTAAATTAGTTTGTCTCCATCGTATTTTTATATTGTTGTTTTTACTATATTTTTATGATTTTTCGTGCTAGGGATTCATTAGTTGTTGTCGGTCCCAGCCATTTAAGGATTTCATTTCCACTGACTCCTTTGACTGAGCCAAAATCCACTTCCGCCACTGAAATTGAGGGTCTTTTATCTATTTTGCAACTTTATGGAGTTAAAACTGCTCGCTGCTCTTGGGTTTGGCCAAGGGACAATTTTATTTTTCACAACGATTCTTTGCATACTAAAAAATCTGTTGGCGCATTTGCAGAAGGGGGTGGCTTTGTTTTTGGAAAGGATTTTGTAATTGCCCCTGATTCGCTTCCATCGATTGTGCGCATGTCTAAAGAAAAAACTTCGGCAAAATTGAGGGATTTATATAATATTTCAAGGGTACATTTTGTCCCTACCAGTTTTGATTTATCGGGTCGTGTTGATCATGTTGATTTATTTGTCCTGCTTCTTTCTAGTTTGAATTTACTTTTTGTCGATTCATTTGTTTATGATATGGATAGGTCTTCTTTTGATCGCATAGCCTATCGTGAAGGATTGACTGTGCGAAGTGTTGATTCGTTCCAGTCAAATTTTGGTGCAAATTCAATTGATTTTCTCGATGATTGTGGTAAGACCATAATTATTACTCCCAAACCTACCTTTTGCTCTGTTACTGATGAGAAAACCGGCCGAATTTATGATGTCCCTGAAGCTGATTTTCCTAATCGTCTTTCACGATTAGTTGACCCAACCGATGCTTTGGTTATTGAGCTTCCTTTTGGGCAGACTCATCTTTCTCGCGGCTCTATTCGCTGCAAAACCAACGTTCTGCCTGCTGATTTTGACTTAACTCTTATTACTGGTCTTTGTGATGATTAGTAAAATAAGCTTTAATTTATCTAAGTTTTAGTTTTTGAAAGAGAATTTCTATTTATGATCTTACCAATTTCTCCTTCTTAACCCTATTTTGATGAAAAAGCTTAGGCTAAATGTTTTGAAATTAAATAAAATTAGTGCATCATTTTGCTTATTCTATTATTTATGCGTGCTCATTAGTAATGATGTGATGACAAGAGTGAAGTATATCGAGCTAGAAAACCATATGTGTTTCAAATCAACAATTCAAAGAATTGTGTTTGAGATAGCCCTTTAGTAACTACTGGCTGAAACGCTCGGTTACCCTAGCGTCTTACACCATAGTCCTATCAAACGGATCTGCTATCCGCGGGATATGTTTCCTCGTTTTAAGAGTCGCTTCGACCTTAGATGCTTTCAGGTCTTATCGACGTGGCGCGTGGCTGCCCAGCAATGCATTTTAACAACTGGTCGACTAGAGGCGCCGAATCTCCGTTCCTCTCGTACTCAGAGATCCTTACTCTCAAGAAACAACACTTCCAGGAGATACTACCGTACTGTCTCGCGACGTACTGAACCCAGCTCATGTGGG